>DASTMK010000408.1:0-3919 GCA_035714225.1 Bryobacteraceae bacterium | reverse complement strand
TTGCTCCAGAGGTCGCACACCGCTCCCGCTATGTTCCCGACGGAACTGAAGTGGGCGCACGTAGCGGATTTGCCTTCCATGGAGATGGGGCGTCCGGTAATGGCTTTGAGGATCGGCCCTTCATACGCGCAATCCTTGGAGGGCCCAACGGCTCCCTGTTCGAAAGCCGTCAGGCTTCGAACGGCAGACGCAGCGCGCACCACCGCGGCGAGAACCTCGGGCAGCATTTTTTGATGCGCGAGTTGCATCGCGGTGTTTGCAAACCCGCAGGCTGAATCTCCACCGGGCACGGCTCGCGTGCCCTTGCAGAAATCAACGATCTTTTCCCAGAGCCACGCCATATCCCGCGGCGCCAACACGCCCAGCGCAAAAAGGATGCCCGGCACCTCACCATACATCAGGGCTTGATCGTGGACCTCCTTGCCGCCCACCGATTCAATGGAGACGATATCAGCGCCCGCGGCAATGCATAGCTCAAAGCTGCGCCTCAAATGGTCCCAGGCCGGACCATGGCGCAGGACAGGTGGTTTCAACTGGTCTCGAATATCGGTGGGAGTGACGCGCAAGGCGGAGCGCAAGCCCGTCTTGCCGTGCGCGCGCTCTAGATGACGGTGCAGCAGTCCGGTGATCTCCGCGCCCCACTCCGGCGTTTCCGTCATCGCTGGCAGCAGTTCGAATTCGAGTACCAACCCCGGGACCTGAAGCGCCGCCGCCCGCCGGATGATCTGCGTTGCGATGTCCTCGTAATGGCTCACGATTTCCGGCCAGCTCGATGCCGTGATCTCGATTGCCGGCAACGTGAAGTTCACTTCCGGGTACACCTCACCGGCACCGATTGTCAGGTCAAACCCACAATGCAGAGGCTTTGGCGCCTGGCCGAAGACGAATTCCGCTTCCGTTTCAATCGCCAGTAGGGCCCGCGATTCTGTTGTCATGCGTGATGATGTCCCCTTCGATTTCGCCGCGTTACGGCAGGTTTTGTTCGCGCCCGGGCGCCCTCTTCGACAGCTACCATCGCCAGTCCGATCGCCTCTTCGGCAGCCTTGCGGGCGGCCAGTGGATCGCCCGACCGCAACGCCTCCAACAGCTTGAAATGCGTTTCAAGGCCAAGCGTGAGGTTGGCGGGACGGCGGGATATGTAGAGAAGCGCGGTCCGGAATGGCTGGCGAATCGCGCTGCTGAGGTATTCGAGAAAAGGGTTATGGCTGGCTACAACCACCGCCGCGTAGAATGCGAGGTCGCCGTCGATGATTTGATCCAATGGGCCGTCCTGAGCGAGAATCTGCCGCCGGGCGAGTTGGAGCGCGATCTCGTTAAGCTCTTCCGTTGTGGCCCGGACGGCCGCAAACCCGGCGGCCGTCGGTTCGATCGCCAGGCGCACTTCACACAGATCGCGCAGGAACTGGCGATCCGGTTCCAGTTCCGCTTGCCAGGCCAATATATCCGGATCCAGCAGCCGCCAATATGATTATTACTTTTGGATCTCCAAGTCCGAATAAAGACGGCGAGCCTGGTCCGCAAGGCGCAACGCTTCTTCCCTTTCAGACGAGTTGCGAAACCGGGCTTTTGTATTCAGCCAGTGAATCGTCCCCTGGATGTATTTCTGAAGGTAGCGCACGGAAGACAGTTCCCGGACCTTGGTTCCATCTTGCAGAAAATAAACCGGATTGGTGTGGGCAAAAACGGTCAGTCCCCGAGGCAGGATGCGATTTTTACTGGCGGGATTTTCAGCTACGCGCGCCGCGATCCAACTGCTTCGATTCAAATCGAACGTTCCTTCCACTTCCAACGTGTACAAGCCATCCGCGGGGCGCCGCGAAGAGGCGATGTTCCGGATGGACGCCGTCTCGCCATTCACTACAATTTCGAGACTCTGGAAAGGAAGAATGGAACGGGCCGTCGCCCGCGCCTTCACTTTGCGGCTTCCGGTGAAAGGTACGACGTCCCCGGACGTGTGGCCTTCCACCTCGAAAGTCAGCATCGGACCGTTTGTGACAAAACCATTTCCTGCTTTCAGTCCGGCCAGCCATCCTGTATAGTCCGGCTCGCTCACCGGACGCGCATAAAGCCGGTTGCTGCCCACCGGAATGTAATCGCCCATCTTGTCCGTGCCCGCGGCAATCGGAAGTTGAAAGCCCGAGTTGAGGTACTGATAATAGAGATCCATGGAGCGCATGACGGTGAACTCGGCTTGAGACATGCCGGAGTTTATCCAGGGTCCCCAGTGGCTGGGAAGTTGTGTTGGATCGTCATAGGTAATCAGGTCGACGGCATCCACCAGGCCGAGAGCGATGTCGATGGGAGATTCGGCCCCCGGCAGATTGCAGAAATGGGCCCAGGTGGTAACGCCACCCTGCCGCCGCGCTTCTCTGAGGATCTTTGCCATCACGAGGTTGGGCTCGTTTCGGCCTTGAAAAGTACCTCCGAATGGTTCGAAGGGCTCTACAATCCGGTTGATCCCAAGCAGGAGAACGTGCCCGTTCTGCCAATCCCGGGATTCCTGGCCTACGAATACGGCATGACCTGGCGTCGATACCGGATCGAGTTTGCCCGTGAACTTCTCTTTGTCATTCGTGAAGTCACTGACCAGGAGATTCAAAACATTCAGGTCTTCCGCCCGCATTTGCAGGTGCGATTCGGCTTGCGACAGGAAATGAACATGCGTGTCGCCGCTCACATAGCCCTGCTCGCGCATATCGATCCAGCGCCGCAGGCGGAGCGTCAAGGGATCGCTTCCGTGCCGGGTCAGGTCCACTTCCGTTTGAAGTGGGACCGTTTCTAAACCGCGCCGAACCTCGATCAAAAGACGGCTCGGGCGGGCATTCAATACGAAGGCGCCGTCCACGTAACATCTGCGTTTACCCAGGTACTGAACGTGAGAATGCTCGCCGTCCACCTCGACCGGTCTTCCTTCTCCGTCGGAGAGCAGCAGCGTGGCTGCGACAGGTTGGCCGGTCTTCTCGTCCAGGATGCGCCCTTCCAGCCGGTCCGCGCCTGAGCCCCGGTAGGCAAGCAACAGAAGAACCGCAAACAGCAAGCCAATTGTGGTCCTGCGAATGGAGCTTCGTGTCATAACGGGTGCGCCTTCACGCTCTTGATGATGATAGCTCCAGCGCGGGCAACGCTCCGTGGCCGTCGCGGCCCGGAAACAAAGATGTTACCGAGCCGCGCGCGTGAGCAAGCGGTTGTGACAGCACTCTAGAAGCTGATGCGCAGCCCCAGGCGGAACTGGCGCTCATCTTCCTGAGCGCTCAGGATCTCGGCATATCCGCGCAACGCCGAAACGGAACGGTCCGCCCCCAGCAGGAGGTTCGAAACGTTGGTTCCGGGATTGCTGAAATGGGGTGTATTGGTGACGTTAAAGGACTCGGCGCGGAACTGAATTTTCACCCGTTCGGTCGCGGAGAATTCGCGAAAAAGCCCCAGATCGAGGTTCACTACTCCCGGTCCGCGCAGGATGTTCAAGCCGCTGTTGCCGAACCGGACGTCGGTCACGGGAGCGAATGCGAGCGGATCGAAGTATGCCTGCCCCGGTCCGGTGCCGCCCAGGATTTTCACCTCTGGCTTGACCTGGTCTGCCGTCTGTGTGTTCGCTGGAGCATTCAGCGACGTACCCGCCGACGTGACCGTAAAGGGTGTGCCGCTGTAGCTGCTGAAGATCCCGTTCAACTGCCAGCCTCCGAGAAGCGCGCCACCGATGCCCCCCTGGTTTGCCCAGCGTTTGCCGCGTCCGAAGGGAAGCTCCGCCGCCCAGGCCGCTTGCAGGTTATGCGTGCGGTCGTAGTTGGTCAGCGAGCGGTTTCTCGCCAGAGCCGAGGGCGCGTTGAAGGAAAGCGAGCTGTCCACTTCGTCGGTAAACGCGATGGCTTTGGAGTACGTATAGCTCACCTGCGTCTGAAATCCGTTCGCAAAGCGCCGC
>DASTMK010000407.1:0-21739 GCA_035714225.1 Bryobacteraceae bacterium | reverse complement strand
TGAAATACTGGTCGACCAGACCCGCGGTGGGCGGAATGCGACCGATGGAAAAGGCTGGTTTGCCCATGCTCTCCAGCGCGGCCGTAAATGCCTTCATGTGGGTGATTTCCCGGGTCATCAGGAATTGGAGCGCGTCGATTGTTCCAGGGTCGTCAGTGAAGTTGATAAGACGCTCATAAACGATCTTCGCGCGGGCCTCTGCGGCGATGTTGCTGCGCAAGTCGACGTCGAGCTCGCCGGTGATCTTCAGATAGTCGGCTGTCCACGCGTTGCCCATAGAATTGAAAAGATTGACACCTCCCCCGCCGGCGATGGCGATCAGAGGGTCGGCATGAGCCGCGCGCCGGTCGGTCTTCGTTGGTTTAAGATGCATGCGCGCCAGGGTTCCCACTACTTCTAAATGGCTCAGTTCCTCGGTTCCGATATCCATCAGCAGGTCCTTGCGGTCGGGATCGTCACAGTTCAGGCCCTGGATCGAATACTGCATCGCAGCGGCCAGTTCCCCGTTTGCCCCGCCGAACTGTTCAAGCAGCATATTCCCGAATCGAGGATCCGGCACCCCTATCCGCACCGTGTACATCAGTTGCTTTATGTGGTGGTACATGCCGGGAACACACAGCACGCCGAACACCGAAGCCGATGCTTCCGAAAGCACGCGATCATAAGGGCCTTGCGCGAAAAGATTATCGGCAAGCGGTAGGGTCGTTGCAAAATTTACGCAATGCTGAGAGGAGATTTGCCGGCAAAAAGGCGAAGCTCGCCACGAGACCCCTTGTCGATTTCCGGCATTCCCAAACGACCATCCTGGTGAGCACGCAAGACATAATTTCTTATGGAGGATCCAGTATCCGAGTCCAAAGCAGTGCGGGCGGCCGTAAAAGGCAGCTACGACCAACTGCACGAAGTTCACCGCGACATTCAGGCTTATGTCAAGACGCAAAGCTTGAAGCCAACCCTTACCGTCGAGGAGTACACCGTGGTGGGCATGGACAAGCCCGATCCGAAAGATTGGGAGACGAATGTGTACTACCTGTACGAGTGAAGGGAGGAACATGACGCTCTTGTCGTTTGTACTGGTGCTGGCGGCCGTTCTTTGTTCCCTGGTGGCCGGGTTTTTGTTCGCGTTTGCCGTTGTGGTGATGCCGGGTATCGCGAAGCTCGATGACGAGGGTTTCATCCGGACGTTTCAGGCGATTGACGGTGTCATCCAGCGCAGCCAGCCATTGTTTGTCTTTGTATGGGTGGGTTCCGTTCTGGCGCTGGTGTCCGCAGCTTTGTTGGGCATCCGGGAGCTGGACGCAGCCAATCGTTTGACACTGATCGTTGCCACGCTCGTTTATATTCTTGGCGTGCAGTTGCCGACGTTCACCATCAACATACCGATGAACAACAAGCTTCAGAAACTGGACACCGGCTCGATAAGCGAGCCGATGAAGCAGCGTGCACGGAGCGAGTTTGAGCCGCGCTGGAATCGATGGAACACCATCCGGACAGCGTGCTCAATCCTCACATCCGTTTTGCTGCTGCTTGTCCTGCTCGGCCGGAACCCGTAACCGGTTCACCGTGCCGCCGCGTGGTTCTTCTCGATCCACTCCCGGGCTTCGGCCGATTTCATCCACTCCCCGGCAATCTGCCGTGTGCTGACGTTGAGCCGGTTCCAGACGTTAATCGTCGCGATGGCAAGGATAAGCGCCGCGAGCGCCTGCTCGTCGTAATGCCGGGCAGCCTCATTGAAGATTTCGTCCGGCACAGGGTCGGAACGATCGCTGAGGCGGGTAACGGCTTCGGTAAGAGCGAGCGCCGCGCGTTCGGCCTCGTTGAAGTATGGTGCGTCATACCAGGCCGCCACCGTAAAGAGACGCTCGCCGGTTTCGCCGGCCTGCTTCAACTGGCGCGCATGCATGTCAACGCAGACACTGCAGCCATTGATCTGGCTGGCACGCATCTCGATCAGGCCGAGCGTGGACTGCGGCACGTCACTTTTCTCTACGGCCGACCACAGCGCGTGCAGCGCCTTCATGGCCTCGGGGTTGACCGTTGCCGGATTGTTCATTCGTGCTTGCATGATTGTTGATCTCCTTGGAATGTGTTGAATTCGCACTGTCAACACCGGGACGGATCGCGACGGAAAACTGTGACTGTCACGTTTGCGAGGATTCATCCGTCACTCCGTGAGGGAGACGAACGATGAATCAGAGCAACTGGCTGGCACAGCGATTCGAAGAGCACCGCGGGCATCTGCGCGGCGTGGCCTACCGGATGCTCGGCTCGGTGAGCGAGGCTGATGATGCCGTGCAGGAGGCCTGGCTGCGGTTGAGCCGCGTCGAGGCCGAGACAATCCAGAACCTGAGCGGATGGCTCACGACGGTGGTTGCGCGTGTGTGCCTCGATATGCTGCGTTCGCGGAAGTCGCGCGGGGAGGAGCCGCTGGAGGAGGGGGCGGCTACAACCGTGACGGACAAAACGGCCGGGAGCGATCCGGAGCAGGAAGTTCTTCTTGCCGATTCCGTTGGTGTCGCGCTGCTCGTTGTGCTCGACCGGCTGAGTCCCGCCGAGCGGCTCGCTTTCGTCTTGCACGATATCTTCGCCGTGTCTTTTGAGGAGATTGCCGCCATCGCCGGGCGTACACCGGAAGCGGCGCGGCAACTTGCCAGCCGCGCCCGGCGCCGGGTTCAGGGAGTTGATTCAGCGGCGTCTGCCAACCTTTCCGGGCAGCGTGAAATTGTGGAAACGTTTCTCTCAGCCCTGCGGCGCGGAGACTTCGAAGGACTGCTCGCCGTGCTGGATCCCGATGTCGTCGTGCGGATCGACGAAGCCGCCGCGCGTCCGGGGGCGCCAAGAGAGATACGCGGCGCGCGGAAATGGGCTCAGGGCGCAATTGCGTATTCGCAAGCGGCCCGATTCGTGCAGCCTGCGCTGGTTGATGGATCGGTCGGCCTTATCCTGGCACCGGGCGGCAAGCTATCCAGAGTGCTCCGCTTCATCATTTCCAACGGGAAGATCGTAGACGCTGAGATCATTGGCGACCCCGCTCGCCTTCGCGAGATCGACCTGGCTGTGTTGGGATGACAGCGCACAAGCAATATACAAAGGATTCAGCAGCCCGGACCGTCGCTCGGCCACAGCGGCCACCCGAAATGGTGTGCGGCATTCCCGGCGATATACCATATCCCGGGTGGGTATTAATGTCCAAGCCGTTTGTCTGTTTCAAGCGGCAGCGGCGCGCACTTCTTCCAATACGGGCTTCAGAAAAGTGGGGCGATCTATGGCGCCCGACATCATCCTGGCAGTGCCCCCGGCGGCGATGAACTTCACGTCCGTCACGCCGAGGAAGGCGAGGATGGTTTTCAGGTACGGCTCAATGTAATTCATGGCGGCTGCCGGTGTCCCCGGTGCGTACACCCCGCCGCTTGCGACCAGGACGGCGGCTTTTTTGCCCTGCAAAAGGCCTCTGGCACCCTCTTTACCATAGGCAAAGGTGCGCCCGCTTCGAACAATCTGGTCGATCCAAAGCTTCAGCACCGCGGGGATGCTGAAGTTGTGCATCGCCACCCCGATCACGTATTCGTCAGCGCGCTCCAGTTCGCCGATCAACTCGTCCGACAGGGCTAATGTTTGCGTCTGCGGCGGGCGGCGGGCGGCGGGTGCAGCGTATGCCGCGTCAATCCAGCCGGCATCGATGGGCGGGGGTGGATCGGCTGCCAGGTCGCGATAAATGACCTCGCCCTGCGGGTGCGCTGTTTTCCAGGTCCGGACAAACTCGCGAGTGAATTCGCGGCTCACGGAACCCGGTAAGGGGCTGGAATCAATCTGCAAGAGAGTCGTCATGGAATCCTTCTTTACAACATATGCTGTTTAAGCATTGTTTGATGTTTACTTAGACGACACATGTTGTGCGAAAGATTCAAGCGCTGATAACATCTGAAAGCAGAAGGTTTAAATTTGTTGCCAGATCAAAGTGTTCGCGACCCCCGGATAAAACGCACGCGGCGGCTCCTGCAGGACAGCTTAAGAAAACTACTCCGGCAAAAACCTTTGGGTGAGATCCTCGTTCAGGACATTACGGACACGGCAACCGTGAACCGCGCAACCTTCTACGACCATTACAGCGACAAGTTCGAGCTCTTCAACTCCCTGGTCGGCGCCGACTTTCAGAATCTGCTGGAAGAACGGAACGTCTGCCTCGATGAGAACTGCTCTTCCGGACTATCCGCCATCGTGCTTGCGGTAGGCGATTACCTTCAGGGCCTTCACCGCGACCATGCCGCCTGTACTCGCCAGACCTCGTCCGGGCCGCTGATCGACGCCGCGGTCACACTCGCGATTCGAAGGATTGTCCTCCAGGGTCTGAAAAAACAGGCCGGCAGATTTCCGGTACCGCGTGAAGTGACCGCATCCCTGGTGAGTGGGGCGATCTATGGAGCCGTGAAAGAGTGGCTGTCCAAAACGCACTGGCAAGTTGACGAAGCAGCCCTATTGTCTCTGGTGCAGCCCATCCTTCCTCTTCTCGAGCGGAACGCCGCGCCTGTTTGTGCTGCTGTTGCCCCACGCAGAAAGCGATCGAGAAACACAATAAAGCCTGGCAGGTAATCCGGCCATCCCGCGACGCCGGCTTGCTCCCCTTTCCTCAACACAGTGGCGTGAACTAGGCGAATAAAAGGCGAATATTGTGATATTCTGGACCTGTCATGGGGAGTGTCTTTCGAACCCAGGCGGTCTCTGCGCCAGAACGGGCTGCCCGCCTGCGGGAGACGATTGAGCCGCTTGTAGCGATCCGGCGGCGATTTTCGCGAACGGTGCCGGTTTCCCGGGAGATCGATGCCGGACTCCCCTACCGTGGCTTGCCGCTCGGCTGTGTCCATGAAGTGAGAAGCTCCGGCCTCGCTTGCGGAATTGCTTTTGCCGCGATGCTGGCGGCGCGCATCTCTTCCCCCGGTGGGCAAATTGTTTACGTCGCTTCTGATCGAACCTTTCACCCGTTGGGGCTGCTGGCTTATGGCGTCCAGCCGGAGCGGCTGATTCATGTCGCGGTGCGCCGCCCGCTGGATCTGGCCTGGGCCACGCTGGAGGCATTGCGCTGTCCTCAGGTGGATGCGGTCCTGGCCGTCGTGAAGACCGCGGATCTGACTCTTTGCCGCCGGTTTCAGCTTGCGGCGGAAAGCCATGGTGCAACGGGTTTCCTGCTTACCGATGCGGCCTCCCGGGCAATCGCATCGGTCGCGTCTGTTATCACGCGCTGGCAGGTTTCTCCTATCCCCGCGCCACCCGGATCGACATTCGAAGAACCGTGTTGGGAAATTGAACTTTCCTACTGCCGGGGTGGACGTCCAGGGCAGTGGAACGCCGCGTGGAGAAATGGGCGGTTGGAACCGCTCGCATCCAAACCAGTCCGGCAAGCAGGCTTCCTTCATCCGAACATCTTGGCGGGATGAGATGCGGCAGCGGTTTTTGTGCTTATTCTTTCCTCGCCTGATGATTGATCGCCTGGAGCGCAAAGATCCTCAGCGCCGATCTTCTGCCTTTGCGGTGGTGAAGGAAGAAAAAAACCATCTCTACATTGCCGCAGTCAACGATCCGGCGAGAGACGCCGGGATCCAGCCCGGCGCGCGGCTGGCCGATGCGCGAACGCTTCTGCCTACCTTGAACATCGTGCTGGACGACCCGGAAGCGGACGAGCAACTGAAACAGAGTCTGGTGGAGTGGTGCGACCGCTACTCGCCGCTGGCCGCTCACGATGGTCCCGATGGGATCGCGCTCGACATCACGGGCTGCGCGCATTTGTTCGGCGGCGAAGATGCGTTGCTCGAAGAAATGCAAACCCAGCTTCGCGAAATGAAGTTTCGCGTTCGGGGGGCGATTGCGGATACGGCGGGCGCAGCATGGGCGCTCGCCCGTTTCAGCAAGCAGGCGGTAGTGACAAGGGAAGAGCTGACTAACGCGCTCGATCCGCTGCGGGTGAAGGCGCTGCGCATCGCGTGTGAGACTGCGGCCGAGCTCGACCAGGTCGGGCTGACGACGATCGGTCATATACGGCGGATTCCTCCCGATTCGCTGGCGGCCCGCTATGGCCCGGGAGTGTTGTTGCGATTGGATCAGGTGCTTGGACTTGCGGAGGAGCCGATCACACCCTATCGTGCGCCCGCGCCCTACCGCGCCGGACGGACCTTCGCGGAACCCATCGGAACGGCGGCGGCCATTGAACGCACCGTACTCGATCTGCTCCGGAAGCTCTGCACGCGTTTGGAAAAAGAGCATCGCGGGGCGCGCCAGTTCGATCTCGACTGCTACCGCGTGGATGGAAGCATCGTCCGGCAGCAGGTGCGCACCTCCAAGCCAGGCCGGTCCGTCACGCACCTGATGCGCCTTTTCTCAGAGAGGATGAGCTCCTTCGATGTGGGGTTCGGCATTGAAATCATGATCCTGAGCGCCGCCGATGTCGACACGTCCGCGCCGGTGCAGATGACGCTCCCGCATTGCGGCGACAGCATAGGGAAAGATACCTCGCTGGACGAGTTCCTCGACCGTTTGGGGCTGCGGCTGGGCTTCGACCGCGTGTGCCGGTTCCAGATTCGTGAAAGCCTGCTGCCCGAATCCTCCACCGAATTCGTTCCTGTTACCAACGCTTTGCCGCCCAGCGCCTGCTGGCCGGAAAATCGCGTGCGCCCGGTGCGTTTGATCGAACCGCCGGCGCCGATTGAAATCGCCGAAATCATCCCGGGCAAGTCACCGGTGCAGATTCGCATCGGCCGTCAATTACATCGGATTGTGCGTGCCGAAGGACCGGAGCGGCTGACTCCGGAATGGTGGCATGATCGCCCTTCTCGCTGGAAAACGCGCGACTATTACCGGATCGAAAACGAGCGGGGGGCGCGATTCTGGATCTTCCGCGAAACAACCCGGTCCGGAGAGCGCTGGTTTTTGCACGGGCATCTTCCGTAGCGAATATGAGCGAATACGCCGAGCTTCAGGCTTCTTCGAACTTCAGTTTCTTGCGGGGTGCGTCGCATCCACGGGAACTGATGGCGGCTGCGGCGTTGTCCGGACTCAAAGCGATTGCTTTGACGGACCGGGATACGCTTTCGGGGATCGTGCTCGCGCACAGTTTCCTGAAGCAGAACCCCACCTCAGGCACTCGCTTCATTGTGGGTTGCAGGCTTGACCTCGCGAACGGTGCGAGTTTGCTTTGCTATCCCACGGACCGGGCCGCTTACGGACGCCTGACCCGGCTTCTCACGCTGGGCAAACGGCGTGCCGCGAAAGGAACGTGCGATCTCAGCCTGGCGGATGTGGCCGAATATTCCGAAGGGCAGCGGTTTATCCTTCCATTCCCGTATGCGCTGAACGAAGCGGCGGCCGGGCATATCCGGACTTGCGCCGCGATGTTCCCCGGCAGGGTCCATCTGGCGCTGACGCATTCCTGCCGGGGCGATGACCGGCGTTGGATTCAAATCGTAGCCGAATTCGCCCGGGATATCGGAATTCCGGCGGTGGTTACGAACGAAGTTCTCTATCACTCGCGCGAACGCAAGCCGCTTCAGGACGTGGTCACCTGTATTCGCGAAGGGTGCACGCTGCGGGACGCGGGGTTCCAATTACAGGCGAATGCCGAACGGGACCTGAAATCTCCCCGGCAGATGCACCAGCTTTTTTCCGCTTATCCGGATGCGCTCGAAGCTACACTCGAAATCGCGGACGCCTGCCGGTTTTCTCTGGATGAGCTGCGCTACGAGTATCCGGAGGAGATCGTGGAGCCGGGGGTGTCCGCCTATCAGGATCTGGAGCGGCGTGCGTGGGCCGGAGCGGCCTGGCGCTACCCGGAGGGAATTCCGGATGCCGTCAGAAAGCAGATCCGGCATGAACTGCAACTGATCGGGGAACGGGAGTATGCGCCGTACTTTCTGACGGTCCACGAGATCGTGAAATTCGCCGCGAGCAAAGGCATTCTTCACCAGGGCCGCGGATCGGCGGCGAACTCGGTGATCTGTTATTGCCTCGGAATTACCCAGGTGGACCCGGTCAAGCACGGGCTGCTGTTCGAACGGTTCATCTCCGCGGCGCGCGATGAGCCGCCGGATATCGATGTCGACTTCGAGCACGACCGCCGCGAGGAGGTGATCCAGCATATTTATGAGAAGTACGGGCGCGACCGCGCCGGATTGACCGCGACCGTGGTGCATTACCGCACGCGCCGCGCCGTCCGCGAAGTGGGCAAAGTCCTGGGTCTTTCCGAAGAAGTGACCAGCGCGCTCGCGGGTTCGGTGTGGGGTTGGAGCAACGACGGCGTATTGAAAGAGAGCGTGCGCGAGGCCGGGCTCGACCCTTCGGACCGGCACCTGAGCCTGGCGCTGCGTCTCACGAAAATGCTGGTCGGATTCCCACGGCATTTATCCCAGCACGTCGGCGGATTTGTCATCTCGAGGGGGCGTCTCGACGAGCTGGTTCCTGTCGAGAACGCGACGATGAAAGACCGCACCGTCGTGCAGTGGGAGAAAGACGACCTGGACGAGTTGGGCATGATGAAGGTGGATATTCTTGCACTCGGCATGCTCTCCGCCATTCGAAGAGCGTTCGAGCTGATGGAGCGGCACTATGGCAGGAAACTTACTTTAGCCACCATTCCGCATGGGGATTCCGCCGTGTATGAGATGTTGCAGAGGGCGGATTCCCTGGGCGTTTTTCAGGTGGAGAGCCGCGCACAACAAACCATGCTGCCGCGGCTCAAGCCGAAAGAATTTTATGACCTGGTCATCGAAGTAGCCATCGTGCGGCCGGGGCCGATTCAGGGCGACATGGTGCATCCTTACCTGCGGCGAAGAGAGGGCAAGGAGCCGGTCTCCTACCCGAGCCGGGAACTGGAAGCGGTCCTGAAAAAGACTTTGGGTGTTCCGCTGTTCCAGGAGCAGGCGATGCAGATCGCTATTATCGGAGCCGGTTTCACCCCCACCGAAGCGGACCAGTTGCGGCGTTCCCTGGCCACGTTCCGGCATGTTGGCACCATCGCGACGTTTCGCGAGCGTTTCATCAGCGGGATGCTTTCCAACGGATATCCGCAGGACTTCGCCGAGCGTTGCTTCAGCCAGATTGAAGGCTTCGGCACGTACGGCTTTCCGGAAGCGCACGCCATCTCCTTCGCCAACCTCGTCTACGTCTCGGCATGGTTGAAATGCCGCTATCCGGACGTGTTCTGCGCCGCCTTGCTGAACAGCCAGCCGATGGGTTTTTATGCGCCAGCGCAACTGGTTCGGGATGCGCGCAGCCACGGTGTGGAGGTCCGCCCCATCGACGTGAACCGGAGCGAATGGGATTCGACGCTCGAACCGGTGCAGGGCTCCACGCGGCACGCGGTACGGCTGGGACTGCGCCTGGTTGCGGGCCTCGCGGAAAAAGATGCGCTGGCACTGGTCGAGGCACGCGGCGAGGGCTATCGCTCGCCGGACGAAATTGCCCGGCGGGCCGGGTGTGGGCGCACCGCGCTGGACCGTCTGGCCCAGGCCGATGCATTCGGATCGATGCAACTCGGACGGCGGCAGGCGCTTTGGAAAGCGAGCGCGCTGGAGGGAAAGATGCCGCCGTTATTTTTGCATTCAGAGGCGAATCTGTTCGAAGAGCCGGAAGTGGAACTGCCGCCCCTGACGCCCAGCCAGGAAGTGGTGAAAGACTACCGGGCGACAGGGCTGACGCTGCGCGAGCACCCTCTGGCTTTCCTGCGAGCCGGTCTGCGGGCGCGGCGCGTGATCACGGCGGAACAACTCGGACGGACCTCCAACGGAAAAGTCGTTACCGTTGCCGGGTTGGTTCTGTTCCGGCAGCAGCCGATGACGGCCAAAAACACGATTTTTCTGACGCTCGAAGATGAGACCGGAGCGATGAATCTGATCGTCTGGAAGCACGTCCACGAAAAATATCGCCGCGCGGTCTACGGGGGAAAACTGCTCGGCTGCCAGGGCGTGGTGCAGAGGGAAGGGCAGGTTTTGCACGTCGTGGTCAACCGCGTCTGGGACTGGTCAAGCGATCTCCTCCGGCTGAATAGCGGCGAAAAGACGCCTTCCCTTCCCGTTCGCAGCCGGGACTTTCGATAGCGGTGTTGGGCGGGTTCTTGCTCCCTCAGATGTAGTACATCAACGCGCCCGCATCCTGTTTCTTCTCGCGTGCCTCATCGACCCGCTTGCACAATTCGGCGAGCGTGGTTCGATCAAGAATCTGGGCAATGGCATCCCGCACCTCGCGCATCACGATCCGTGTCTCGCAGGTCTCAACGTCGAGGCACTCATCACACTTGCGGAAGCGGGTCTCGCTCGCGCAAGGCAGCGGCGCCAGCGGACCTTCAATCATGCGGATCACCGAACCGATCGTGATCTGATCTGGCGGCTGCGCGAGATAGTATCCACCACCCCTGCCCTTTTTGCTCGCGACCAGGCCGTGACCCTTGAGCGACAACAGGAGCAGTTCGAGAAACTTCTTCGGAATAGCCTGCTCCTTGGAAAGCTGCGTAATGAGCGTCGGCCCGCTTCCATAGTTGCGGGTAAGGGCGTACAGAGCGCGCAGGCTGTATTGGGTTCGTTTGGTAAGAGTCTTCACGGGCTCCGCTTGTAGTTTCGCATGCAACACCGGCACGGGGCACCAACCACGTCAGATCGAATAGTCATCCAGAAATACTTTCGCCTCCCGCGGATTCACAAACACCTCGTCATCCCGGTGCAGCGAGAGTTCTCGCAGCCGGTCGTGAGACATCTCCACCAGAATCGGCTGCCCATTGTCTCCGGCCAGTTCCACTTTCACGCTCGGCCCCGCCGACTGTATCCGCTTCACGCGCGCCCGCATCGGAGCGGCACCCCTCGCCTCCCGGTGAATCTCCAAATCGAACGGCCGCACGAAAATGGGTGCTCCCGCTGACGCGTCGTTCGATACCACGGCTTTGCCCGACTCCACACGCCCATGGAACAGGTTCACATGGCCCAGGAACTCCATTACAAATTGCGACGCGGGGTTGTGAAACACCTCTTCCGGCGTACCTGTCTGCTCGATCCGCGCCTGGTTCATCACCACGATCCGGTCTGCCACCTCCAGCGCCTCGTCCTGATCGTGTGTCACCAACACACTGGTCACATGGATCTCGTCGTGCAAGCGCCGCAGCCAGCGCCGGAGTTCCTGGCGTACCTTTGCATCCAGCGCACCGAACGGCTCGTCAAGCAGCAGCACCTTTGGTTCAATCGCCAGCGCCCGCGCCAGCGCCACACGTTGCCTCTGACCACCGGAAAGCTGCGCCGGATAACGATGCGCCAACCCGTCCAGTTGAATCAATTCGAGCAGCCGGTTCACCCGTTCGCGAATCTCGGCCTTGGCGGGGCGCTCCTTGCGAGGCCGCACTCGCAATCCAAACGCGATGTTTTCGAATACCGTCATGTACCGGAACAGAGCATAGTGCTGAAACACAAAGCCGACGCGCCGCTCCTGGGCGTTGCGTACCGAGATTTCCTCCCCGGCGACGATTACCGCGCTCCCATCGGCGGGGTCAGGCACTTCCAGTCCGGCGATGATGCGAAGCAGCGTCGTTTTTCCTGAGCCCGAAGGGCCAAGCAGTGCGACCAACTCTCCGTTGCCGACACAAAGGCTGACATTGCGCAGCGCGACATAGCCGCCAAACGTCTTGCTGACGTTCCGCACCTCAATGCTCACGCTGCTTCCTCCGCTTGTAGTGCCGCCGTCTCCGCGCGAATCTTCCATTCCAGTGCACTCTTGATCACCAGTGTCAGAAGCGCCAGCAGGGCAAGCAAGCTCGCCACTGCGAACGCACCGACAAAATTGTACTCGTTATACAGAATTTCGACATGCAGCGGGACCGTGTTCGTCTTACCGCGAATGTGCCCGCTCACGACCGAGACGGCGCCGAACTCGCCCATCGCGCGGGCGTTGCATAGGATCACGCCGTAGAGCAATCCCCACTTGATATTGGGCAGCGTCACACGCCAGAACGTCTGCCAGCCGCTTGCGCCCAGCAGTAGCGCGGCTTCCTCTTCCTCGCTGCCTTGTTCCTGCATTAGCGGAATCAGCTCGCGCGCCACAAACGGGAACGTCACAAACACCGTCGCCAGCACGATGCCCGGTACGGCGAAGATGATCTGGATGTTATGCTGCGCCAGCCAGGGACCGAGCGCCCCCTGCATCCCGAACAGCAGCACATAGATCAATCCCGAGATGACCGGCGACACGGCGAACGGAAGGTCGATCAGCGTGACAAGCAGATTGCGCCCCGGAAACTTAAACCGGGCGATCGCCCAGGATGCCGCCAGACCGAACACGAGATTCGCCGGAACCGCGATGCCCGCCGCCAGCAACGTCAACCGGATCGCCGACAGGGCCGCCGGATCGCGAAAGCTCGCCAGGTAGGCCCCAAAGCCGCGCCGCAGTGCCTCCGTGAACACCGCCGCCAGCGGCAGCACCAGGAAGCACAGCAGGAACAACAGCGCGATGCCGAGCAGAATCGTTCGCATCCAGGCAGGCTCGGTAGTCTTCGCGGTTTGTATCATTTCCGAAATCAGTTTCCTTGATATCGCCGCGCGGTCCACCATTGGAGCGAATTGATCGCCAGCAGGAGCACGAAGGAGATCGCCAGCATCAGGCTTCCCAGCGCGGTGGCGCCGGCGTAGTCGAACTGTTCGAGCTTGGCGATGATCA
The DNA here is from genome assembly GCA_035714225.1 of Bryobacteraceae bacterium. GTDB lineage: Bacteria > Acidobacteriota > Terriglobia > Bryobacterales > Bryobacteraceae > CAADGY01. The sequence continues at coordinate 9,064 of DASTMK010000407.1, read as the reverse complement.
ACAGCGACACGATCTCCGTCTTCAGCGGCATGTTCCCGGAGATGAACACGACGGACCCGTATTCGCCCACCGCGCGCGCGAACGCCATGGTGAATCCGGTGATCAGCGCCGGTGTAACCGCCGGCAGAATCACGCGGAGAAACGTCTGCCAGCGTCCGGCGCCCAGAATGGCCGCGGCCTCTTCCACCGCCGGATCGAGATCTTCGAGCGCCGGTTGCAGCGCGCGCACTACGAACGGCAGCCCGATAAAGATGAGTGCCACGGTGATCCCGAGGGGCGTGAACGCTACCTTGATCCCCAGCGGCTCCAGTATGCTGCCGAGCCATCCGTTGCTCGAGTAGATCGCGGTCAGCGCGATGCCCGAGACGGCGGTCGGCAATGCGAACGGCAGATCCACGATTGCATCGATTGCGCGTTTCCCCGGAAACTGGTACCGCACCAGCGACCACGCGACCAGGAAACCCATGACCGCATTCACCGCCGCCGCGGCGAAAGAAGCCAGCAGCGTCAACCGCAGCGAAGCCAATGTTCTCGGGTCAACCACGATCGCCCAGAACTGGGCCCAACTCAGCGACGTCGTACGCAACACCAGGAACCACAACGGCACCAGCACAATAACACTCAGGTAAAAAACAGTGAACCCGAGGGTCAGGCCGAATCCGGGAATAAATCTGTGTCTCGCCACCGATTACGTTCCCGGCTGATAGATCTGGTCGAACAATCCGCCGTCGCGGAAGTGCTTTTCGTGCGCCGCCTTCCAGCCGCCGAACATCTCGTCCACGGTGAACAGCGCGACCGGTTGAAAATCGGCACGGTGCCGTTCAGCCACCTCCGGCAGGGATGGCCGGTAGTGATGCCTCGCCGCGATCTCCTGCCCCTCGGGAGTATACAGAAATTGCAGGTAAGCCTCCGCCACCTTTCGCGTTCCATGTTTTCCGGTATTGTGATCCACAAGCGCGACAGGCGGCTCCGCGTTGATACTCGTGGGAGGCACCACAATCTCGAATCCGTCAGCGGCAAACTCCTTCCGCGCCAGGTAAGCTTCGTTCTCCCATCCGATGAGTATGTCGCCGAGTTTACGCTGCGCAAAGGTCGTCGTCGATCCGCGCGCGCCCGAATCAAGTACGGGGACGTTTCTGTAAACTGCCGAAACAAATTCCTGGGATTTTGTTTCATCGCCTCCGTACTTCCGGCTTGCGTGACCCCAGGCCGCCAGATAGTTCCAGCGTGCGCCGCCGGAGGTCTTCGGATGCGGCGTGATGACTACAGTGCCGGGCTTCGCCAGGTCGTCCCAGTCCCGAATGTTCTTCGGATTGCCTTTCCGTACCAGAAACACGATCGTTGACGTGAAAGGACAACTGTTGTTTGGCAGCCGCTGCTGCCAGTTCGCAGGCAGGAACTTCGACCGCTCGGCAATAGCATCGATGTCATACGCCAGCGCCAGCGTCACAACATCGGCTTCCAGTCCGTCGATTACGGCGCGTGCCTGCTTGCCTGAGCCGCCGTGCGACTGCTCGACCACAACCGCCGGATTTCCCGCCGCCTGCCATTCGCGTCCGAAGGCCTGGTTGATTTCCTGGTACAGTTCACGAGTGGGATCGTAGGAGACATTGCGGAGCGTCGTTTCCCCATCACTGTTACCAGAAGACCCGCATCCTATTAGAGAGAGGGGGAGTGCGGAAGCGGCAGAGAGAAAACGTCGGCGATCCATTAGGTCCTGGATCACATTCTATCAATTCGATAGAGAATCAGGCATTAGCGTGCTGACCAGGATTGCAGCTTTCCGATCAGCGTCCCAAGCGTATCGAACCGGTCGAGGCGTACACCGACGGCTCCACCCCCGGGATGGACCTCCACGAAGTGGGGCTGGGACCAAAGCCCGAAACGGCGATAGAAAGCGTTTCGAATGAAGGACTTGACACTTTCGGGATCGGCTTTCTGCCGGTCTACGTGCACCTGGAAATAATCGCCCTGTCCAGCCGCATTGACCCGAACCGCCACCGTGTTTTCGCCAAATGCGCGTTTTAGCATCGCTTCCGCCACATCAATCAGCGCAAGGCCGCGGAAGAAGTTCGATCCCTCAAGCCGGTGGAATTCCGGCAGCTTTTCGCCGGTTAGTGCCGCGTCATCCAGCCCTCGATTGTAATCGACTGGAGTCGCCTGGAATCGCCGCAACCACTCCTCCAGGAGTTCCGGACCGCTCCAGTCCCGCTCCCATTCCAAGGGCCGCTCCATATCCGCGCGGGAGGGCAGGCGGGTTGGATCGATATCGAAGCAGCGGTCACCTCGCTGCGAGAGCGTGACATATTCGATCCACAGCTCGGGATGATGAAGCAGGTAGAAGTTTTTTGCGACCTCACCGAACAGGTAGGCCACCATGGCGCGGAGAGGAACGCCCTCTTCGCAAACAACATTGCCGGAGGAGTCGCACCGTTTCAGCACCGGATTCCGCCACCCCGCGAACAACGACTCCAGCGTGGTCGCGGCCATCTGTTCAGCCGTCGCGGGTTCCATGCCGTTTACGGTCACCATCTGTTCCGCATACCAGGACTGGTTCGCCATCACGCGGGTCCTTAGATCGTCCTGCGAGGAGAGCAGGGGAAGCTCTTGAAGTACCGAGCAGATCCAGCGTTGGTTCTCCTTGCTCAGAAGGCCATCCTCGAAGAGGTCCTGTTCGATGAACTGAAAGAAATCCCGATCCAGCGGCAGCCGCAGCAGGATGGCGGCGATTTCGGCGGCCTTTCCCGTAAGCTTTCGCATCTCTCCGGTCGTCAGAGGACCGGAACCGGCCATTTCGCCGTATGTGCCGCACGACCATCGCCAGGCTGTCCTGTCGCGTTCCACCGTGTAAGGGAAAAACATGCGAAACCGGTCGGACGGCACGGGAAATGTGCCGATGACGCGGTAGTTCTCCCGCGGGTTCGACGACATCAACGCGCCTTCGTTGTAGCGCCCTTTCTGCTCAGTGGCCTGATCGAGAGAGCCCGCGCGAACCCCCGTTCCGTATTCCGCCTGGCAAGCGAGCTGGACCAGCACGTCGGGGCCGATGCCAAGGTCCCAGAGAGCGTTGATGGCGTTCTGCGTCGCCACGGTGACGGCCGAAGAACTCGAGAAACCGCCTTCCGGAATGCTACCGGTCGAAGCCAGCCGGAGACCTCTGAACGTATCGCGCGCCAGGTAGTTCCGAACGCGGCTGCCGTGTTCGCCGGAAGAGAGCGTGCGCAACGAGGCAATCGCATTCTGCACGAGGGCAAACGGACGCCGCATGCTGTTGGACACCCATAGCGCCGGCGGCGGCACGGGCAGCTCCTTGCGGCGGCGCTGCTCCAACTCCTCGTCGCTGAAATAGCCGAGAGACAGCAGCAGGCTTTCGCTCATGCGCGTGCCGAACTGCTCATACTCATGCCAGCCGGAGACCTGCTCCGGGTACATGTGATCGGCGGTCGGGATGGAATCGATGCGCTCGCGGAATTTGAAGCTCGTCGGGAGCAGGTGTACGCGGCCGTCGTCGGCCGCCTGCACAAGCATTATGATCTGCTCGCGTCCGGACGCCGTGGCCGCGCCGATCGGCATCTGCCAGGCCGGTCCGTAAAAACGGGCCATGTCGGGATGCATGAACGCGATCCGGACGCGTCCGCCACAGATTCCAATCGCTACCGGACGGTCGGGACGGAAAGACAAGTCTTCGGCGGCGATGGTGGACACCAGTTCCTGAAGTTGCCTCGCGATGGACGCAATCTGCCCGGGGTGGCGATCCGCGGTAATGGCCCGAACTGCTTTTTCGATGGCGCCACCGGGAGGGGCGGCTCTGCGGGTGAGAACGGTTTCAAGAGTCTCCAGGTCCGCGGGCCGTGTCACGTCGGCGCATAGGATTTCATACTCCTCGTCCTCGGGTGTGATCGTCAGAGTACGGATCTCTCCCCCGGCTTCGGCAATGGATTGAACGATATCTGTGAGGTAATACTGGCCCTGCGCGTTCCCGTTCGTCACTTCCCGCAGATGGCGGAATAGAGATTTGGCCCGAATGACATACAGCGGACAGTTGCATTCGACCGGCCCGGACGGCGATTCGTCGGGCGGCAGGTCGCGCTCTTCGACGATGTTCAACACGCGGCCGGAATCATTGCGGCGGATGCGGCCCTTGCCCGCCTGGCGAGGCACCTCATGCACTGCCGTCAGAAACGTCAGCTCCGCCTCGCGCGCGCCCTCATGATGAACGCCGAGAATCCTGCGGAAAATCGACGCTGGAACGACCCGGTCGCCCATCGTCAAAACGAGAAGGAAATCCCGTTCCGCCAACTCCGGCACGCTCAGAGCTTCGAACGCCGCAAAGCCGGTTCCTCCCGCAGGGTTTGCGGATGCCACATAGACGTTGCGGTTGCCCAGCGCTGCCGCCACATCCTCCTTGCGGTAACCTACGACGCATACGGCAGGCGCCGGAGCGATTTCATGAAATGCATCGATGGAATGCGCGGCCAGCGGCTTGCCATTCACGGGCTGGATGCATTTCGGGTCGGCTCCAAACCGGGTGCCTTTGCCGGCCGCGAGGACAACCAACGCGGGCCGATCGTCGCTCTGGCCGGACAGGCCGGGTAACCCCAGAGTTGTCAATACCTTCAATGCATCGGGCGCTAAAACCTCTTCGAGCCGTTTGAACAGCAGACCTTCGTCCGGTTGTGAGTGAGCCATATCGCCTGTATTCATTATTATCAGGCGCGGCAGACAGAAGGCCGCAGTGATGGTACCCGCGCCCGAATTATGGAGGTTTTACCGGCTCTCGAGAATAAAGGTGGGCGCAAGGCCGGAGATCGAGGAGAAACCCGCCGGACCATCCGCCGTAACCCAACTCGAGCAGCCCTGCACTTTTCCGAGGTAGGAGTGCGGATGCACGTCCACTTTCAGTTCGCGCATCTCCAGGGCGCCCCACTGCAACACCGGAAACATCGCGCTGGCCGGGGCGACTCGCTCCTGAACAACGTAGGGATTGCGCATGGCGGCTTTCAGCGCCCGCTCCCACCCGGCGTCGTCGGTCTCGGAACCATGCACGGTATGCTGTTCGCCCGAATCATCGTTCGGCTTCAGCACGAGTTTCTCGCGATTCTGGAGGATGAAGTCGATCAGATCCACAGCCTTGTCGTTATAAGAAGTCTTCGTCGCGCTTACCAGTCTCGTCCAGGGAATGTAGTCCCGGATGGCTCTGCGTTCGGCGGCTGGAAAACCGGCCGTGATATTGTCGTCCGTGAGAAGATCGAAGATCGCTTTTTTGTGGCCGAGCTCGGAACGGAAGCTGTTCACCATGCACACCGCATGCTCGCGATAAGCACGCACCAGCGGATGCGTGAGATCGAACCGGATTAGAAATTCCTGCGCCTTCACCCGGCGGTAAATCAGATCGATCTGGAAATCTCCCTGCTTCAAGACGCCGGCCCGGTATTCCAGTTGATCGGGATAGATCACCTGAGTCGGGTAACCCTCGCGCTCGAAATACTCGCGAAGCAGCAAATACTCGCCCGAATCCACCGTTTGAAAGGGTTGACGGAATTCCAGAATGCCGATCTGCGGGGACTTCTTGCCGCCAAATTGCTTGTACGCCTTCAACAGCGCCTGGAGGAAATACTTCATGCCGCCCAGTTTGGTCAGCGTGTGCCGCTTGCGAAAATCTTTCACCGGCAAAGCATCGTAGAACAACTCGGACAGCATCTCCCCATAAACCACGCCGCTGGCGGTGTCCGAGTTGCATTCCACAAAGTGCAGATGCCCGTTTTCGATGTGGGTGTCGAGCAGCGAAGTGACCGCCAGATACTGATAGCCCGGGTCGACGGAAGCCAGCATCTTTTCGGCCGGCAGCAGTTCCATGCGCGCCAGTAGCGCGGGATTGGCAAGCGCCAGGTGCTTGATCCGGTCCAGCGCACCAAACAACGATTCGGCCGCTTTCACGAGATTTTTGTATTGCCGCCGCGTGATAAAATGAGGTCTCAACACCGGGCAAATCGGCCGTCCGCCAACGGTCAGGTGTTTGGCCTGCATCTGTTCGCGCAGCTCATCTGCCCATGCCAAGTCCCTGTAAGGACTCGTCTCAATCAGTTTGTTGTATCGGGCTACCGCCTCGCCCAACTGCGTCATGGCTATAAAATATCTCTACACTCAGTATCGCACAGCATGTCGGGAAAGTGAACTGCGATTTCCTGTAAGTTACTAATAACAAATAAGTTATTTATATTGATAATCGTATAGCATACGAATTGCCAAACTTCTGTAACGTGTACCGCCCCAGATGCGTCATCGAACTGTTAACGCTCAAACTTCCTGCCATTTATGCCCAAACGCGCCATCGTTTTCCCGATACTGATCCTTCTCGCCGCCTCTACCACCCAGGCCGATGAAGGCCTGTGGTTGTTCAATCGTTTTCCGAAAGATCTGGTGAAAGAACGATATAACTTCGAGGTTACGGACCAGTTCCTCGATCATCTGCGGCTATCCTCCGTACGATTCAACAACGGCGGATCCGGGTCCTTCGTTTCGCCGGACGGACTTCTGTTCACGAACCATCACGTCGGCGCCGAGTGCATTCAACAGTTGAGCACGCCGGCGCAAGATTATATGGCGAACGGTTTCTATGCCGCCTCGCAATCGGACGAGAAAGCCTGCCCGGCGCTCGAAGTGAACGTCCTGCTCGACATTCAAGACGTCTCCGGTAAAGTGAAGGCCGGCGTAACGGACTCAACCCCCGACGCCGAGGCGAACCGGGTTCGAAAAGCGAATATGTCGCGCCTCGAGAAAGAGTGCACGGCGGAAACCGGGACTCGCTGCGATGTCGTGACCCTCTATTCCGGCGGGCAATATCACCTTTATCGGTATCGAAAGTACACCGACGTCCGTTTGGTTTTCGCGCCGGAGTACAGCATCGCGGCATTTGGAGGCGACCCGGACAACTTCACCTATCCGCGATATTGCCTCGACTTCGCGATGTTTCGCGCGTACGAGAAGGGCCGCCCTGCTACCGTCAGCCATTTTCTGAAGTGGAGCAAGGAAGGCGTTCGGGACGGCGAGTTGACATTCGTTCCCGGCCATCCGGGCGCCACCGGCCGCCTGATGACCATGGCCCAACTCGAGTTTAGCCGCGACCTTTCTTACCCGCTTGTACTTGCCCGGCTGCATTCGCAGGTTCGCGCTATTGAGGCGTTCGGCGCCACCAGTGCGGAAAACCACCGCGTCGCGCAGGAAGAACTGCAAAGCGCTCAGAACAGCTATAAGGCCTACTCCGGATTTCTACGCGGTCTCCGAGAGCCCGGACTGATGGCGCGGAAACGCGCCGAAGAAGAAAAATTGCGAAAAGCGGTTCAGTCCGACGCAACCAGCCGGGCCCGGTACGGCAATGCATGGAATGAAATCGCGGCTGCCTATAAGACGTATCGATCTATCTACAAGCCCTACTGGCTTCTCGAATCGAGTGCCACGCGAGGTTCCCGGTTGATGTCGCTCGCGAGAAACATCATCCGTTATGCCGCGGAGAAGCAGAAGCCGGATGGCGAACGTCTCCGCGAGTTCACGGATTCCGCGCTCCCATCGCTCGAACAGGAAATGTACAGCACGGCGCCCATCAACCCGGAGATGGAAAAGGCCGTCCTGACGGATTATTTTCGTTTTCTCCAGCAGCATCTTGGGGTGCAGGATGCCACCTTCAAAGCGATCCTGGAGGGAAAGACCCCGAAACAGGCCGCGGACCACTATGTCTCCACCAGCCGTCTTGATGACGTGAAGTACCGGAAACAATTGGCTTCGGACCCCGCGGCCATCCAGAAGTCCACTGATGGAATGATTCGCCTGGCCCTGATTCTGGACGAACCCGCGCGCCGGTACCGCAAGCAGTACGAGGACAACGTGGAGGCCGTTGTCGCGGCGAATGCTTCGAAGATCGCCCAGGCCAAGTTCGCCGTCGAGGGCGAGCGCAGCTACCCCGATGCCACTTTTACGCTGCGTCTTAGCTTCGGGCCCGTGCGCGGCTATGAGGATGCCGCGGGTAAGCGCGTGCCCTATGCCACCACGGTGGAGGGGATTTACGGGCGGGCGACCGGTAAGCCGCCTTTCAAACTGCCTGAACGATGGCTACAGTCCAAGGCCGCACTTCGTTTGAATACTCCGTTTAATTTCGTCACCACCAACGACACGCATGGCGGCAATTCGGGAAGTCCCACGGTGAATACCAAGGGGGAAATCGTCGGCATAATATTCGATGGAAACATCGAAGGGTTGCCCAACCGGTTTGTGTTCACCGATCAACAGGCGCGGTCGGTTCACGTCGCCAGCCAGGGCATCGTCGAAGCGCTTCGCACCGTCTACAAAGCGCACCGTGTCCTGAAGGAAATCGGCGCGGAATAAAGGGAACGCAAAGCACGAAAACTCAGTCTGTTAGTATGGCGGTTGTGCGAATCAAAGTGCTGTTTTTCGGCATGTTGAAAGACATTACCGGCCGTTCCGGGGAAGAGTTGGATATCGACGCGGTCATTATCGAGGATGTCTTCAGCCATTACGCCCGTGCGTTCCCGCGCATCGGCGAGTTGTCGTCCAGCATTCTTATCGCGCGTAATCAGCAGTTCGCCGGACGCGGTACGGCGATAACCGAGGGAGACGAGATTGCATTCCTGCCGCCGGTCAGTGGCGGAAGCGGGGAATACACGCACGAGATCTCCGAGGACGAAGCCGGCCATTTCTTCGCGCTCACACGCCGGCCCATCGACGTACGCGCACTAGCCGGCCGCTTGCTGCGCGGTGAAGACGGCGCGGTGGTAACGTTTGAAGGCGTAGTCCGCAACAACACCAGGGGCCGTCCCACGAAGTATCTGGATTACGAGTGCTATGAACCGATGGCGATTAAGGTTATGGCTGGCGTCGGCCGCGAGATCGCGGCAGCCTCCCCGATCGGCCGGATCGCCATGGTTCACCGCCTGGGCCGCATGGAGATCGGTGAAACAAGCGTGGCCATCATCGTGACGGCGCCCCATCGCAAGCCCGCCTTCGAAGCGGCTCTCGAAGGCATCAACCGGTTGAAAAAACTGGTTCCAAT
>DASTMK010000406.1:0-5663 GCA_035714225.1 Bryobacteraceae bacterium | reverse complement strand
CAGCACAGGCAGGCCGAATCCCTCATAAACGGAGGGGTAAATCACCGCGAGAGCCTCGCTATAAAGTGAAACGAGTTTCTCTTCGGAGACCTCCCCGAGAATACGGAGTCCCGGGATTTCATGATCGGGCTCCGTTTCGCGGCTACGCCCGGCGAGGACAAGATCCACCTCCACGGACTTGCGCAACTCCCGCCACGCCTGAAGAAGCACGGCTGTGTTTTTGCGAGCTTCGCGAGTCCCGGGCAAAAGAAAAAACCGCCCGCGGCACGCGCTGTTCGGACGGAACCGGCTCGAAGCCGCAAGGGGTGTCACGGCCACCCGATGAGGCGAAACCCGAAAGCAATCCAGCACCTGCCTGCAGACGGAGGCCGTGGGAGTAATAATCATCGTCGCCAGACCCAGCCCCGCCAGGATGGAAGTACGCCTGCGCACTCGCATGGAAGCATCATCTTTTCCGGGGCCTATCCAGGGTGAGAGATCGTGAACGGTCATTACGCTGGGCCTCAGCGGAATGTAAGGCACAGCAAAGTCGGTTCCATGAAAGACATCGGTCCCGAGTTTCGACAGCTCCCGCGCAAGCCCGATGGTCCACCACTTTGATTCGAGAGCGTTTCGCGGACCTCTTCCCGCTTTAAGGTTCGGCGCGCCCGCGGGCAGGATGAACGCCTGATCGGAGACGAGTGCAAACTCGTCCTCCGAATATTCCCGGGCCAGTGCAAGGCTCAATTCAACGGTATACCGGCGGATGCCTCCAACGGGACCGGCCAACGGTGTCGCGTCAAGGGCAACTCTCATCCGCAGTGCGAATCACGCGGATGCAGCTTGCTGGAAGCTTCGGACCGCAGCCGCTTCATCGGTGTAGATTTCAAATACGGTCAGAAGCTTGGTGACCTGCAACAAGTCATCCACCCTTTTCTGCGGGTTCAACAATTTCAGCCGTCCTCCAGCGTTCGCCACCGTTGCGTAGCTGCCGACGATTTCGCCCAGACCCCCGCTGTCAATGTAGCTCACATCGGAAAGGTTCAGTACGATATTCCGCTGCTGCTGCGCCACCAGGTCTTTTACGGTAAGGCGCAACAGGTTGGAACTTTCTCCCAACGTGATACGGCCGCTGACGTCCAGTATAGAAACGCCCATGCTTTGCCGCACATCAATCTTGGCGCTCATGAAAACCTCCGGTCTTCCGGAACACTTCGATGCGCCTAAAAGAATGGCGCGAGCGCGTCCGCAAGTCAAGCCCCGGAACGCACTGGCGTTTCAGCAGTTCCGTCAGGCCTGGACCTTTCGCAGCTCTCCAGACTGTTGATGAATTTTCCGGATAGCTTCCGCAATCTGTTCCATGTCGCGCTTCGTCCCGAGCAGCATCGTCTGAGTGAACCACACCGCTTCTTCACAGAGACGGTCGTTCACCGGACACTGGTTGCGCTCTGTCCATCTCGCAAGGCGCCGGGCCGAATAGATGGTCTTGTACGCCTTCGAGTTCATCGTATCCGCAAGGAATGGTTCCTTATTGAGCGGCGCATATCCGCCCGAGCAGGGAATGCCCTCTCCAGACAGGGCCTTCAAGAAGGCACGCCGGGGTGCATCGGCAAACGCGCTCTTGTCGTAGCGGAACATGTAGAGGTGATACGCGTTGCGCGTGCAGCCTTCATACATCTTCGCCGGCAGAATACCCGGAATCTCCTTGAGCATCTTCGTAAGATATGCGGCGTTTTCCTCGCGAGTCTTCGATTGCTCTTCGAGCCGGGTCATCTGCGCCATCAGCAGCGCGGCCTGAAACTCCGTCATCCGCAGGTTGGCGCCGCCGGCGCGGTACGAAAAGTCATAGCCGGAAATCTTGCGGCCGCGCCCGTTGTTGTGAAATGCGAAGCAGCGCTCAGCGAGATCTTCATCTGCCGTAAGGATAGCGCCGCCTTCACCGGAATTGAGGTTCTTCGATGCCTGGAAGCTGAAACAGCCGGTGGTGCCGAGCGACCCTACCTTGCGGCCGCGCCATTCTCCCAGGTGTGCCTGGCACGCATCTTCGATGACAGCCAGCTTTCTGCGGCTGGCGATTGCCTGGATCGCATCCATGTCGGATGCCGCCCCGCCAAGGTGAACCGGCATAATTGCTTTTGTATTATCCGTGATGGCCGCTTCCACCTTGCCCGCATCAATCTGAAATGTCTCCAGATCCGTATCGACAAAAACCGGAAGTGCGCGATGCAACAGGACGGCATTCACCGTGGCGATGAACGTATAAGGTGGAATGATCACTTCGTCGCCCGGGCCGATACCGAGCCCAGCCAGCGACGTGACGAGCGCGCTGGTGCCATTGGCCGTTGCGAGGCAATGTTTCGCGCCCGTCAGTTCGGCGTACTTGCTTTCAAAACGGTTGACGTTCTGTCCCGTTCCGCGATACCAGTGACCACTCTTCAGTACGCCAAGGAGTTCCTTTTCTTCGAGTGGCCCGATGCGTGGCCAGCCTGGGAATGCCTCGGTTCGTGTCTTTGGACCTCCGAGGACAGCAAGCGGGGTGGACGCCCCCGACAACGCCGTAGTCACGGCCGGCGCAACCGCGATAAACCCGCGTCGTGAAATCATAACTTAAGCGAGCCTCCCGCTATATGTTACTCTTCCAGGCGACAATTGGGAAATGGGAGCTGTTCCGCCCGGCTCGGATTTGGCAATCCTCGAAGCCGAAGTTATCGCCTGCCGCCGCTGTCCGAGACTGGTGGCGTACCGCGAGCATATCGCTGCCGTCAAACGCCGCGCTTTCCGCGACTGGATCTATTGGGGTAAACCGGTCCCCTCGTTCGGCGATCCGGAAGCGCGGCTGCTGATTATCGGATTAGCGCCCGCCGCCCACGGAGCCAACAGGACGGGGCGCATGTTCACTGGCGATCGCTCGGGCGATTTTCTGTATCGCGCTCTACACGCCAACGGTTTCGCTTCGCAGCCGGCCAGCGAGCGCATTGGAGACGGACTGGAATTGCGGGATGCATACATAACCGCCTCGGTACGCTGCGCTCCGCCGGACAACAAACCTCTTCCCGAGGAGATCCGTGCGTGCCGTCCGTTTCTCGAGCGCGAGCTCGATCTATTGAAACGGATAAGCGTTGTGGTCGTTCTTGGCCGCCTCGCTTTCGACGTGTATCTCTCCATTCTCAAAGACAAAGGGATTATCCGGCGCCGCTCGGCGTTCGAGTTCGGGCATAACCGCGCGCACACGATTGCTCCGGGGCAACCTCTGCTTCTGAGCTCCTACCATCCGAGCCAGCAGAATACCTCTACCGGAAAGCTGACCGACTGTATGCTGCGCGCGGTGTTCGAAGCGGCGAAGATGCATATTCACTCCCCGGAGTTATCGCGAGCGGAAGTGCCGCGCTAATTTGTACACGCCCTGTTTCGGACTATGCTGATGGGTTATGAAGAACATCTTTTCTCTGTTGCTGGTTGCGGCTGCGATCGCGGTACAGGGGGCATACGCGCAGCCGGCGAAGCACGTGGTTCTCATCTCGATCGACGGGTTCGCAGCATACCATCTCTATAATCAGGAACTGCGGCTGCCCAATATTCGGGAACTGATCGATAGAGGCGTCTGGTTCGCATCCAGCGAGACGATTTTCCCCAGCGTAACGCACCCTTCGCACACGACGATCGTTACAGGAGTAGAGCCGAGGCTGCATGGCGTAATCGGGAATTCCATGGTGAACCGGCGTACCGGTGAGCGCTTCCACCCCACGAACAAACCGCGAAAGGAAATCGTGCGCGTGCCTACGATTTTCGACGCAGCGAAGGCCCGGCAGCTCACCACCGCAGCGTTCTTCTGGCCCGAAACAAAAGACGACCCAGCAATCGACTACAACGTACCGGAAGTGTTCACACCGGATCAAAAAGGGGACATCGCCGCTGTCAACAGGAAATGGATCGATGAGCTGAAGAATGCGAATGTGCCGATCGACCTCTACTTCCGCTGGTATGGAACGGAAAGGCAGGGAGCGGGCGATGCCGTGCTGGCCGAAGCCGCCGCTTACACAATCGAGAAATACAAGCCGAACCTGCTGGCGATCCACATTCTCGTCACCGACAAGGCGCAGCACCAGTTCGGGCCGCACCACTATATGGCTTCGGCGGCGCTATCGATGGCGGACCATTGCGTCGGGATTCTGCGGCGTGCCGTCGAGAAGGCGGGCATCGAGCGGGAGACAGCTTTCATCGTGACAGCCGACCACGGGTTTCACAGCGTGTATCGGGAAATCAACGTTCGTCCTGTGTTCGAAAAAGCCGGACTTCTCGATAAGGTTCGGCTGCACGGTGGCGGTTGGACCATGGCCGTGGAGTTGACAGACCGTTTCAATGGTCCGTCCGACATGCCGGCCCTCGAAAAAGTGTTCAGCCGTTTGCGTGTGGAAGGTATCGTACGGCGGATTGCCAGCCCCGAGGACATGCACGAACTCGGACTGCCGCGATTTGAAGAGAGTGAATATGCCAGCGGTCAGTATTTCCTCATTCCGGATATCGATTCCTACCTCGTCGCCGATGCTGCGAGTTCGTCCACCAAGCCGCGCCCGCGCGCGACACCGGCGCACAGCCACGGTTATTTGCCCCAGCATCCGCGAATGTACCCAATACTGGTCCTGTCCGGTGCGGGAGTGAAGCGGAATGTGAATCTGCCCCACGCGCGGAACCTCGACATTGCACCCACAATCGCTCACCTTCTGGGAATCCAGTTGGAAAATATGAGTGGTAAAGTCCTTCGGAATGCCCTTATCCAGTAAGGCGGCGCCCTGCCCAGTTTAATTTGTTACGAATGTACCGCTCCGACCTGGATATAATAGCTCCCCAGAGAGGGAGCTAAAGTTGATCTCAACGAACAAACTTATAGGCACATCCATACTTCAGGTATCTGACAGGATGGCAGTGGTCCTGCTTGCGCTGATGTTGTTTGCATTCGCGGTTCCGCATGCGGGAGCGCAAACCCTTTACGGAACTCTGGTGGGAAATGTGACGGATCCGAGCAACGCAGCCATCGGCGGGGCAAAAGTCGTCGCGGTGAATACCGGTACAGAGTTCAGTCGCGAGGCGACGACAGGCGAACGTGGAGCCTATCTCTTCTCCGATCTGCAACCGGGCACGTACCGCCTTAATGTGAGCGCGACCGGATTCGCCGCTTTCACGCAGACGGATGTGCAGGTCTCCACGAACTCGGTGGTTCGGGCGGATATTCGCATGCAATTGCCGACCGCAACCGAGTCGGTCACGGTGGCCGCGGCCGCCACCGCGCTGCAATCGGACCGCTCCGATTTGCGCGCCGAGATCAGCGGGCGGGAGTATCGCGACCTGCCTGTACCCGGTGCCCGGAACTACCAGGCATTGTTCAAGCTGGTTCCAGGATTTACACCGCCGCGCCGGCAGAATTCGATTGTGTCGACACCCCAGGAGGGGTTGGTCGCGAACGTCAACGGAACCACGAAGAGCACCAATAATACGCGCATCGACGGCGCAAGCAACGCGCATATCTGGTTGCCGCAGCATTCGGCCTACATGCCTCCGATCGAGGCCATCGAGACCGTCAATGTCGTGACCAACAGCATGGATGCGGAACAGGGCCTCGCCGGAGGCGCCGCCAGCAATGTGAGTATGAAATCCGGCACCAACGAGGTTCACGGCGTCGCGTTCAA
>DASTMK010000405.1:0-3385 GCA_035714225.1 Bryobacteraceae bacterium | reverse complement strand
ACTGCCGATCCAGTAGCTGAAGTCGATGAATGCCCGTGAGCGGCAATTGCGTGCGCAGTTGTGCCCGGGCGAGCGGACAGCACCATGACTAACACATACATCAGAAGGACGGTGGGTATCTGCGAGAGCCAGCCGATTACGGCTGAAGGTCTGAAATCGCTGCTTGGCCAGTTGCCTCAGTTCCAATTCGCCGGAGCCGCCAGCTCTTTGGAAGCAGCATCCGAGCTTGTCGCTAAAAAAGCTCCTGAGATTCTGATTCTCGACAAGACCTTCGGAGTTCAGCCACTGCTGCACTGGATGATACAGAACAACATCGCCGGACGCACCTCCGCCGTTGTGGTATGGGGCGTCTCCATCACGGAGTCCGAAGCGCTGCGGTATGTGCAGGCCGGTGCCAAAGGCATTATACGGAAGACGGCGGACCTCAACTCGATCACTGCGTGTCTGCGTGCTGTTTCGGCGGGGACAAACTGGATGGAGGATGCAGTTTTCCGCGAATTGCCCCGCCGTGAGCGCTATGGGCGCACAGACCTGACGCCGCGCGAGGCGCAGGTTCTCGAGTTGGTCGAACAGGGGCTGAAAAACAAGGAAATTGCCCGGGAACTGGGGATCCGGCCCGGTACGGTCAAGATCCACCTCAAACACATCTTTGAAAAGACCGGAGTAAAGGGCCGGTATGGTCTGGCATTATCAGGGTTAAAACGTGCAATAGCACCGGCTGCCGCCGCGCCTGCGGCCGGTAATTCCTTTCACTAGGAAAACGTAGAAAACCGCCTGCTTAACGCGCGCTGCT
This sequence comes from Bryobacteraceae bacterium, assembly GCA_035714225.1. GTDB lineage: Bacteria > Acidobacteriota > Terriglobia > Bryobacterales > Bryobacteraceae > CAADGY01. Next base: position 2,592 of record DASTMK010000405.1, on the reverse strand, counting down.
CCGTTTCTGCGACCATACCGGAAGCGCGGCCGGAGACGTGCCTTTGATATCCTGTTGAGCGTGCACCGATTTGTCCTGCTGGTGCTGCTCGGAGCCGTTGGGGTCGCAGCGCTGGCTCCCCAGCCTGAACTGCTTGACATCCTCGCCGGCGAGTTGCAGCGCAATTTCGAGGTGATGAGGCAAAAGGGCGACCCGCCTCCCTATTACATTGCCTACACCGTCACCGAAGAACAGAGCGCGGCGGTATCCGCCAGCCAGGGCACAGTTCAAAGCAGTTCGGCCGATCACAGACGGATCCTGGATGTCACCGTCCGGGCCGGCAGCCCCGAGCTCGACAACTATCACCGTTTGCCGGGCGAGCGTCCCCGGTTCGCTGCCCCAGTGTCCATCTCTCTCGACAACAATCCGGCTTCCATCCGGCAACGTCTGTGGCTGCAAACCGACCAGGTGTACAGAGCAGCCGCCGAGCGCCTGATCAAAGTAAAGACCAGCAGGCAGGTGAAAGTCACGGAGGAAGATCTCTCCGCCGACTTTTCAAAAGAAGAGCCTGTGATCGCCGCGGACCCGGTAATACCGCTACAGTTTCCGATGGAGGAATGGAGATCTCGCGCGCGCAGCGTCTCGAAGGTCTTTACCGCTCATCCTCAGATCCTCGAATCGCAGGTTGTGGTGCATGCCAATCGTCAGACGAAATATTTCGTCAACACGGAGGGTACACGGCTTCGGCACGGCAGGCCTTTCTCGCGAATCACCATCGCAGCCGGGACGAAAGCGGCGGATGGCATGGATCTGACTCTCTTCGAGAGCTTCGATGCAGCCGAACCCGCAGGGTTGCCGGACGAGGGTGAACTTTCGAAGGCGGTTCACCGTATCGCGAAGAAGCTCGAATCGCTCTCCGCCGCACCCCTGGTAGAGCCGTTCGTGGGCCCGGCGATCCTGTCCGGCCGCGCGTCAGGAGTGTTTTTTCACGAAATTTTCGGGCATCGCATCGAAGGGCACCGCCAGAAGGATGAGGGAGAGGGCCAGACTTTCACAAAGAAGGTAGGGCAGGAGATTCTCCCGGACTTTTTGTCGGTGGAGTTCGACCCGACAAAGAAGAACACGAACGGTGTGGATTTGAACGGCTTCTACTCTTTCGACGACGAAGGTGTAAAAGCGAGGCCGGTGCCGGTCGTCGAAAAGGGAGTGCTCAAAACTTTCCTGATGTCGCGCACCCCCATCGAGGGCTTTAGTACCTCCAACGGACATGGCCGAAAGGCGCCCGGCGCGGAAGTGGTCTCCCGGCAATCCAACCTGTTCGTCCACTCGCTCCGGCGATTTCCTCAAAAGCAACTCCGCACGATGCTGATCGATGAAATCAAGAAACAGGGAAAACCCTATGGCCTCTATTTCGAAGAGGTGACCGGCGGGTTCACCATGACGGGGCGGCGGGGGCTGCAAGCTTTCACAGTGATTCCGGTGATTGTCTATCGAGTCTATGCGGACGGCAGACCCGACGAGATGGTGCGGGGAGTGGACATCGTCGGCACACCGCTGACCAGCTTTTCCAAAGTGCTGGCGACCTCGAACGAAGTCGAGGTTTTCAACGGCTATTGTGGAGCGGAATCCGGAAACGTACCTGTTTCGGCAGTTTCTCCGGCTCTGCTCATTTCCGAGATCGAAATTCAGAAGAAAGACAAATCCGACCAACGGCCGCCCCTGCTACCGCGGCCGGTCGTACTCGGAGGAGGCCGATGAACCGCGGCGCCTGCAGGCTGCTCGGATTCCTGCTGGCTGTCTGTGCAACGGCCTCCCTTCACATTGCCGGCGCCCAGGAAGCCGCCGACCCCATCCTGCGCGCCATGCGCGAAGAGATCGAGCGATCCCGCCAGCTCAGCATCGTAAATCTCGATTCGCCCTACTACATCGAGTACTCGCTGGACGATCTCGACAGCTTCTCGGCTTCCGCCAGTCTGGGCGGCCTGATAGGCAGCCGGCACACACGCGTCAGGCTGCCGCGTGTCCAGGTCCGCGTCGGCAGCTACGACTTCGACAACACCAACTACATTTTCACGGACCTGTTCGGCCGTGTGGGCTCGGCGGGATTTCCGCTTGAAAATGATTTGCTCGCCATGCGAACGTTTTTCTGGCTGGCAACCGATCAGGCCTATAAAGGGGCAGTGCAGGCAATCGCGCGCAAACGCGCCGCCCTCCAACATGTTACGGAGTCGGAGGTTCTCGCGGATCTGGCGAAAGCCCAACCCACGCAAAAGATCCTGCCCGTCCGCCGCTATACGGTCAATCAGGAAGAATGGAAAGCACGCGTGAGACAGCTTTCGGCGATATTCGCCGGTTATCCGGCCATTATCGAATCGGACGTTGAGTTTCAGGCGGGTCAATCCACAGCCTATTACGTGAATTCCGAAGGCACGCAGTACCGCATCCCGGAAAACCTGAGCTTTCTACGCGTGCGCGGCACCGCTCTGGCGCCTGATGGAATGCTGGTTCGCAATGGCAGTGTCATTTGTGTTCGCGACGTGAGCGATCTTCCTTCGGAAGCGGAGTTGCGCCAGCGGATTACGACCCTCGCAAAGAACCTGTCGGATACCGTCC
>DASTMK010000404.1:0-21883 GCA_035714225.1 Bryobacteraceae bacterium | reverse complement strand
CAGAAGTGGTGATTGCAAACGCAGGACTTGCTCCCGTCCAAAGCCTCAAAATCGTTAAAACCGACGGTCCCGTGACGAACTTGGGTTAGAAGCCAGCCGCTCCCGGAACGGAGCCGCGCGCGTGAGCGAGCGGTTTGCCGCCTTCTCTCCCCGTGAGCTACTCTGCCTTGTTTTCGCGCGTTTCTTGACTGATACGGGTCGCGACCCCACACACCAGAGGAAGCTTATGAAACTCATGAAATCGTATTGGCTGTTATTGTGCGCTGCCGTCTCGATTTTGCCCGTGTCCGCCCGCAACGGGAATGGCGACGGGGCCATCTTCCAGGCTATTCGTAACAACGATGTGTTGCTCGTCCACAAGCTGATCGAAGATGGCGCATTGGCCGTCCAGGCACGCCCGGACGGAACGACGCCGCTGATGCATGCCGCCCTTTACTCGAACGTTCCATGCATGCGGCTGTTGATGGAACACGGCGCGGACCCCAATGCGGCGAACGCCGCCGGCGCCACCGCCCTGATGTGGTCCGTGCACGATCCGGCGAAAGTGGCTTTGCTGCTCGACAAGGGAGCGGATGTCAAGGCCAGAACCAAAGCGGGCAGGACAGCGCTTCTGATTGCCGCGCGTCAGGGGGGCAGTGGTGGTTTGATTCGCATGCTCCTGGCGAAAGGTGCGGACCCGAGGGACAAAGACGAGATGGGCGGTACCGCCCTGATGCTGGCCGCCGAAGCCGGCGATCTGGAAGTAGTGAGGCTGCTTGTAGAGAAGGGTGTGGAGGTCAATGCCCAAGCGCATCCGGCTTTCGGCGCGCCACGTTTCGGCAATCTCATGCCCGATTTTGTAAAGGCTCACTCCGGAGAGCCGCCCGCCGGCCCTACCGCGCTGACGCTTGCGGTGGCGGCTGACAACGCCGATGTTGTGCGGTTCCTGTTGGAGCACGGGGCGAAGGTGAACGTGCGCGCACTGGGCGGCTTCAACCCCCTGCTCGTAAGTGCGAGACATAAGCAAACCACGATCGTCCGCATGTTGCTGGCTGCCGGAGCCGACCCGAACTCGACGGAGTACCGTGGAGCTACCCCGTTGATTGCGGCGGCGGCATCGGACGACTTCAGCACGGAGACGATCGCGCTGCTGCTGGATGCCGGAGCCGATCCGCGTGCGAAGGACAACAGCGGACAAACAGCGCTTGATTGGGCGATGAAACGGGGCGAAACGGCGGTGACGGGAATGCTCCGGAAAGCAGTAGAGGTGCAGTAGAGGAGATCGGCCATGAAAATCATTCGAACACTGACAATTGCTTTACTCAGCATCTCCGGGATGTCGCAAGCCGCCAGCCTGAGTGCGGGCGATATAAGAGCCGTGCGAGCGGCAGTGGAAAAGAGCCTGGCCGTGATGCAGCCGTCGAGCAAGCAGTTCTTCCAAAAATCAGGATGCATTTCGTGCCATCACCAATCGCTCGGAGCGATGGCGGTGGCGGCTGCGAGGGAGCGCGGGTTCGCGGTCGACGAAGAGCTGGCGCAATATCAGGTCAAGGCCACAATCTCCATCGCGTCGCCTCATCGCGAGGTGCTGTTGCAGGCGATTCCGGCGATTCCGGTGACGCCGATCGTGAGCAGCTATGCGCTGGTCGGTTTAGCCGCCGAACGGTATCCCGCCGATGAGACAACGGACGCCCTGGTGATGGAATTGGCTGCGCGGCAGGTGTCCGACGGGTCCTGGCGTACGGATGATCAGAGACCGCCTCTTGAACAGAGCCGCTTTACCTCCACGACGCTGACGGCGCGCGCGCTCCAGCTTTATGCGCCTGCCGGACGGAAGCAGGAGTTCGACAAAAGAGTCGCGAAGGCAAAAGAATGGCTGGTCCGCACGCCGGCGCATACCACGCAGGAGATGACGATGCGCCTTCTGGGACTGGCCTGGACGAAGGCGGACCGGGCACAGGTAAAGGCCGCCGCTACTGCGCTGCTTTCCGGCCAGCGCTCCGATGGCGGCTGGGCCCAACTGCCGGGACTCGAAAGCGATGCCTATGCCACCGGTCAGGTGCTCTTCGCATTGCATGAAGCGGGCACCTTAAAGGGTACGGACCTGCGGTACTGGAGCGGAGTGCAGTTCCTGCTCCGTACGCAGGAGCCGGATGGATCGTGGTATGTCAAGAGCCGCGCCATGGGGTTCCAGCCCTATTTCGAAAGTGGGTATCCGCACGGCCACGACCAATGGATCTCTTCAGCGGGCGCTGCCTGGGCTACCCTGGCGCTGGCCACGGCCGTAGAACCGCCGCGTACCCTCTCGCGGCGGTAAAACAACAGGCGCGTTGGACGCTCCCGGCTTCGAGGATGGAGCCGGGAGCGCAGTTTATTTCTGCGCGGGCGTGAGCGATTCGATGTATTCCATCCACTCTTCCATTCCTTCACCCGTCTTTGCCGAAACGCACAGTACACGGAGCCCGGGGCGCACGGCCTGGATGTTCGCTCTTGCGGCTTCGAGATCGAATTCCGCGGCTTCACACAAATCCATCTTCGTGATCACCGCGACGTCGGCGCCGTTGAAGATCGTCGGATACTTCAGCGGCTTATCTTCGCCTTCCGTCACCGACATCAGCACTGCGCGCACGTCTTCGCCCAAATCGTAAGAAGCGGGGCAAACCAGGTTGCCGACATTCTCGATAAACAGATAGTTCACATCCGCCAGATGCCATTCTTCGAGGGAATTTCGGATCATCCCGGCGTCCAGATGGCAGACCGTGCCGGTGACAATCTGTTTCACGGGCGCCCCACTGCGCGCCAGACGAACGGCATCGTTCTCTGTCGCCAGGTCGCCAACCAGGGCTGCGACCCGGTGACGGCCATTCATCCGGGACAACGTACTCTCCAGAAAACGCGTCTTTCCCGAGCCAGGGCTGGACACGAGGCTGACAACCGAGATGCCTTCCCGCTGGAAACGTGCGCGGAGTTCCCGCGCTACAAGATCATTGTGCTTCAGCACGTTGCGCCGCACTTCCACCAGCCGCGGCTCCGGTTTCATCACTCCACCTCCAGCGCCGTAACCTGCAATTCCCGGCCTTCGATCACGTCCGCCGTCGGAGTTCCGCACTGCGGACATTGAAACAACTGCACCGAAGGAAGAGTGCGCCGTTCGCGGCAGGCAGGGCAAAAGACGACTACCGGAGCTTCGGTAATGACGAGCCGGGATCCTTCGAGCGGCGTACCCGCGGTTGCAATATCGTAAGAGCCCGCCAGCGCCTCCGTTACCACGCCGGAGAGTTGACCCAGCGTCAGGTGGACCGCAACGACGCGAACGCCCCGGCGCTCGGCTTCTTCTTCGGCGAGTTCCACAATGCTGGTGGCGATGGAAAGCTCGTGCATGAGTGCTTCAGATACAACCATTTTCCCATATGCCCGAAGGTGCGCCCGCGGAGCGGATAGAATGGTTGTTCACTGGCCGACATGCTCACACGCCGAACATTGTTTAGTGTCATTCCTTCTGTGGTGATGGGCGCAGTTCCGGCCGCCGTGCGCATCGATGATGACATCCCTGGAGGCAACATCATCGTCGACGCCGTGGATGGCGATACCGTCTCCGTCCGCCAGGACCTCCGCGATACGGAAGGCGACTGGTTCTACTGGGCTTTCCGTGTGCGGGGCGCGGCGGGCCGCAAAATGACGTTTCGATTTCCTGGCCGGGCGCCGCTATCGGCACTCGGTCCGGCGGTCAGTCTCGACCGCGGACACACCTGGCAGTGGCTTGGCGCGGATTCCATCCACCAGGCATCCTTCACGTACACGTTCCCGGCACGCGCGGAGGAGGTGCGGTTCTCCGTCAACATTCCTTACTTCGAAGCCGATCTCGTACGTTTTCTCGACCGCCATCGCGGAAGCCCGCATCTCAAGGCCGGTGTTCTGGCGAAAAGCCGGAAAGGGCGCGATATCGAGATGTTGCGTGTGGGAAATTTCGAGAATCCCAAAATGCGCGCGATTCTGACGGCGCGCCATCATGCCTGCGAATCGCTCGCCAGCTACAGCCTGGAAGGAATTCTCGCGGGCATCGTGGAGGACACCGCCGGGACCTGGCTGCGCGAAAACGTGGAGTTCCTGGTTGTGCCGTTTATGGATAAGGACGGTGTGGAAGACGGCGACCAGGGCAAGAATCGCCGCCCGCATGATCACAACCGGGATTACGACGGAGAGAGCATACACCCGTCCGTAAAGGCCCTTCGCGAGTTGACGCCGAAATGGTCGGACGGGCGATTGCGATTTGCAATGGATCTGCATTGCCCGTACATCAGCGGCAAAGGTAACGAGGAGATCTACTTCGTCGGCTCGCGCCACCCGGAGATCTGGCGGGAGGCGGTGCGTTTTTCGAAAATACTCGAGTCCGTGCAATCCGGTCCACTCGTTTACCGTGCGGAGAATAACTTGCCTTACGGCGAAGGATGGAACACGGATGCAAACACCAAAGGCCTCAAGAGCTTTGGTATGTGGGCCGCGGAGCAGCCGGGCATCCGGTTTGCTTCCACCCTGGAGATCCCGTACGCGACGGCCGGCGGAACGGCAGTGACGGCCGCATCCGCGCGGGCTCTTGGAATCGACCTCGCGAAAGCGATCGGCCGTTATCTGGAGGGGTGAAGGGAAATGCGTCGACGTGATTTGCTCAGCGGGTTAGGACTGGGTGGGTACTCCTTGGTGGTGCTGGCGGACCAGATCCCACAGGGTCCGGCGCCGGCTGTGAGCGAACGGCTTCGCCGCGAGTTCGACCGGATCGCGCCACCAGACCCGCAGCGCCGGAAGGCGGAGGCGGAACCCAACATGGCCGTCGTCGATCTGGAAACGGACGTTTTCATCGCCGGAGGCGGCCTCGCGGGCGTGTGCGCCGCGGTGGCGGCGGTCCGCAATGGCGCAAAAGTCGTGCTGGTACAGGACCGTTCCCGGCTGGGTGGCAACTCCTCCAGCGAAGTGAAAATGCACGTCGTCGGCGCGAACAGCCACAAAGGCCGCCCGGGCTGGCGCGAGGGCGGGCTGATTGAGGAGTTCCGGCTGGACGATGCGGCAAACAACCCGCAGCGCTGCTGGGAGCTTTGGGACCTGTTGCTTTACGACAAAGTTGTCAGCGAGCCGAACATCACGTTGCTGCTCGAAACCATTCTGTATTCAGCCACCATGCAAGGCAGCCGTATCGAGCAGGTAATGGCGCGTTGCGACAAGAGCGAGCATTTGTACCGCATCAAGGCCGGGCTGTATGTCGATGCCACCGGCGACAGCCGTCTCGGTCTCGAAGCGGGAGCCGAGTACCGGACCGGCCGGGAGACACGGAGTGAGTTCAACGAATCGCTGGCTCCCGAAACAGCCGACCAGGAAACCCTCGGCAGCAGCATTCTGTTCACCTCGCGCTTGCATCGCAGACCGATGCCTTACACGCCGCCCAAATGGGCACGGAAGGTTACGAAAGAGCATCTCCGCTTTCGCAAGGTGAGTCCCGAGAACTGGGAGTATGGCTACTGGTGGATTGAATGGGGCGGCGACAAGGATACGATTCGCGACAACGAACGCATCCGGTTCGAGTTGCTCTCGATTGTGACCGGCGTCTGGGATTACATCAAGAACAGCGGCGATTATCCGGACAGTGCGCATTGGGCGCTGGAATGGGTTGGCATGATGCCGGGCAAGCGCGGCAGCCGGCGCCTGGTAGGCGACGTGATCCTTACGCAAGGGGACCTGATGCGGGGAACATGGCCCGATGCCGTGGCGATGGGCGGCTGGCCGATGGACGATCATCCGCCCGGAGGTTTTGACCGCCCGGATCTGCCGCCCAACACCGTCATTCACACCGATGAGGTTTTCGATATTCCGCTGCGCGCGCTCTACAGCCGGAACATCACGAACCTCATGATGGCGGGGCGGAACATCAGCGCTTCGCATGCGGCGTTCACCAGCACCCGTGTAATGGCGACCTGCGCATCCATTGGCCAGGCGGTGGGAACAGCGGCTGCACTCTGTCGCGAGCGTGGCGTTACACCGCGGCAGCTTGCGCGCGACCGTCAACTTGTCAGTGGCCTCCAGCAGTTGCTCTTGCGCCAGGACCAGTCTATCCGTACGGTCTCCAATCGCGATACACGCGATCTGGCGCGAACCGCGGCCATCAAAGCTTCAGGCGAAGTGGGCGAGGCCAAGGCCGCGCTGGTGACGGATGGAATCGACCGCGACATCCCGGCGAATAAGAGGACGGGAAAGCCGGGCGAAGTGCATCACTGGGCTGCAAATGTGGGCTCCCGGGAAGCTTGGATCGAGTTATCCTGGCGCCAGGCGCAACGGCTGCGCGAGGTGGTGCTGAAGTTCGATACCGGCTTCCAGCGGGAGCTGACGCTCTCGGCTTCGGACTCGATTTCACGCGCCATTGTGCGAGCGCCGCAGCCGGAGACGGTTCGCGATTACACGGTGACCGTGACCGGCGCCGACGGCCGCCAGCATACGGTCGCCACGGTAACAGGCAACCACCAGCGCTTGAATCGCGTCACGTTCGAACCGGTCGACGCACTCTCCGTGCGGATTACCGCTACGAAGACGAACGGCGCGGAAGAAGTGCGGATCTTCGAAGTCCGCTGCTACGCCTGATGGTTTAGAAGCTTGTTGAAAAACTGCCAAGGCCACCACTCTGTAAGTTGCTGTAACGGCGCGGAGTCGATTCTGAGCCGCGCGCGCCAGCAAGCGGTCTTTCGCGTTTAGAAGCGAATGTTCTCGAGATAACGCAGCGTCTTTGGGATCTGTTTCACCGCGTCCGGGTGTTCCTCTTCGATGTAGTAGCGGCGGACACCGGTTTTACGCGCCGCGCTCAGCACGCTGGGCCAATCGATTTCGCCCGTGCCAAGCGGGACGCTGGCTTCCTCCACCACATCACCGGGGTTGCCCGTTTTCGCTTCCCCTTTGCGGATGTCTTTCAGATGCATCAGCGGGAACCGGCCCGCGTAGCGCTCCAGAAGCTTTGCGGGATCTTCCTTGCCGAAGGCGATCCAGAACACATCCATCTGGAAGTTAGCCACCTTCGGGTCCATGCGCTTCGCCATGGTGTCGAACAACGTGCCGTCGGGGCTGGCCCCGAATTCAAAGCCGTGCGCGTGATAGCAGAATTGGAGGCCGGCGCTCTTCAGCGCTTCCCCCCATTTGTTGAAATGGTCTGCGGCGCGATGAGCGTCGTCCGCGGAGAAAGGCTTCTTGTGGGGTATGGACCCGCAGACTACGTATCCGGAGCCGAGGGTACGTGCTTCTTCCGCCACCTTGCCGGTGGAGTTCGAAAGCTGGTCCCACCCGGCCATCATCGATGTGGCCGCCAGTCCGTTGGCTGCCAGCATGCGTTTGAACTCGGAAACCGTGCGCCCGTAATATCCTCCGACCTCCAACTCCTTAAAGCCCATCTCACGAATCATCGCAAGAGTGCCGGGAAGATCTTTCTGCGCCTGGCGCCGGAGACTGTAGATTTCGAGGCCAAGCGGCCCGGAGAACTTCTGTTTGGCGGCCAGGGGAAGTGCCGAGCCGGCCACGGATAAAAACGCCCTTCGAGATGTCATGAGTACGGTTCCAGCTTAGCAGTCCTGGCAATTTCCGCAACAAACTCCGAATGGCGAGCGTCAGCGCTCATGGAGGAGAATCACATGAAACGGACATTCATAGTCTGCATAATGCTGCTGGTTGGCTTACTTCCATTCCGCCCGGCGGCGTCGCAGGGCCAGCAGCAATCCAAAGTAAAACCGGCCAAGATCGAGTCTTTGCAGAACATAGGTGTGAGCCGGAGCGAATCCGGCCAGCCCGCATTCCTGCCGCGGGAATGGGGACGGCTGGTGAGCGTTCAGCAAATCGAGGGCGACCGGTATGTGCTCTTTCTGCAAGGCGACGACGGCGCGATCTATCTCGTCAGGCTGCTGCAACAGGGCCAGTACCTGTACCTGGACACGTACGATCAGGGCGGTGTGGCGCTGGTGATCCGGCGCGAGCCGTGAGGGGCACTATTCCGGTAGTGCGATCGTCCACCGGCGATCGCCTTTGCGCGCCACAATGCGCCGCTGTTCGAACGCTGCTTCGACATCGCCCGCCGCGATTCGCAGCGTGCCGCCGTCCCTGGAGACACGCATCTGCGATCCCGGGGTTTGTCCCTGCCGGAAGACGCGTAATACGGTGACGGTGAACACATCGTCAGTGGGTTTGTCCGCGCTTGCTTCCACGTGCCACTGCGGAGGAATCGGCGGCCGCTTCACCGATGCGAGATACTCGGCGTCGGGTTCGGGATCATAGCCGGTCCATTGCCGCAGTTTGAGCGGCTGCGGAGCCGCATATTCGACGATGACTCCCGCCGCGCCCCGGTCCAGCACAAGCCGCTGTTGCGATTCGTCCACCTGGAAGGCCTGCGGTGCGTGAAGCATCCATTGGTATGTGCCGGGTTTCGCCGCCTGGATCTCGTCGGCAATAAAGGCCACGTCCGGTTTCACGAACACGATGTGCCGCCGTGCGCGCTTCAGGTTCTGGGCGTAAGCCGGCGCCGCTTCGCCCGAGACATAGTCCAGGCCCGGCTGGAATTCGGCTTTCACGATGCGGCCGTCGTGAGCGGGCGAGCGAGGCCGCTGCCCCTCGCCGTTAATAAGCACGGCGTTTTGCGCGCGTGTGCTCCAGACCCATTTGGAGTGAAACGGACTGCCATACAGGTCGCGATAAACATTGTTCACCAGCAGCGCGGACCCGTAGGCATTCAGCGTGAAACTGTTCTGCGGGTCCAGTCCGTGACTCCACCTCCCCATGGGACTGGATTTGAATCGAAGCTGCACGTTCTCGCGGCCATCGAGCAGGTTCGAGTTCAGGATTGCGACGCCGGTTCCCTCGAATAGTTTCGACGGCGGCACTCCGGAGGGCGCCTGGGGGTTAGGTCTGGGCGCGGCGCTCCAGAGAAAATCGAGTACGGGCTCCTCATTGGTCTCGCCCACATCCCATTGCTGCAGCCACCACGCCCAATGCGCGTTGCCGGTGTTGCGGACGTAGTAATGCAGAAACGACCATCCGCGCGAGACCGGTCCGATAGCCAGATCGCCAAAACCCAAGTTGGGCGTTCCGGGAGGAGCCGAGTACATCGCATAATCGCCGATGCGCGTGAAAAACGGCTTTTGAAAGGCATCGATGTTCATCGCGGTTCGCGCAATGTCGATCCACCAGCGTGTTTTCGACATGTAGCCGCCGAGATAGTTCAGGCCTTCGTGCCAGCCGCCGTCGTCGTCGGACCAGACGGGATAGGCGCCGAAGAACTTGGCCATCGCGTATTCGAGGAACTCCTCCGATTCCGGCGTTTCGCCGAGCGTGGCGATGGCGTTTTCCGCCAGCTTGTGCCAGGTCCGGTTGCCGTGGCTGCTGTAGGGCTCGGCGAGATGTCCACCACCCTGCTTCACTTCGCCGCTGTTCCATGCATCCCTGGCGCGGCGCAGCAGCACGGCGCGAATTTTCGAGCGCTCCTCGGGAGTGAAAAGCGGCCAGGCCCAGTCGTAGGCCCGGGCCAACCGGTGGACCAGCGGTTTGGCGGCTTCACAATTCAAGGAGAACCGGGTGGGTCCATCCGGATCCCATTCCGCCAGCTTCAACGTGAAGCGCTTTGCCTGCTCGCCGTATTTCGAATTCCCGGTCAGAAGCCAGGCGAAGGCGAGGATCTCCGCTTCCTGGAGCGCCTCAATGGTCTCGACGCGATTCGACCACCAATACTGGCGTGTGGCTGCGTCATACGGATTTGCGCGAACGGTGGGTTCCGGCGTGGGCTCTGCCCGCAGCAGCGCGTCGGCGCGCGCGAGCAGTCTGCCGTAAGGCTCTTTTCCTCCGCCCGCCGCCCATTGTTTCCATTTCGGCAGATCCTCCGCGCGCACGAACAGGCGAGGGTGTCCGGTGGGAATCCGCCGGCGCAGGTCCTCCATCGTGGGCTTGGGAAAGACGGCGGCCTCGGCGGGAATGATGAACTGCCGCGCACGGCTCCATGACGATTGGCGTTCTTCTTCCGAGGCGATGCGGTAGCGCCACCACCAGGTGCCGGGCTTCAGCGGTTGATGGTGCGTGTAAACGGTCCAGCGCAGATTGGGCACCGTCGCAGGGTCCGCGAATTCCGGATTGTTCGCCCACTGGACCGTATAACCCGCTGCTCCCTTCTCCGGCACCCACGAAAGTGCGGGAGGGTTCAACGGCACGGTGGCGCCATCCGCCGGGCGGTAGCCCCACTCCTGCGGCAGCGCTTCGCGATCGGGAGATTGGCAAAGCGCCACTGTTAACACGAGCGGCAAAACAGAAATAGCTCGACACATGTAGCACACTATACAGCGTGCGCTATCCCTCGCGGGCCGTTACGGCACCGTGGGAACGTGTGGCGCCACCTGTTGCAAAACGACCAGTGTTTGCCGCGCGAGGTTGACGGGCTCACCGGATTTAATGCACTGATTCTGGTAGAACCCCGGCTGAATCGTATTGACGAGCATTTCCCAGTGTGTTTGCTTGTCGGGTTCGGGTAAATAAAAATCGATCGGTTCGTGATGCGGGTTGAGCAGCAGCATGAAGGTATCGTCGTGTAGCGGAGCGCCCTTGGAATCGGAGTCGTTGAGTGTCTCACCGTTCAAGCGCACGCCGATGCATCGCACCCACCCGGAGGACCACTCCTCGTCCGTCATCTCTTCACCGTCGGGCCGGAACCAGCTCACGTCCTTCTCTATGGTTCCGCGGATCTCGCGGTCCTGGAAAAATTTGCGCCGGTGCAGGTTGGGATGTTCCAGCCGGAGCCGGATGAGTTCGCGGGTGAATTCAAACAGCGCCCGCTTACCGGCCTCCGGCGTCCAGTCAAGCCAACTGATTTCGTTGTCCTGGCAATAGGCGTTGTTGTTGCCGCGTTGCGTGCGGCTGATCTCGTCGCCGCCGCAAATCATCGGCACGCCCTGAGAAAGCATCAGCGTGGCGAGCAGATTCCGTTTCTGCCGCTCGCGCAATTCGATGATTTCGGGATCGCTGGTCGGGCCCTCCACCCCCATGTTCCACGAATGGTTGTCGTTTGAGCCGTCGCGATTCTCTTCGCCGTTGGCCTCGTTGTGCTTTTCGTTGTAGCTGACCAGGTCGTTCAGAGTGAAGCCATCGTGCGCGGTAACGAAATTGATGCTCGCCGATGGCCTTCTCCCGTCTCTTTGGTACAGGTCGCTGCTCCCGGTCAGCCGGTAGCCCAGCTCGGCTAACGTGCCGTCCTCGCTTTTCCAATAGCGGCGAACCACGTCGCGATACTTTCCATTCCACTCGGCCCAGAGGATCGGGAAGTTTCCAACCTGGTAACCTCCCTCGCCCACGTCCCATGGCTCGGCGATCAGTTTCACCTGCGATAGGACCGGATCCTGGTGGATGATGTCGAAGAAGGCGGACAGGCGGTCTACATCGTGCAGTTCCCGCGCCAGAGTGGCTGCGAGATCGAAACGGAAACCGTCGACGTGCATCTCCTCCACCCAATACCGCAGGCTATCCATGATGAGTTTGAGGACCTGTGGATGACGCACGTTCAGGCTATTTCCCGTTCCTGTGTAATCCATGTAGTAGCGCGCATCGTCGTTCGTCCGATAGTAAGTGAGGTTGTCGATACCGCGAAAGCTCAGCGTCGGGCCCAGATGGTTTCCTTCGGACGTGTGGTTGTACACGACGTCGAGGATCACCTCTATGCCTTCGCGATGCAGCGCCTTCACCATCGACTTGAACTCGGCCACCTGGCCGCCTTTGTCGCCTGCGCTGGCATAGCGGGCCGCAGGGGAGAAGAAATTGGTGGTGTTATACCCCCAATAGTTCTTCAGTCCTTGGTCAACCAGGTGCTTGTCGTCCAGCATGTCGTGTATCGGCATCAACTCGACGGCCGTGATCCCCAGTTTTTTCAGGTACTGAACCGCGGGCGGCGATCCCAAGCCTGCGTAGGTGCCACGCAACTCCTGAGCGATGTCGGGGTGCTGAATGGTGAATCCTTTTACGTGCACCTCATAGATCACCGAGTCGTTTAACGGAGTCCGGAGAGGCCGGTCGTTCTCCCAATCGAAAAACGGGCTGACGACGGCGCCCTTGGGCATGCCCCATGCGCTGTCACCGGAATCGCAGGAAAGGTCGGCGTCCGGGTGACCCAGTTGGTAGCCGAAGAGCGGCGCTTCCCAATTCACCTCTCCCGAAACAGCGGTGGCATAAGGATCGAGCAGCAGTTTTGCGGGATTGAATCGGAGGCCGCGTTTCGGCTCATAAGGTCCATGCACGCGATAACCATAGAGTTGTCCGGGGGGCGCCGCCGGCAGATAACAGTGCCAGACGAAGTTCGTTTGCTCCCGAAGAGGGATTTGTTCCTCCTGGCCTCGATCGTCGAACAGGCAGAGATCGACGGCGGTGCCGCTGTGAGAATACAAGGCGAAGTTGGTACCGGCGCCGTCCCAGGTGGCGCCTAACGGATAAGGTCTTCCCGGCAGCACCGTCCGCGGCGGCCGCTCGTTCTTATCGGAGTCGGACATATTGTTGGATGATAATCTGTGCCCCTGCATAGGCGCCAGAGGGCGGGCCGTGAAATTGTTCCGGTTGCGTTGAAAGTCTCGCGCTGTTCTGAAGAGCGCTTTCACGCCCTACGAGGCTTTCACAAGCAGGGGAAACGGTAAAAACCCAGCTCCGCATCCCACGGCCGCCTGACCGGCGCTACTCACGCCACTCGCCCTCCCAGACATCCGTTCCCCTTAGGTGGGCGATTCGCGGTCCAAAACAGCAAAACTCCCGCTATGGCGACGTACGTATGGCATTTTGGCTTCCAGACGGATCTCTTTGAAAAGCCGGCGTGAACCGGGCTGCACTCCGGTAAAAAATACCTGTGGGCCTGAAGCTTGTGGGACAATTGCAAGAAATGGCAAGAGAATACGAGTTGACCCCGCGCAGGGTCCCCAGAATAGAGACAGCCCTAAGGCGAATTGTGACGGAGTTGCCGGTGCCCGCATCGGTTCCGGTGCTTGAGAAGCTACACCAGTATGAGCCGGTAGCGATGCGAGGCCAACCGCCCATCGTCTGGGACCACGCGGAAGGATTTCAGGTGTTCGATGCACATGGGAACTGCTGGATTGACTGGTCGTCGGGTGTCTTGATCACGAACGCCGGACACGGACGCCGGGAGATTATCGAAGCCGTGTCGGGACAGGCTGCCTCGAAGCTTCTGACGAACTACTGCTTCCCCAGCGAAATCCGCGCGCGCCTGGTGGAAAAGATCGCATCGCTGCTGCCGGATCCGTTGAAAAAAGTATTCCTGCTCACTACCGGATCGGAAGCTGTGGAATGTGCCATCAAACTCTGCCGCACAAACGGGGTTAAGGTAGGCGGACGTTCGAAGAACGTCA
This sequence comes from Bryobacteraceae bacterium, assembly GCA_035714225.1. Lineage (GTDB taxonomy): Bacteria > Acidobacteriota > Terriglobia > Bryobacterales > Bryobacteraceae > CAADGY01. Next base: position 8,507 of record DASTMK010000404.1, on the reverse strand, counting down.
TCGTTTCCTACGACAAGGCCTTCCACGGACGGACCCTCGGCTCGCAGCAGGCCGGCGGTATTCCGGCGCTGAAGGATTGGATTGTAAACCTCGATCCGGGTTTCGTTCAGATTCCTTTCCCCGACGGCTTCCGCACCGAGAACACGTCTTTCGAATTTTTCGAAGAGTGCCTTTCCAAAGCGGGCATCAAGCCGGCGGACGTGGCCGGTGTTGTCCTCGAAACATATCAGGGCGGCAGTGCTTCGTTCGCCCCGCCCGAATATATGAAGCGGCTCCGGAAGTGGTGCGATGCCAACGGAGCACTGTTGGTCTGTGATGAAGTGCAGGCCGGCTTCGGGCGCACCGGAACCATGTGGGGCTTCGAGCACTATGGAATCGTGCCGGACCTGACGACCTTCGGCAAGGGTATTTCCAGTTCGCTGCCCATCTCGGCGGTGGCGGGAAGGCCGGACATTATGGATTTGCACCCGCCGGGCAGTATGACCTCCACACACACAGGAAATCCCGTTTGCTGTGCCGCGGCGCTGGCGTCCATCGAGATTGTCGAAAGAGAAAACCTGGTTGAGAACGCGAGGAAGCAAGGCACTTTGCTTCTCTCGCTGCTAAATGACCTGAAAGCCAAACATCCTGAAATCGGAAGTGTGGATGGCAAGGGGCTGGTCGTGGGCCTGAGTTGCGTGAAGCCGGGTACGAAAGAGCCCGATGGCGATCTCGCGTGGGACATTGTCGAGCGGTCCATCGCCAAGGGTGTTCTCATGTTCTCGCCCGTCGGGTTCGGTGGAGGCACGGTGAAAATCTGCCCGCCGCTGGTCATCACCGAAGAGGCCATCCGCGAGAGCGCCGCGGCATTTAGCGAAGCGTTCTCCGAAGCGCTGGCCGCGCGCAAGCAGGAGGCCGCTGTCTGATGGTCCCGCTCCAGGTTGCTCTTATCGGCGGGGGGATGATCGCGCACGATCAGATTCTGCCGTCTCTTTATCACTTGCAGCGTCAGGGTGTGATTGGAGAAATCAGCGTCTGCGCGACGGAAGCGAGATTTCTCAAGTCGCTGGTGGATTCGGAAAACATCAGCAAGGCTTTTCCAGGCCAGTCGTTCCGGCCGTTCCCGGACCTCTCCGATACGGGAGTTCACCTGGATCTCTACAAGCAGGTCATCGCCGGCCTTCCGCCGCGAAACATCGTAGCCGTAGCCGTGCCGGATCAGTTGCACCATGCCGTCATCATGGAGGCGCTCCGGCACGACCAGCATGTGCTGACGGTGAAACCGCTGGTGCTGACCGCGGCGGAGGCCACCGAGATCGAGCAGGAAGCGTCGCGCCGCGGCCTGCTGGTGGGAATCGAGTATCACAAGCGATTCGACGACCGCAGCCTGATGGCCCGCCGCCGTTATCGCGACGGTTGGTTCGGCGAATTCCGGCTCGGCACGGCGTGCCTGCTGGAAAAGTGGTATTACCGCCATTCGAATTTTCAGAACTGGTGCACGGTCGAGAACTCCGACGCGTTCACTTACATCGGCTGTCATTACGTGGACCTGGTGCACTTCATTACCGGGTTGCTTCCTGTTTCCGTCAGCGTATATGGCATAAAGGATCGCTATCCGAACGGAAACGAAGGATTCCTGTGGACCGACGCGCGGGTGCTGTGGAACAACGGTGCCTCTCTGAACGTGCAGAACGCGCTGGGATTCCCGGACGATGCTCCCGGTACCAACACGCAGGGCATGGTATTGTATTGCTCCGGCCGGGAGAAAGGCGGACTGCTGGGTCACTCGGATCAATACCGCGGGCTCGAATACAGCTACGTACGTCCGCCGGACGGTCCGGGCGCCACGGTCTATGCCGAACCGAGTCCCGATTATTTCCAGTATGTCGATCTGGGCGGGGGCGGGCTGGTGCCGGTGGGTTATGGATATCGCTCGGTCGATTTCATTATCCGGGCTGCCGTGCGCCTCGAATCCCAAGCGGGCACTCTGGAGGAGCGCCAGCAAATGTTGCGGCAGTTCGATGAAGAAGGCGTGATGGCTACACCCGCCAACAGCCGCTACAACGAACTGGTGATCGAAGCAGGCCGCCTGTCCATCCTGAACGGTGGACGTGAAGTGCGCATACAGTACGAAGGCAAACCGGCCGTCGCGCTGGCATAGCGAAAACCGAAACGCAATAAACCTACTGAGCCGCGCGCGTGAGCAAGCGGGCCTTTCTACGCCGGTGTTCCGTAATCGCGGATCTTCATCGGCTCACCGCCGCGCAGGGCGGACTGGTGCGCGACAATACCGGGCAGCGTGTAGGCTATCGCCTCCCAGATGTTCACGGCCGGGTGCCGGTCTTCCACGATGGCGCGGATGAACTCCTGCGTGATGAACGTGTGCGAGTTGCCGTGACCTGTCTTGACGCGCATCGAAGGCGGCAGCTTTTCCAGGTGATCCGGCTGTTTGAAAGCCTCGATCTTCACGTCGCCCTCGGGATATCCGTTCGCGTCGATCACCGTCTTCCCGTCCTTCGATATTTTGATTAAAGTATTCGGCGATCCTTCGGGCCTCTGCATGATGTACGACAAGCGGTCCCCGTAGAATTGGGCGCGTTCGGTTCCACCTGCCGCGACGTGCCAGAAGACGCTGATGCGCGACGAGTGGCCTTTCGACGTGCGGAAGAATCCCGTCGTAGTCCAGAACGGGTTCGTGTACATATTGGTTTGCAGAACTTCGTGACCGTCGCCCCAGCCAACGGCCTGAACGCTTGTCAGACGCTCGCCGGTGACGGGAACCACCATTCCGGTGCAGTGTGTCGGATAGAGCATGGGTGGGAAGCCATAACGCCACGTGGGGTTCCCGATCTTATCGAACATGAGGGGAATCAGGCCCTCGTGGTGATACTCGGCCTCGGAGTAAAAAATCGTGCCGAATTCGCCCTTGCGCTGCATTTCCATGCACGTCATGATCTCCGGCCGGTAGTAACTGGTCTCCGCCATCATGTAACGCATGCCTGTGGAACGCACGGTTTCAAGGATTCGCTCCAGTTCTTCCACCGTTATTCCGGCGGGTACCGCGCTGATCACGTGTTTGCCCGCTTTCATGCTCTCCATGGCCATCCATGCGTGCAGCGGCGCGGGTGTGAATACTCCCACCGCGTCCAGCTTGGCTTTCGCCAGCATTTCCCGAAAGTTCGTAAAGGCGGCGCCGCAGCGGTAGACTTCCGACAGGCGTTGCAGCCGGTCGGGCCTGATGTCGCACACCGCTTCCACCTTGCAGTCCGGCTGCAGATGCCATTGAAAACTGGACCCGAAGCCGCCGCCCACCACGCCGATGCGGACAGGCCGGGGTGACGAGGTCTGAGCGCCGGCCGAAGCCACTCCGGCGCATCCGGCGACAAAGGACCGGCGTGAGACGTCCATAAATTTTCCTCCCTGTCTGAAGTGCTTTTGGTCCCGACCAGCATATCGAAACTTGTGAAGGTTGATAAGCTATCGAAGACAGTGTTATCCCAAATGGTACATGGCTTCGTTTCAGGGGATCTATGCTGCTCCCGTTACTCCCCGGCGCGCGAGTGGCCATGAGATCGACCTCGCGGCCATGCTCGAATTCGTGGATTATCTCGGCGAGAGCGGTGTGGATGGAATCGCATTGCTCAGCCCGGCGAGTGAATTCGTGCATTTTAACCCGGAGGAACGAGTGCGTGTGACCGCGCTGGCCACCAAGCGAAGCCGCCTGCCGGTACTTGCAAATTGCTCACACTCCACTCTCGATGGTGCTGTTTTCATCGCGCAGGAAATCAGCGGCGCAGGTGTTGCCGGCTTATTGCTGATGCCGCCCTATTTCTTTCGCTACGAACAACCCGAGATCGAGCGGTTTTATCTTGAATTCATGGATCTGTGTGGCGCGCCCCCGCCCGTTTATCTCTCGAATGTGCCTTCTTTCACCAGTGAAATCGCTCCCCCAACCGCAGCCCGGCTGCTCGCGACCGGCCGGTTTGCGGGAATCCACGATGCAAGCGCGCACTGGGGCGCATTCGATTCGAATGCCGGGTTTCCTTGCATCGCCGGATGCGACGCCGCATACGTCGGGGCGCGCTCGCACGGAGCCGCCGGCGCTATCTCGGAGATCGCGTGTGTGGTGCCGGAGTTGATGGTGGCGCTGGACCGTGCAATCGCGGCTGGCGCGCCGGATGCCGTCGCACGTCTGGAAGCCCGGCTCAATGAACTTTTGGGGTGGATCGATTCGTTTCCCTCACCGGTTGGCATTCGGGAAGCCGCCGTGGCGCGGGGCTTGAAAGCCGGTCCTCCAGCGGTCCCGCTTGGCCCGGAAAATGTACAACGGGCCGGGGAATTCCGCGCCTGGTTTCAGGCATGGCTGCCCGCTGTACAAAAGGAGTGCAAGGATGTTTAGTGTAGGAACCGCTCGCTCACGCTCGCGGCTCGGTGCCGGCTTCCGAGCCGCGAGCGTGAGCGAGCGGTCTGTCAAGCTATTTCTTTTTCTATTCTGTGCTCTGGCTCTGCGCGCGCAGGTGTACCCTGCCGGACCGCAGGTGCTTACGTTCTTTTCCGGTATTGACGACTCCGATCAACCTTACGCCTTGTATCTGCCGAAGAACTTCGACGCCGCGAAGAAGTATCCGCTGGTGGTCAGCCTCCATGGGGCATGGTCCAACCACCGCCTGAACTTGCGGCGCGTGTTTGGCAAAGGGAACCGGGCCGGCGAGACAGACCCCGAGGCCACCCGTTACTTTCCGGCGCTCCGGGATGTCGACTTCCTTGTTGCCTCTCCGTATTCGCGCGGCACCATGGGTTACCAGGGCATCCCCGAGCAGGATGTCTACGACGTGCTGGCCGACGTGAAAAGGCGCTTCCCGATTGATGAAGATCGGATTTACCTGACGGGTCTTTCGATGGGTGGTGGCGGAACGTTCTGGCTCGCCCTGACCCGGCCCGATATCTGGGCCGCCATCGCGCCGGTCTGTGCCGCCGTTCCGGAAGGCTCGCTCGACCTCGCGCCGAATCTTCTGAACATACCCGTTCACTTGTTTCATGGGGATGCCGACCCGGCGGTTCCCGTGGAGCAGTCGCGGAAGTGGAACCATGAACTGCTGCGCATCGGCGTAAACGTGCAATACACGGAGTATCCCGGAGTGCGGCATAATTCCTGGGATCTGGCGTATAAAGACGGCGCCATTTTCGACTGGTTCTCACAGTTCCGCCGCAACCGCTTCCCGGACGAAGTCCGATTCGCGACCCGCAATTACAAGTACAACTCCGCTTACTGGGTACAGCTTGACGGCCTCACACCTGGAGATCTGGCGAAGATCTCCGCGCGTTTCCAGAACCGCAACGAGCTTGTTGTCGAAACCAGCGGCGTGAAAGGTTTCACACTTACTCCTGCCGGGCATTCTTCTTTCGCGGTGGGACGCGCCGTGTCGGTCACGATTGACGGCGCAGTCCTGAAACTGAAAGGCACGGAAAAGCTGTCGTTCCGGAAAGCGGAAAAGGGGTGGCAGCCGGGCAGGTATACACCGCCGCCCGGCGAGAAGCGTCCCGGCTCGGAAGGCCCTATCGGTGAGGCGGTCGCGGCGCGGCACGTCTATGTTTATGGCACCGCGGATTCTCCCTCACCGGAAGAGTTGAACCGGCGCAGGCGGCAGGCAGAAGAGGCTGCCGAATGGTCCACGCCGCGGCTGAAACTACTGGTGAACTTTCGCACCGTAGCGGACAAAGACGTCGGGGAGTCTGATCTTAAAGGCTCGAACCTCGTACTGTTCGGCACGCGTGAAACGAATAGCCTGATCGCGCGTCTTGCCGGCGATGCTCCCATGGCACTCAACGCCGGGGCCGCCGATTTCGGCCTGGTCTTTGTCATGCCGCTGGGTGAGCATTACGCGCTTGTGAATTCGGGGCTGCCCTGGTGGACGGGCGCGGACCGCGCTCAACGAGCCGGATTACGATTTATGCCGCCGCCGTATCGATTGTTACTAAGTTTCGGAGACTACATTTTGTTTAAAGGTTCGCTCGATAACGTTATTGCAGAAGGCCGGTTCACCTCCGAGTGGACCGTGCCGCCGCCGGAAGCGGAAAAGATGAAAGCCACCGCGGCTGTGACCCTGCGCACCGCCCACCGGGAGCCCGCCAAATGAGTTTTGATATGCCCCCGGAGGAGTTTCGCAAGACCGCGCATGAAGTGGTGGATTGGATCGCCGATTATCTCGAGGGAATTCGAGACTACCGCGTGATGCCCATTATGGAGCCGGGCAGCCTGGTGCGTTCGCTTCCGAAATCCGGTCCGGAACAGGGAGAACCCGCCGGACGAATTCTCGAAGATTTTCGAAATCTTGTAATTCCCGCCGTTAATCATTGGAATCATCCGCGTTTTTTCGGGTATTTTTCCGTTTCCGCTTCCCACCCCGGTATTCTCGGCGAAATGCTGATGTCCGCGTTGAACGTGAACGGCATGCTCTGGAAGTCCTGCCCTGCCGCAACGGAGTTGGAGCAGGTGACGCTGGGCTGGCTCCGGCAATGGCTCGGGCTGCCGGAGGAGTTTTTCGGAATCATCTACGACACCGCGTCGATCAGCACTATGCACGCCATCGCCGCCGCGCGCGAAATGGCAGATCCGGAAGCACGCGAGCGGGGCGGGTCGCAGAACCTGGTGCTGTATTGCTCCGAACAGGCGCATTCTTCGGTGGAGAAGGGAGCGATCGCGATCGGCATCGGACAAAAGAACGTTCGAAAGATCGCGGCGGACGACCGGTTTCGAATGCGAACGGACCTGCTGAAAGCCGCCATCGAGGAAGATGTTCGCGCCAGCAAAAAACCGTTCTGCGTTGTCGCGACCGTGGGCACTACCTCGACAACCAGCGTAGACCCGGTTTCCGAAATCGTTCCCCTCGCCGAAGAACATGGCATGTGGCTGCACATCGACGGCGCTTATGGTGGTACGGCGGCGCTGGTTCCGGAACATCGGCACATTCTGGACGGCGCCGCCCGTGCCCATTCGCTGGTCATGAACCCGCACAAATGGCTCTTCACACCCCAGGACGCAAGCGTCTTCTACACACGGAAGCCGGATATTCTGCGGCGCGCGTTCTCCCTGGTGGCGGAATATTTGCGCACGGCGGAAGACGAGCGCGTGGTGAACTACATGGACTACGGCGTTCAATTGGGGCGCCGCTTCCGTTCTTTGAAGCTGTGGTTCGTGCTCCGCAATTTCGGACGCGAGGGCATTATAGAAATCCTCCGGAATCACATCGCGTGGGCGAAGGAACTGGCCTGCGCCATCGACGCCGACCCCCGCTTCGAGGTCGCCGCTCCCGTGCCGTTTTCACTAGTGTGCTTCCGGTTCAAGGGAAGCGACGAGCAAAATCGCCTGCTGCTCGACCGCATTAATGCAGACGGGCAAGCGTTTCTGTCGCACACTGTTCTGAACGGCCGGTTCGTGTTGCGGCTCGCCATTGGAGATATCAAGACCACTCGGGAAGACGTAATGGAGACATGGAAGTGCATTTCGAAACTTGCAGAAACATTGTAGGCTGGCTGTTGCTTTGCCTCTGGTTGTGCTCAATGCCAACTCCCGCGGCGGCGGAACCGGTCCGCCTGATCTTCGATACGGATATGGGCAACGATGTGGACGATGCGATGGCGCTCAGCATGATCCACGCTCTCCAGAACCGGGGCGAGTGCGAATTGCTTGCCGTAACGGTGACCAAGGACAACCCGTATGCCGCGCCCTTTATCGACCTCATGAATACGTTCTACGGCCGCGGCGGCATTCCTATCGGTGTTGTCCAAAAGGGTGTGACGCCGGAGGACGGCAAGTACAATCGCGCGGTGGTAACAGCGGCGGCATCCGGTGGAGGGCCGCGGTATCCGCATGACCTCAAGAGCGGCAAGGACGCTCCGGACGCGGTGGCCGTGCTTCGGAAGACGCTGGCGGCACAGCCGGACAATTCGGTTGTCATCGCGATGGTCGGCTTCTCTACGAACATGGCCCGGTTGCTGGCCTCCGGGCCGGACGCGATGTCACCCCTGGCAGGAACGGAACTGGTGCGCCGGAAGGTGCGGCTGCTTTCGGCGATGGCAGGCGGGTACACCGAGGAACTCGCCAAGAAGCGGTACAAGGAGTTCAATATCGTTCGCGATATCCCGTCGGCGCAGAAAGTATTTGCGGAGTGGCCGACTCCCATCGTAGCGAGCGGATGGGAAATCGGGTACGCGATTCATCATCCGGCAGTGAGCATGAGAGAGGATTACGGCTACGTCGATCATCATCCGCTGGTGGAAGCCTACCAATACTACCGCGGACTCACGAACGATCAGCCGACCTACGATCTCACCAGCGTGTTATATGCCGTTCGTCCCAACCGCGATTATTTCGCACTATCCGGTCCGGGGCGCATCGTCGTGGAACCGGACGGCTTCACTCGCTTCGAGAGCGCGAGTGGAGGACAGCACCGCTACATGCGGGTGGGGAATGATCAGGTCGTGCGCGTGCGCGAGGCGCAGGCGTTGCTTTGCAGCGAACCGCCGCG
>DASTMK010000403.1:0-5978 GCA_035714225.1 Bryobacteraceae bacterium | reverse complement strand
TGCTTCATTTGATCTAATAGCCTTCGGCGTTCCCTTCGGACCGGGGATCGGCCGCGCCTTCGAGCCAGCCGCGGTCCACTAATATGGCGGACACCTCACCCATTGAACGGATATCCTCCACCTGATGCCCACGCGACTGCAACAATGCCTTCGTATCCGGGGAGTGGCGCCACTCCACAAACAGCTTGTCCGGTTGCCACTGGTGATGGAAGCGCGGCCAATTCACGGCGTCCTGGATGTTCATACCGAAATCAACGACGTTCAAAATGACTTCCAGCACGGTCGTGATGATCCTTGAACCGCCCGGTGAGCCGGCAACCATGTATAGGCTACCGTCGCGCAGCAGGATGGTCGGCGTCATGGACGACAAGGGACGCTTGTTCGGCTGAATGGCGTTCGCCTCTCCCTGGATGAGGCCGAACATATTCGGCTCGCCCGGCTTGGCGCTGAAATCGTCCATCTCATTGTTCAGCAGAAAGCCGAGCCCGGGCAGCGTCACACCGGAACCATAGCTACCGTTGAGTGTGTAGGTTACGGCGACGGCGTTTCCTTCGGCATCCACAATCGAATAATGTGTGGTCTCGGCGCTCTCGTAGGCTTTCAAATCTCCCGGATGGACTTCGGTGCTGGGCCTGGCGCGCTCCGGGTCGATGGAAGCGCGCAGGGTTTCGATGTAGCGCCGGTTCAAAAGCTTCGAGACCGGTACTTCGAAAAAGTCGGGATCGGCCAGGTACTTGCTTCGGTCCGCGTAATACCGCCGCATTGCTTCCGCTATGAAGTGGATAGCCGCGGCGGAACCGGGGCCCGATTTCGCGTATCCGCTGTTTTCAAGCACACCCATCATTTGCAGAATCCCGACGCCGCCGGAACTCGGTGGAGGTGCGGTGACGATCTGGTAACCACGGTACGCGCCCGTGAGCGGTTTCCGTTCTACGGGCCTATAGTTTCGCAGGTCTTCGAGCGTGATGGTGCCGCCGTTGGCCTTCATCGCTTTCGCAAATAATTGCGCGGTTTCGCCGCGATAAAAATCCTTGGAGCCTTCCCGCGCGATCCGTTCCAGCGTGCGGGCGAGTTCAGGCTGCTTCAATATTTCGCCCGGTTCGAAATACCTGCCGTCGCGCAGAAAAATGCGGTTCGATTCGGGAAAGCGGCTCAATACCTTCGTTGCTTGCAGAGACTGCGCCAGCCCGTAGGAGACGGGAAAACCATCGGAAGCCAATTGGAGCGAGGGCCGCAGCAGTTCGGACCATGGCTTGGCGCCAAACTTCCGGTGGGCATACTCGAGCCCCGCAACCGTCCCGGGAACGCCCGAGGCGCGATAACCGGTGAGGCTGTCGCGCGTCAGTGCCCCGCTCTCGTCCAGATACATGTTTCTGGAGGCGGCGCCGGGCGCACGTTCGCGGAAATCGATAAACGTGGTTCTGCCATCGGCAAATCGTGCCAGCAGGAACCCTCCACCCCCCAGATTGCCGGCGGCCGGATGCGTCACAGCCAGTGCGAAACCCACCGCCACGGCCGCGTCCACGGCGTTTCCCCCGGAACGCAGCACATCCAGGCCCGCGCGCGTTGCATGGGGTTCGCGCGTGACAACCATCGCGTGGCGCGCGCGCACGGGCTGCGCGCAGGTGGCGGGGCTCCCCGAAAATTGCAGGAACACCAGGAGTAACAGCACCCATCGCATATTGACACTCGATTTTACTATGCGGGCTTTGAGCGGCGTTTCCATTCGAACAGCACGACTCCCGCCGCCACCGACACATTCAGCGACGCGATACGGCCCGCCATCGGAATTCGCACCAGCACGTCGCAGTGATTGCGCACCTGCTGGTGCAGGCCGTGGCCCTCGGCTCCGAATACAAGAGCCGCGGGTGAGGCGTAGTCCACCTGGTCGTACATTTCCGGGCCCCGCTCGTCGATACCGTAGATCCAGAAACCGCGCTTCTTCATCAGCTCGAGCGACTGGTTGATGTTTCCCAGGCGCACGACGGGCAGGTGCTCCAGCGCACCCGCGGCCGCTTTCGCTACCACGTCGGTAAGGCCCGCGGCGCGACGCTCCGGGACACAGACCGCGCTCGCACCGGCGGCATGCGCGGTACGGATAATCGCGCCGAGGTTATGCGGATCTTCGACTCCATCGAGGACCACAAGCAGTCCCCCTGAAGGCAGAACATCCTCCAGGGCCGCGTACCCTTTCGCGGCTCCCAATGCGACCACGCCCTGATGCGCGCTGCTGCCCGCAATCCGGTCGAGTGCGCTTCGGGGCTCGAAGCGTACGGGCACCGACGCCAACCGGCAAAGCTCGATCAATTCCTGAAGTCTTGCGCCCCCCGCACCTTTCGCAATCAACACCCGGTCAAACAGCCGACCGGCCTGCAACGCTTCCCGGATAGGATGAATCCCGCTTAGTACCGCCACAATCCGATGGTAGCGTTCGCGGAACGCGGGATGTCTTGTCTACACTGGTCACGGGGTAGCTATGTCACCGAGAAACCTTCTGCTCGAATTCGACCGCGACGTTGCGGTCCTGACATTGAACCGTCCTGAAAAGCGCAACGCACTGTCGCTCGATCTCATGCTGGAGTTCATGGCTTGCCTGGATGAGGCTGCCCGGCACGCCGGCGTGCGCGCGGTGATCGTTCGAGCGGCCGGAAAGGTCTTCTGCGCCGGGCACGACCTGTCCGAAATGGTGGGGCGTACGGTGGTGGAGTACCGGCGGCTTTTCGATGTCTGTACGGAGCTGATGGAAACAATCCAGTCTATCCCGCAGGTGGTGATCGCTGAAGTGCAGGGGCTTGCCACGGCCGCGGGATGCCAGTTGGTGGCAAGCTGTGATCTCGCCATTGCCAGCGCCGATGCCGCGTTCGCCACTCCAGGCGTACGTATCGGCCTGTTTTGCACTACCCCGATGGTGGCGTTGACGCGCTCCATCGGCCGTAAGCGGGCCATGGAAATGCTGGTGACCGGCCGGACGGTCGACGCCTTTACCGCGATGGATTGGGGCCTGGTAAACCGGGTTGTCCAGCCAGCCGAGCTCGGCGTGGAAACGCGGAAGCTGGCCGCCCAGGTGGCGCAGTCCAGCGATTTCGTGACAGGGCTGGGCAAGCAGGCGTATTACGCGCAGATCGATCTGGACCAGCCCAAAGCATACGCGTACGCCAAAGAAATCATGACCATGAATTCGTTGGCGGCGGACGCGCAGGAGGGCATTTCCGCCTTTCTTGAAAAGCGCCCTCCTTGCTGGACGGGCAAATGATTCTCGAATAGTTTCTGATAAGATCGTGAGTCCGAGGACATATGCTCATCGTCGCCGCTATTCTCGCCATCTTCGTTTACGGAATGATCGCCGCCATGCTTGGCACGATCCTCCCGTACTTATCGACCGCGTTCAATCTGACACCGCAGGAAAACAGCTACATCGCGCTGGCCCAGGGGCTAGGCCTGACTCTGGCCTCGATATCAGTGGGTCCGTTGATCGATAACAAGGGGAAGAAAACAGGAATCCTGCTCGGGCTTTCTATGATTGCCATTGCGTTGTTCGGGCTGCCGAACTCCACGGGCTACATCATGATCATGGCCCTGATTCTGCTGCTTGGCTTGGGTGGCGGGATTCTTGTTACCGGCGCTAATGCCCTGGTCAGCGACATCAGCGATAAGCGGCGCGCATCGGTTCTGAACTTCCTCAACCTCTTCTTCGGGCTGGGAGGATTCGCTACACCGTTTATCGCCGGCAATTTCTTCGAGGGCAATGCCATCCAGCTCTGCTATTTCATCGCGATCCTGGTTGTGGTCACCCTCACCGTTCATGCCCTGACTAAAATGCCGCCGCCCAGCGGTGAACGCGGATTCAAGTTCGCAGAAGTGGGCGATGTTCTCGGCAGGCCAGTGTTGTACCTTCTGGCGGGATTTCTGTTTCTGTATGTGGCGTGCGAAACGGGTGTCTGGAACTGGCTGCCACGCCACTTGATGGCGCAAGGGATTCCCGAATCCCGTTCCATGAATATCCTGTCTCTAGGCTTCGCCCTCGGGCTGCTCATCGGCCGTATGGTGGTTGCGCCGATTCTGATCAAAGTCGCGCCCGCCACGGTAACGCTCTACTCCGCGGTCCTGATGATGATCACCACCTTCGCGATGCTTCAAACCAACGATCCGGGAGTCGCCTGGATTGCGGTGTTCTGCGCCGGTGTGGCTATGGCCCCGGTCTTCCCAACGACGCTGGCGATGGTAGGAAACGCATTCCCGAAGATGACCGCAACGGCGATGGGGGTTGTGATCACTTGCGGCTGGATCGGACTGGTTGTGAGTTCTCCGATTATCGGAGCGATCGCCGGCGTTGACCCCACCCGGCTAAAAACAGCTTTGTTGTTGCTGCCGATTTTTTCGGTGGCGATGATCGTCGTGAACCTCGCCCTTCGACCGATGCTGAAGAGTCCGGTACCCGCCGTCGAGACGCCGGCTACGCCGGGCAGGCCGCCGCGCCGCTAAGCCGGTTGCGGATCAGACTCATAATGTCCTGCGCCAGAAAAGGCTTCTGCAGCAGCGGGAAGCCGTTCTGTCTGCAAACCAACTCTTCTTCGGCCGCCAGATTCGCGCCTGTCATCAGAATGATTTGAAGCCGCGGAAGTTTCTTCTGTATCTGTAGCGCGAGTTCGAGCCCGTTCAGGTCCGGTAGCATGTAGTCGAGCAGCGCGGCGTCCGGTGTTTGCGACGCTACCGCCGCCAGCGCCTGCTGCCCGGTCTCCGCCGTCAGAATTCGCCAGTGCGCTCCTACCATCAGGTGCTCCAGAAAGCGAAGCAGGTCGCGGTTGTCGTCAACAATGAGCACGGTCGGATTCGCCGGTGCAGGCTGCGCCGGTGTGTCCACGGCCACCGTTCGCATTTGCAGCCGGTCGCCGGAAGAATCAACTTCCACGGCGACATGTGCGCCGGGTTCGATCTGTCCGGAGGCCACCAGCGTAGCCAGGGGTTGCGTCAGAAAGCGGTGGATGGTTCGTTTCAACTCCCGCGCTCCATATTCCTGGCTGGTGCCCTTTTCGAGAAGAAACTTGCGGCTTTCGGGAGTAACCTCGATGCGGAAGCAGCGCGCCCCCAGACGCGTGTTGACGTGCTGCTGCAATTCGCCGATCTGCTGGTCGAGAATCGTCGCCAGCGACTCCGCATCGAGCGGCCGGTACGTCACCACCGCATCGATCCGGTTGACAAACTCCGGGGAGAACTTTTTCCGCACGGCCGCCAGCGCGATGCTCTCCAGTTTGCTGCCCAATTCTTCCTTGTCGCGCGGCGTGCCGGGTTGAAAACCGAAACTCGGGTTCAACTCCTTCATCATTTCGCGCGCACCCAGATTGCTGGTCAGAAAGATCAGCGTTTTCTCGAAATTCACGGCGGTATTATCGCCCAGGCGCAGCGTAGCTTTATCCAGAATTCCCAGTAGCAGCCGTGTCAAAGAAGGTGCCGCCTTCTCAATTTCGTCAAACAGCACCAGCGCCAAATCGGATCTCTCGCTGGTCACCGACGCCAGCTTCTGTTGCGACAACATCGGCTGGGTCTCCCGGTGTCCCAGGTACCCCGGAGGCGCTCCCACCAGTTTCGCCACCTCGTGCTCAATCTGGAACTCGCCGCAGTCGATGCGCAAATAATTGCTTTGGCTTCCATGCAGCACTTCCGCCAGCACTTCGACGGTGCGTGTCTTTCCGGTGCCGGTCGGTCCCAGCAGCAGAAACACCCCTACCGGACGGCCTTCCGGCGCCAGTCCGGCCTGGTACATCTCGATATATGGAACGATAAACTTCAGAGCATTCGGCTGCCCAATCACTTTTTGGGATAAAAGCTCCACTAATTCATTCGGTGCCTTGGATTCGCCGGTTGCCAATTTCAGCCCCCTTTACTCTGCATTATATCTGTCGGCCCGCTGGTCTCGAAAATAATCAATGGCAGCCAAGGCAGGTAAATCGCCGGCCATGACAGACCGCACACGATTGTTT
>DASTMK010000402.1:0-5348 GCA_035714225.1 Bryobacteraceae bacterium | reverse complement strand
TTTGTGGCAATTCATACAGGCGGCCATTGTGGTGGGCACTTCCTTCGTCAATACTTCTCTCTGTTCCACGGGACCGTGGCATTCGGAACAGGCCGCGCCCGCCGCGAGATGTTTCTCGTGACTGAAAAATACGAAATCGGGAACCTGGTACAGCCGGATCCATTCGATCGGTTCCTTGTCTTCGTGCATTTTACGGAGTTTCACAATGGCGGGGCTGTCCTGCTTCACACTGCGGTGGCAGAGCAGACACCTGGCGGTATCCGGCATCCCGGCGCGTGCGGCTTTCTTCGCCGTCGTGTGGCAATCCACGCAGGCGGCCCCAGCCGCCGCGTGCTGCTTATGGCTAAAAGGAATCGGCTGTGCCGGGGGGTCTTCGGCCGAACGCAGCACGCCGGTTTCGCACAGGCAAAGCAAAACACATACGTATAGAATTGTTCGAATCACGAAACCGCTTTTCCCCCAGCGCAACTTCTTTCATCGTACCTGCCTTCATCGCGCGTGGAGCTATGCCGCTCCGCGAGCCTTGGCCTTTTCCTTCGCAAAACCGAATCTGGCTAACAATCTCTCGAAAATTTCCGGGCCCATCCAGCCACCCAATACCGAGAGCACAAATGCGCTCAGCGGATTCAGCACAATCGTTCCCGGCAGCCCCACCAGCGAAAGAAAGAGGCAGGCCCAGTAAAAAACGAAGCCGGTTAGCGCTCCCACAAATACCCTCCACGGCTTCGTACGGCGATTTCGCAAGAGGAAGACGTAGGCGCCTGCCAACCCGCCCAGCAGGGAGATGCCGAGAAGAGCAAACGGCAGCTTGACCTCCATCGGCGCGGTCACGGTAAAGAGATTCGGACTGGACACGGCAACGCCCATTGTCCCCCACCACAAGGGCGAAAAGCCGGTTCTCACCTCCGCGGAGCCGGGTGGAATCGTAAGCTCGGATTTCTCGATCGCACCACGGCCGCGGTCCAGAGCAAGCGAAATCGTTCTCGGCCGTGTAGTGGCGAGCGGCGTCCCGTGTTCGTCCACCAGGCGTACCACCAGGTCCGCGCGGTCGACAAGCGAAATCTCTCGCGGGTTCACGCTCAGTTGTAGAGCGGTAATGGGCGGACCGAACGGGATCTTCAGCACGGGGTCGCCATCAACATTCGCACGCGGCACGGAACTGACGTATTCCACCTTCACTTCCCCTGGTGATTTCGATGTGAGCGTTGCCGTGCCGCTGCCCTGTCCCGGCGGTATCACGAGCGGGACCGGATTGATGGTGCCGCTGCTGTCGAACAGGGTGATGCGGAACGCAGGTAATGGTGTGTCATTGCGCGAGAAGACAAAAGCATGCACCGTCACAGGATCTTTGCCGTCGGCGAGGAACTCACGTTGCGGGCTATATCGCAGCGTCACAACGTAAGGGCTGGCGGGTACATCACCCGCAGCCGGTGGCTGGCCGCTCTCTACCATCACGAACGTTCCGCCGGTGATCAACTCCTGCTGCCTGGCCCAGTAATAAACGGGTCCTGTTGCCCGCGGAGACGGAAGCTTAATGGTTGCCGAAGACTGGCCCGCCCGGATGATAATCCCGGCGACCTCCTCCGCTGCATTCGACGGGAGCCGCGCGGAGATCTTCACGGGGAGGTCCTTCGGCGCCGGGGCTGGCCGATTGTCCGCATCCATCAGTTGAACGACAAGAGACGGGGATTCCCCAGCGCGAACGGTATCCGTCACCGGCTCCACCCGAATTTTCATCGGCGTAGCCGCAGCCGCCAGCGTGGCGGACGCGACAGCCAAACCCAGAGACGCCATCCGCATATGCACCTCGTTTCGCTGATCGCATTATGTATCAGCGTGCCGCGCGCGCGAAAGCCCGGCGGCTGGGTTACCCTTTGCCGCTCCAGTCAATGACGAGATTCTTCAGATCGCCATCCTTGATCTCCACGTCCGTCACTTCCTGCGGATGTCCGGCACCCCCCACGCCCACGCGATACTTCCCGGCCGGCAAACTGAGCGTGACAGGTGTTTTCTCCGGGCGCGGCTCACCATTGATGGAGATGGAGGCACCGGGAGGATTCGAACGAATGCTGAGTTGTCCGGTGCGCCGCTCCAGCGGAACGAAAACCTCGCGTTCGGCGGGGACCTCAAAAATCCGCAATGCCTGGCGATACCCCTCCAGTTCCGCGGAAAGTGTGTGCCGCCCCGCCAGTAAAGGAATGGCGCACGGGGTCCGGCAATGGATGGAAGGATTGTTGTCGAACACCACCGCCGCCCCGGACGGGCTGCTGCTGATCTGGGTCGTGTATTCGGCTGTGGATGACGGCCGGCGAACCACGGCAGGTTCTTCTTGCGCCGGCGCCGGCTCGCCCTCCGGCCCCTCCTGCTCTTCACTTTCCTGAGCAGGCGGAGGGCTCGCTGCGGGAGAACCTTGCCCTGCCGGTTCATCCGTGGGGCTCGGCCGCGATCCGGTATCGGGAACTTTGGGGTCAGATGCAATCTTCTCCTCTGGTGCGGATACGGGTGGAGCGAATGGAGAGAACCGGCGCACACCCCAAAACAGAGCCGCCACGAGCAGCACCGCGGACACCACCGCCGCCAGGCTCTTCCAGGCTGTTCTTCGCCCTCGCGTCTCCCGTGCAGGTTCGGCTTCCCGATACCGCGCCAGCCTGTCGCGACGGGCTGTTTCGGCGGCCGGCGGCGGTTCACTGGCTACGTCCGGTTTGTAGCGAGGACCGGACACTTCGCCGCCCGGCACTACCAAGGTTGGAATTGCGAGACTGCTTCCGCGAGGGACCGGCTCCCATTCGGGTACGGAGTAGCAAGCCTGTTTGAGGGCCGTAACAAAATCACAACATGTGGCGTAGCGGTCTTCCGGCTGCTTGGCCAGCGCCTTGATCAGCGCGGCGTCGATGGGCGCACCGAGCGTTTGATTCAGATGTGAGGGGACGGGCGGGGCGTCCGTCATGATCCGGAACAGCAGGGTGGGCAGGTAGTCGGCGTTGAACGGTTTTTCTCCGGTGAGCAGCTCAAACGCAATCACAGCAAGCGAATACTGGTCCGACCTTCCGTCCACCGGGAGTCCCTGAACCTGTTCAGGTGACATGTAGTTTGGCGTGCCCATCAACACTCCGGCATGGGTCATCTGCTGCGATACGATCTTGGCGACCCCGAAATCGGTGATCTTGACCAGTCCTTCTTCGGTGACGGCGATGTTCGCCGGCTTGATGTCGCGATGGACAATGCCTTTCCGGTGTGCATAATCGAGAGCGCCCGCCGTCTGCGCCAGAATGTCGATCAACACACCGCGGTTGGGAATTTGTTCGGAGCTCATCAACCGCTCGAGCGTCGCTCCGCTCACAAACTCCATCACCAGGTGAGTGGTATCGCCTTCCTGGACGACATCGAAAATCGTGACGATGTTCGGGTGGGACAGGATGCCGGTCGACTGCGCCTCGCGGGCAAACCTCTCCCGCAGCCGCTCCCGTTCGTTCGGGTCGCTCAGCTCCGAGAGGCGAATGGTCTTAATGGCGACGGTCCGGCCGATCGCGGGATCTTCAGCCCGGTACACAAGGCCCATAGCGCCGCGCCCAACCTCGCCGACGACCCTGTACCGGCCAATCTGCTCCATGCCGCGCCGCCTGTCATTTTACCGCAGGTGCGTCATGCCCCCCGCCCAGACGATCAGGGTGCCGTGGGTGAGGGCTTCGGGATACGTTGTGGGGGTGGCGGCTCATTTTCGAGACTGGAGCCTTTGAGTATCACAATATCCACTCGCCGGTTGCGGGCACGCCCCTCGGCGGTGTCGTTGGACTCCACCGGGATAATGTCGGCATACCCCGCCACCGCCAGGCGATGATGGTTGATGCTGAAGCGGTTGGTGAACAAATCGAGCATCGCGATGGCTCGCGCGGCGGACAGTTCCCAGTTGCTGCGAAACCGCGAGTTGCTAATGGGCACCGAGTCGGTGTGGCCTTCCAGACGGACAGGATTTCCAATTTTCTGGATGACGCCGGCGACCTTTCCTATGCTGGGGAGCGCGTTTGGAACCATCGTATCCTGGCCCGATGGAAAGAAAGCGGCTTCCCGGAGTGTGACCACCAGGCCCCGGGGCTGCATGGTAACCTTCATCTCTCCGGCTTTGATTTCCTCTGCGAGCTCCTTTTCGAGCAACAGGAGGGAAGGCAGCAGATCGGCAACCACTTCTGGATCTTCCGGCGCTGCGACCGCCTGTTTGGCCGGCTTGGTATTCTTGTCCAATTCCTTCTGGGAACCGATGATGGCGGCGATGACCGAGGAGGCTTTGCCGTCCTCGAGTGCCGTGCGGACGGACGCAGCCACCTCCGCGGCTTTGGCCTTGTCGGCCTGCGAAGAAGCGTACATTACTACGAAGAATGCGAACAGAAGAGTGATGAAATCGGCATACGAAACGAGCCACCGCTCGTGATTTTCATGCGCCGCATGTTTTTTTTGCCGGGCCATTGTGTGAGTTCTCAAGTCTCCGCGGAAGCTTCCGCATTTCTCACCGCGGCGTTCCTCGCCGCCTTCTTCGAAGGCCGGCTTTGGTGGACGTAGGCGTCCAGTTTGCTGCGGATCAACTTCGGATTCAGGCCCTCCACGATGCCAATGACGCCTTCAAGCATCAGTTCCTTGATTTGGATTGCCGAATGCACCCGCGCTTTGATCTTGTTGCCCATGGGCAACAGGAACACGTTGGCCAGCAGCAATCCGTAAACTGTAGCCACGAAAGCAACTCCAATGCCGTGACCGACTTCCGAGGGCTGGTCGATATGCTTCATGACCTGAATCAGGCCGAGCACGGCGCCAATAATACCAATGGTGGGGGAATATCCTCCGGCAGATTCAAACACTTTTGCTTCCGCTTCCGCGTGCTGCTCTTCGAGAGTAAGCTCCAGTTCCATCATTTTGCGGATTTCCTGGAGGTCGGTCCCGTCTACAGCCAGGTTGAGGGCCTTGCGGAGAAAGGGTTCCTGAACTGACTCCGCATCCTGTTCCAACGAAACGATGCCGTTTTTTCGGGCTTTCGTCGCAAATTCGATGATTTCGTCGATTACCACGGCCGGGGAATGGATCTCTTCCAGGAAGACAATCTTCAGCCTTTTGATCGCCCGCAGCAGCACGTTCAACGGCGTCGTCACCATGACGGCGCCAAGGGTGCCTCCGAGCACGATCATTGCCCCGGTTGGCTGGGCGATATCGCCAATTGCGCCCCCTTCGAGAATGAGGCCGCCCACGATCCCGCCAAAAGCAACAATAAGGCCACCCAGCGTTGCCAGATCCGGCCTGACAGCAGATCGCCGGGCTTGTCCGGCTTGGGTTCCACCTCTCTTCGCTGCCATGCCCCCCCG
>DASTMK010000401.1:0-9933 GCA_035714225.1 Bryobacteraceae bacterium | reverse complement strand
TCAACGGCGTGGTTTCGAACAGCCCTGAATTCCGGAAGGCGTTCGGCTGCAAGCAGGATGCTCCCATGGTCCGCGAGCCTGCCTGCCGGGTTTGGTAGGCGGGGCGGATATTTTTTCACCATCCCGTATCGTAACGGCAGGCGGCGGGTTTACAATGCGCGAAGGATCTCCACCTCATGTCCATACAACCCAATGTTCTGCAGACGCTCGCGCCCGTTCAGACCATTCAGGCCGAATCGCTGTCCGACGCGCCTTCGCCCGGAATCGCGCTTTGTTTATCCGGAGGCGGTTACCGCGCGATGCTGTTTCACCTGGGCACGCTGTGGCGGCTGAACGAACTCGGATATCTTCCCAAACTCGACCGGATCTCCAGTGTTTCCGGCGGCTCCATCACAGCCGGCGCTCTCGGCTTGCTCTGGTCGAAATTGCAGTTTAATGCAGCAGGCGTGGCAGCGAACTTCGATGAAACCGTGGCGGCCCGCATTCACGGGCTGGCCGGGCACACGGTGGATACGGTTTCCATCCTCTCCGGCGTGCTCGGCCCCGGCTCGGTAGGAGACAAGGTGGAGCAGGCCTATCGCCGCTACGTTTTCGGCGATGCCACGCTGCAGGACCTTCCCGACCGCCCGCGTTTCGTCATCAACTCTACTAACGTGCAGTCGATGGTTCTATGGCGCTTTTCGAAACCTTACATGCGGGATTACCGGGTCGGCGAAGTGCGAAACCCCAAGGTGCCGCTGGCGGTCGCGGTTGCCGCCTCCTCGGCGTTCCCTCCATTTCTGTCTCCGGTGGTGCTGAAGCTCGAGGAGTCCGATTTCACTCCCGCGAGCGGTGAAGATTTGCAACGCCCGCCTTTTACGACAGAAGTGGTTCTGACGGACGGAGGCGTCTACGACAACCTCGGCCTGGAGACCGCATGGAAGAGGTATGACACAGTTCTGGTGAGCGACGCGGGGGGCGCCTACCAGCCGGAATCCGATCCCAAGCGCGATTGGGCGCAGCACAGCTACCGCGTTTTCAACCTCATCGACAATCAGGTGCGCGCGCTGCGCAAACGCCAGGTCATCGCGTCTTTCAAAGAAGGGATTCGCAAGGGAGCTTACTGGGGCATACGATCGAATATTGCCGATTTCCGGCTGCCGGACGCGCTGCCCTGCCCGTTCGACAAATCGACCGCGATTGCCAAAACCGCGACACGGCTGAAGGCGCTGGAAGCGCCGGCGCAACAGAGGCTCATCAACTGGGGCTATGCCGTCTGCGACGCGGCTATGCGAAAACATGTGGACCCGTCGCTTCCGGCACCGGCGGGCTTTCCCTATCCGGCGGAAGGCGTGGGACAAGTCTAGTAAGCCGCGGGAAGGGGATCGGGGGCGCGAGGCGAATGGCAGCAGAATCGAAAGCCGCTATTTATGGAGCGATCGTTGCGAACCTGGGCATCGCCATTGCGAAGTTCACTGCCGCGGCTTTCACCGGAAGCGCGGCCATGGTCGCCGAAGGCGTTCACTCCCTCGTCGATACCGGCAACGGAGGTCTGCTGCTGGTCGGGCTTCACAAGAGCAAAGCGCCGGCCGATGAGACACACCCGTTCGGATACGGGAAAGAGATCTATTTCTGGAGCCTGATTGTCGCCATTTCCATTTTCGCGGCGGGCGGCGGCATCTCGATTTACGAAGGAATTCTTCACGTATTCGATCCTTCTCCGCTTCAGGACCCCACCTGGAATTATGTTGTCCTGGGAATCGCGGTGGTGTTCGAAAGCGGCGCCCTCGCCGTGGCCTATAAGCAGTTCCGCCGGGCCACGGGCGGCGGCCCGATCTGGGAGAGTGTTCGCCGGAGTAAAGACCCATCGACGTTCGCCGTGTTGTTCGAGGATGCAGCGGCGCTATTGGGCCTGATCGCCGCGTTCGTGGGTGTTTATGTGGGCCACCTGCTGGAGGATTCGCGTTTCGATGGAATAGCCTCCATCACCATCGGCTTGATTCTGGTGGCTACGGCCGCGTTGTTGGGGCGGGAATGCAAGGGATTGCTGATCGGCGAAGGAGCCGATCCGGAAGAACTTCGAGCGATCCGTGCAACGCTCGAGGCGGATCACGCTATTGATAAAGTTTACAAATTGCTGACCATGTATTTCGGCCCGCATACCGTTTTGCTAACCACCGAGGTCGAGTTTCGCGATGGCCTTTCGGGACAGGAAGTGGAGGAGACCGTCGATCGCATAGAAAAAGCGATCCGGCGCGAGCACCCGCATGTCCATCACATCTTCATCGAAGCCGAATCGATCGCCGAAACGGCCAAGCCGGGACAAAGCTAACTGCCTGCCGTTCGCGCTCCCGCCACTCCGGGCCGCGCGCTTTCCTTCCGCAGCGCCTGCTCGTAGCCCTTCACGCCGTGGTACACGACCGTGTCGAAAAAACGGCCGACGAGATAGTCGAGCTCTTCTTCGGCGTAGATATCGACAGCCGTCTGGTGCAAACCCTGGCTGCGCACGAAATCCACCATAACCACCTTCAGCGTTAGCGTGCCACGGACCAGCTCGTGCAAGGGGACATTTTCCTGGTAGCGGCGCCGCCCCAACGATTCGTAGGCATCACCGATTTCCTTCGTTCTTCCGCTGACCAGCCAGAGGTCGAGGTTCCTGATGATGTTTCCGCTCCACTCGATCAATTCCGAGTCGGGAAGCTGGCCCAAGTGCGCGAGTTCAGGGTCGCGCCGGATTTCGCCGATCACCCGCCGGGTAATCTGCTCCCAATGATCTTCGACCAGTTGGATGAGTTTCGACGAGAGCATTACTCACCTCCCCCAAGTTTTCCGGTGAAAGGAACCGCTCTTGCGAAATGTACCGGAAACTCGCTACTCCATGAGTAGACCCATAGTGTGCCGGTGTCAATCCGGCCATCGTCGTGGCGGAGACGGCATCCCGCAGGCGGAGCTAAGATGGGGAGGGGAAAGGGTGAAGGGGAAGACCGTTATCTCGCTGTAACGGACATCATACGAGCGCATGCCGGGAAGGAAACAAAAAAAGGACAGAGGAGAGTTGTCCGCCCTTCGCCCGACGCCGCCGGGTGAAGCGTTTTACCGTACTCTATTCGACAACTTCGTAGAGCCCGCCTTTGTCGTCGACGGGGAAGGCCGGAGCGTCGACGTGAACCGCCGGCTGTGCGAGTTGTTAAAGATGGAACGGCAGCAGTTGATTGGTTTCCCTTTCACGGATTTCATTCCGGAGGAGGTGCGGGGTAGAGCGGTCCTCGCGTTCGAGGAACTCCGGGGCAAGGGCGACGTTCATTTGGACTCTCCACTGCGGAGCGCCGATGGCAGTGTCCTGGAACTGGAGTGGAATTGCCGCGCGGACGGTGCGTCGGGGCTGTATCTTTGTTCCGGCCGAGACGTAACGGAAAGGAAGAACATCGAAGAGGAGCGCCGCCGGCTGGCCGCCATTGTGGAATCCTCCGACGATGCGATCATCAGCAAAACTCTGGAAGGAATTGTTACAAGCTGGAACAGGGGGGCTGAAAAGGTTTTCGGATACACGGTCGAAGAGATGATCGGGAAGCCGGTCTCGATTCTGGCGGTACCAGGCCGCAACGAAATGCCGCTAATCCTCGAGAAGATCCGGCTCGGACAACCCATCGAGCACTATGAAACACAGCGCCGCCGCAAAGACGGGCGATTGATCGTGGTTTCTCTGTCCGTATCGCCCATGCGGGATTCGTCCGGCCGCATCACCGGCGCTTCGAAGATCGCCCGCGATGTGACGGACCGGAAACTCGCGGAACAGGCGCTCGCCGAGGCGAACCAGACAATGCTCGACATTCTTGAAAGCATGGACGAGGGGTTCATAGCTTTCGATGGCGAAGGACGGTGTACGTACCTCAACGGCAGGGTAGAGGAAGTCACGCACAAGCACCGATCCGAATTGCTGGGCAAAGTGATATGGGATGTGCTTCCGGAGATGCGCGGAAAGAAAGTTTTCAGCGAAGTGGAGCGCGTGCGCAAGGAGCGCGTGACCGTCACGTGGGAGGAGTATTTCGCGGAGCATGATGTCTGGTATCAGGGACACGCCTATCCCACGCGGGACGGTGTTGCGATGTTTATCCGGAATATCACGGAGAGGAAACGGGCCGAAGAGATTCTGGCGCAGCACGCCGAAGAAGCGGCCCGCTCCAGCGCCGATTTGCAGCAGTTTGCGTATGCCACCAGTCACGATCTGCAGGAGCCGCTGCGCAACATCGTGAGTTTTTCGCAACTGCTTGCTCACCGGTACCGGGACAAGCTGGATTCCGATGCCGATGAGTTCATCGGTTACATCGAGGACGGAGCCAGAAGGATGGAGTTGCTGATTACCGACCTGGTGGACTATTCCCGCGTAGCGAGCGGCCGAAGCGGGGAACGCCTGCTTGTGGAGATGGACTCCGTGATCGATTGGGCGCTGCGAAATCTCGACTCGTTGATTAAAGACAGCGGCGCCGTTGTCAGCCGCGATCCGTTGCCCTCCGTCAAAGGCGACAAGATTCAACTTGTGCAATTGATACAGCGGCTGGTGGAAAACGCGATCCGGTACCGGGGGCCGGAAGACCCAAGAATCCATATTTTCTCGGCGCGCGCGGACGGAGAATGGTGGATCTCCGTGAAGGACAACGGCATCGGCATCGAACCGCAATATTCCGAACGGATCTTCGGACTGTTCAAACGCCTCAACCGCAACGTGCCCGGCACCGGTGTCGGGCTCGCCATTTGCAAGCGTATCGCCGAGAAGCATGGCGGCCGCATCTGGGTGGAATCCGAACGGGGACAAGGTTCCACATTTCGAATCGCTTTACCCGCCGAGTGAAATCTAACCCGTAATACGCGGGGTAGACTGGGAGTGTGAGATGGCTTGTGCTGGCACTCGCGGTGGTGTTTCCGGCTGCATTGGCGGCTGCCGTGGAGGGAGGGCGCACGCTTGAAACCGCGGCTTCCATCCGGAACTCCGGTCTCGATCCGGATGCCTGCTACCGCGTTCGTGACATAGCGCTGGTGCGCGAGGATCTGCGCGTATACCTCACCGAAGGATTCCTGATCTTCGGCAGGCCGGTGAACGGCCGGCGCTACAGCGCGGTGTTTTCCGCCGAGGTGGAAGGCGGGGACGCGGAGCTGCTGTTGATGCCACCGCACCGCAGCGAGAGGATGGCACTGGCGGCGTTTACCGGCACGCCGAACCTGAACGAACGTTTCCGCTCCGCCGTGTTTTTGTTCACCGATTCCACCGCATCGGAATTGATGGATCGCATCAAGGCCCGTGAGTCTGAGCTAGGCCGCAGCGCCGCCTCCCCGGAGAGGGGCCATATCCTGGCGGCGAACTGGGACCCGGTGGTGAAGAATTTCAGCAGCAGCTTCGAGATCCGCCTGGTCCATGATTTGCTGTCGCCCGAGCGGGAAGTCGCGGGCTTTTTCTACGGCGCCGTGTCAAGTATTCGACTGGGCAACTTCGATATCATCTACGACCCGCATATGCGCAAACAGATCACGGCCGGACAGGTGCTGCATCGCGACAACCAGACGTTCTTCGATGTGTGGGCGAGTTTCGAGTCGCGATCGGTGCGGAGCGGCGCGCGTACGATCTCAGGATCGGGGTTTTCGGTGGGGCAGGTCCGCATCGATGCCACGATCGAGCCCGACCTGCGCCTGAATGCCACATCCAGGATCGCCATCAAGCCGGACCGCCTCCTGGAAGGACCCCTGGCGTTCGCTATCTCCCGGCAGATGCGCGTTTCCAAAGCACGTATAGACGGCCAGCCGGCGGAAGTATTTCAACGCGAATCGCTGCGGGCGGGGCTGCTTCGCGGCGACCATAATATGGAATTTCTCATCATGGGGCCGGAAGCGTTTCAACCCGGCCGTTCTTATGAGGTTGAGTTCCGGCACGAGGGCGAAGTGGTGTCGTCCGCCGGCAATGGCGTATTCTTCGTCGGATCCCGGGGAACATGGTACCCCAACGACGGCACGCAATCGTTCTCGCTGTACGACCTGACGTTCCGCTATCCCAAAGAACTGGACCTGGTGGCGACGGGTGAAGTGGTGGAAGACCGGACCGAGGAACAATGGCGCATTACCCGCCGGACCACGTCCGCTCCCATCCGCCTGGCCGGGTTCAATCTCGGAAACTATGAGCAATCCACCGCCACCAGAGGCGGCTACACGGTTTCGGTCTACGCGAACAAGCAACTCGAGAGCGCACTCCAGAAGAGCCGCGACATGATCCTGATGCCGCCTCCCGAATTGACGCGCACCTGGCCGCAACGCTCCCGAATTCCAACCCTGCTGTCGACGGTCCCCGATCCCCGGCCGCCGGTGCAAACGCGGCTCCATCAACTGGCCACAAACATCGCTTCCGCGTTCGAGTTCATGGCCGCGCGGTTCGGTCCGCCACCGTTTTCCAAACTCACGGTCTCGCCTATTCCGGGCATGTTCGGCCAGGGTTTCCCGGGCCTGATTTATCTTTCGACGCTTTCTTATCTCGAACCGAAAGAGAGGCCGCCGGCCGTGCGGGCGCAGAACGTGGAGACCTTTTTTTCCGACATCATCGACGCACACGAAACGGCGCACCAGTGGTGGGGAAATCTGGTGGCAGCCGAGGAGCACCAGGATGTCTGGATTATGGAGGCTCTCGCCAACTACTCCGCCCTGCTATACCTCGAGAAAAAGAACGGAACGCGCGGGCTCGAATCGATCCTTAATTTATACAAGGCCAACCTGCTGGCGCCGGCGCCGGACGGACGCCCGATCGATTCGGCGGGACCCATTACGTGGGGCACGCGGCTGCATTCGTCGCAAACACCCGGCGCGTGGAAGGTGATCACCTATGAGAAGGGCTCCTGGATTATGCACATGCTTCGCCGGCGGTTGGGCGACGAACCGTTCTTTGCGATGTTGAACGAAATGGCAAAGCGGTACCGGTTTCGCAACATCACGACAGAACAGTTCCGGCAGCTTGCCGCGGAATTTGCACCCAAAGGCGCACCGGATGCGAAGCTGGAAGCCTTTTTCGAGCAGTGGGTATATGGCACGGGAATTCCGGCGCTGAAGCTCAACTATTCCGCAAAGGGCAAACCGCCGGCCGTACGCATCAGCGGAACCGTTGCACAAAGCGAGGTGGACCCCACCTTCAGCGTTCTGGTGCCGGTGGAGATTCAATTCGGGAAGAGAAATTCCATCGTCCGGTGGGTTCGCACCAGCGAAGATCCGGCGGAGTTCTCCGTCACCGTGCCACAGCCTCCGGTTCGCGTCGTGATGGACCCGTCGGACAGCGTGTTAAAGCGGTAGCCCCGCGCCTTACTTGATTTCCTTGCTGTTGGGGTTGGCCGGCTCCGATCCCCAATTTTCCTTGACGACAAGGCTCTGATCGGAATAGAAGTTACGCCGCCCGGTGCTGTTGTAGACCTCCGGATTCGCCGTTACGGCGTAGCCGGTGGGTGTCGCCTGGACGGTGAACCGGTATCCGGTCTTGCTGCCCATCGCGAGGTCGCCGGGAATGAGGTCCGCACCCGCGGGGCCGGGTTGGCCGCTGGTAGGGGGGCCCAGTTCCGTCAGGGTTGTGGCGTATCGTCCAAATTGGGAGAAATACTGCGTTTGGGCCGTGTGGATGGTCCTGATTTGCGCGATGGCCGCGGTCTCCTGCGAGTGCATTCTGGCTTTATCCAGTTTGGGGACTGCGATCGCGGCAATAATCAAGATGATCGCAATTACAATCAGCAGCTCAATGAGCGAAAAACCGCGCCGGCGTCGATTCATACGGCTCTCCTGTTACTTCTCTTCTATTATACGGTTGACGTTTGAAGTGTCCGGTCCGTTGAGAAATTCATCCGACTTCACGAGCGCGTCAAGTTGCTGCAAGCGTGCCCAGAGCGTGCCCAGAAGGTCCAGACGCAACGCGTTCGCGCCGTCGGACAGGGCCCGTTCGGGCGCTTCGTGCACCTCAATGAAAACACCGCTGATGCCGGTGGCAACCGCCGCGCGGGAAAGGGTCTCGATGAACTGCGGCTGCCCGCCGGAAGCATCGCCGGACGCCCCGGGCAGTTGAACGCTGTGCGTCGCGTCGAACACAACCGGCCTTCCACCCGCCGCCATCATTTTGAGGCCGCGCATATCCACCACCAGGTTGTTGTATCCGAACGTGGTGCCGCGTTCAGTGAGCAAGACGCTGTTGTTGCCCGTGGAGGCTACTTTTTCCGCGGCACGTTCGATATCGGCCGGCGCGACGAACTGCCCCTTTTTAATATTCACCACCCGCCCAGTGCGTCCGGCTGCAATCAGCAGGTCCGTCTGCCTGCACAGAAACGCCGGAATCTGCAGAATGTCGGCAGACTCAGCCGCCCTTTCCGCCTGCCACGATTCGTGAATGTCGGTCAGGACGGCAAAACCCCGGCTACGCAGCCCGGCCAGGATGCGCAAGCCTTCCTGCAAACCTGGCCCCCGTGGACTGCCGATGCCAGTCCGGTTGGCCTTGTCGAACGACGCTTTAAAAACAAATGCGCCGGCGATGCGGAGAATCTCTCCGGCCAGGAAGTGGACGTGTTCCTCGCTCTCGATCACGCAGGGTCCGGCGATCAGCGCCAGCGGTGCGCCGTTCGAGAAAAAGAGGGGTGAACCGCCCGGCTGAGGAACCTCAACCTGCATGGGAATACTGCGGTGAGCCGGCGGCGGTTCCGAGCCGGAGTAGGCGGTTGCGATGAGCGGCCCCGATAAACGCACGAAAGAGCGGATGAGGCCGTAACGGCTTTGACTTGAACTCGGGGTGAAACTGGCAGCCGAGATACCACGGATGGCTGGGCAGCTCGCAGATCTCGACATAGACGCCGTCCGGCGTGTGGCCGGTGATCCGCAAACCGTGCCCGGTCAGTATCTGCTCGTATTCCCGATTGAACTCGTAACGATGACGGTGCCGCTCGCTGATGACCGGAGCGCCATAGGCCTGGCGTGCGAAACTGTTTTCCGCAAGCTCACACGGATAAGCCCCGAGGCGCATCGTGCCCCCGAGCTCATCCACGCCTTTCAACTCGCGCAGTTTGAAGATGACGCGATCGGGGGTGGCCGGATCGAATTCGGTGGAGTTGGCGCGCTCCAGGCCGCAGACGTTGCGCGCATATTCGATCACCATCGTCTGCATGCCGAGGCAGATGCCGAAATACGGTACCTGGTTTTCGCGCGCGTAGCGGATGGCGTTGATCATGCCTTCAATGCCGCGCTTCCCGAAGCCTCCGGGGACGAGAATGCCGTCGTAATTTGCCAACTCGCGTCCACAGTCGGGCCACGTGAGGCCTTCCGCCTCAATCCATTTAATATGGACGCGCAGGCGGTGCGCGAGCCCGCCATGCAGCAGCGCCTCTTTCAGACTCTTGTATGAATCTTCGTACTCGACATACTTGCCCACCAGCGCGATGGAAACCTCGCCATCAGGATTTTGCATGCGCTCAAGCATATCCATCCACCGGCTGAGGTCGAGCTGCCCGGCCGGCAGGCGCAACATCCGGAGAATGATCTCATCCACCTTCTGCTCGGCGTAAATGGGCGGGATTTCGTAAACCGATTTGACGTCGCGCGCGGTGATAACGGCTTCCGGGGCGACGTCGCAGAATAGCGCGATCTTCTCCCGCACGTCGTGCGGCAGGGGACGCTCGGACCGGCAGAAAAGCAGGTCCGGCTGAATACCGATTTCACGCAATTCCTTGACGCTATGCTGTGTAGGTTTGGTTTTCAGTTCCTGCGCGGCGGCGATAAAAGGCACCAGCGTCACGTGCGCGAACATCGTATCGTCGCGGCCCAGCTCATGGCGCAACTGGCGGATCGCTTCCAGGAACGGCAGGGATTCGATATCGCCGACAGTTCCTCCAATTTCCACGATGGCCACGTCGGAGTCGGCGGCGGCGCGGCGGATCCAGGCTTTAATCTCGTTGGTGA
>DASTMK010000400.1:0-4215 GCA_035714225.1 Bryobacteraceae bacterium | reverse complement strand
AATCGTCGACGACAGCGGCAAATCTGCCCTCGACATGAGCCGCCAGGGGCTGAGGGACATCCTGGCTGCCGCGACCGAACGCCGGATGGAGGTACTGATCGTTGAAGACTGTGCCCGGCTGGCACGCGATCCCGAGGACCTTCAGCGCATCCTGGATTCACTCGCCGCCGACGGCGTCATCGTGGTCCACGGTGCCGAGTGAACCCCGTCATCCACGTCGGTCTGGGGTCTTCCGCAATATAAGGAAACCCTTTTCTTTGTCCTGCACGAAGAATCGGAAGGGCGGTTTCGACCGCGCGCGTGCGCGATGCAAGTGGCATTCCACGTGAGGTCCGGGCCGCAACCACGAATCCCGGAAGCCGGACCTTTTGAGGTCCAGACACGCATGGAAGAGCGCATGGGGTCCAAATGAGGTCCAAAGCACCGACGCGTAACTCTTTTATTTTCCGCGCCGTTCTTTGTAAGTGATTGATTTCGCAACCATGGCATGGAAGAGGTCGAGAGTTCGAATCTCTCCAGGTCCACCAATCCTCTGACCAGCCTGCTACTTAGTCCTGTCACTTCGACGGCGTAGATTCGGAAGCGGGAATGACCTCGGAAGCTCCGAAAAGTACTACATCGATCGCATGCTTGAGCCCGGAATACTTGACCGGCAAGCAGAGCCTCTGTATCCGCGGTCTACGTCGGTGTGAACGCACAGAACGTAGCAGTCGGCGGAGCTGCCCGACGGACCATAGCTGTTTGTTTCCGCCAGCCACGGTCTCGCTTTGGCTGCGATGTCAAACATGATCACAGACGCCGTGGTCTGGGTCCATGTTTGGACGTAGGCAGAAGATTTGACCTCAACCTTTTTCCCGCTATAGAGAAAGTCGACGTGATCCCATTCCTTTCGGGGCTTATCAATTAAGCCGAGACACCTGCCAACAAGGAACTCGGCGAAAAGCGGACGGACTGTGTTGCTCATAAGGTCCGAGTACGCCCACGACCAGAAATCTCCGATGGTGACTCCTTCCAAACCGGGCAGTTGTTCATTGGGCGTTAATAGCTTATTCATGTCTCAGTTTTTGCAAGCTATGTTATATCGTAGATTCGCCGCCTGCTCGATACAGTGGAGGGCTTCGAGAGTACTATTGCCGGCATTAACGCCGGACTTCATACTGAAAGCAGGTGCACCACCGCCCGGCGGAGGCGGGATCACCGATGCCGGTCGACCCGATGCAGAGATTGACGCAATCCGGCACGCCATGTAGCGTACAGAAGCGCAGTGGGTCCGTAATCAAAATCACGTCAGCCTCCATGCTGGTGCTGCTTATCGGTGTCTTCCTTTCTATGCCCCAGGTGCTGGCTGCTCGCGAGCGGGAAGTGCGGGTCCCGTGGGAGGAACTGGCGCCGCTGGTCGAGGGGCGTGATGTGGAGACCGTGTTGACCAACGGGGTTTATGTGCGGGGCCGGGCGCAGAAGGTATTGCATCGGGAATTAGAGGTCCGAGTGAAGAGGACCTCTGATGCCGCCGTGATTCCCAAAGGAGAGACGCGGATTCCCCGCGAACTGCTAGGTGCCCTGACGGTGAAATCCCGGAAGGGGCCAGCGCGTGTGCTGCTCCCTCCTGCGATGGTGTTCGGTGTTTCCCTAACCCTGTCGCGCTTCACTTCAATAGAGGACCACGTGAGTAGTGCCGTGTGGTATCCGATTGCCATCGGAACCGGGATAGCCGGATACCTGCTTGGCCGCCGGCTTGACACGCAAAGTATGCGTATCATCGTTACGCCCACACACTCCCAGCGCAGTGAAGTTGCAGAGAGATCCGATTACGAAACGCCGGAATAAGTGAGAGGATCAGCGTGCCGCATGGGCCCATTCTTTCCGGGCAGATCGAAGAATCTCCTCGGCGCGATACCAGTCTGCCTCGGCGGTGCCTTCGGGTTTTCCTTCGAATTTCCAAAACAGTTCAGCCAACTCGGCGGTGTGTTCCGGCGAAGGCTCAAGCCTTGTCGCAAGCACGTTCTCCGGCGTCTGATCCAGTAGCCGCCGAGCCACCGCATCGCGTGCATTTGTGTAGGCAGCGCGAGCCTTCGCCATGTCAAGAATGGCGGTTTCCACATCGGTCCGGGCAGCCAACGGATCAGCGGCGTAGCGCTGGACGATTCGAGCCTTTGCCGCGAAATCCCGGAAAGCGCTCTCGTAGGTTGCCCAAAGCTCTGCTCCTACAGGCACTCCACTCAATACCGGCATACGCAGTATTAGACGAACGAGCTGCCCGTTAGGTTCAAGTGGAGGACCGGATTGTTTGATAATTGTGTTGAATGGTTCCAACTCGCGGATGAACTGCCAGGAACCCAGCAGACCATGATTGCACTGGTTGTTTTTCTTCTACTTACCAATGTGCCGCAATTAACCGTTGTCGAACGGGAACGGGCGGAGAAGCTGGAAAGCCGTCTGCTGGCGCCCTGCTGCTACCAGGAAACTGTGTCACGGCATCTTAGCGACGCCGCGACAGCCATGAGGGCCGAGATTGCCCAGTTTATTAGCGATGGTAAGCCGGACCGTGAAATCCTCCACATCTACAAAGCACGGTACGGCGCCAGAGTGCTGGTGGAGCCCGAAGGTGCAGCCTGGTGGTGGATGCAGACGGTACCCCTCGTTGCCGCCGCTGCGGGATTGTTTTTCGTGGTGATCGTGATACGGAACTGGCGGCGAAGCGCGCTCGCTACCTGAATCTCATCGGACTGCCACCGTGAGTCGTTGTGTTTCGCGCGTGCCGTCATTATTGACAGCAGTGAGCGTATAGGTAGTGGTCGTGGTGGGTTTCACAGTGAAACAGTGCCGTTCGGACAACTCCAGCGCGGGGCCGGGCGGTGTAATGCTAACTTTCGCCGCGCCGGTCACACCGTAGCACAAAGTAGCTGGAAGGCCCGCCGGTACGCTCGGCGTACTGGTGAGAAAGAACAAAATCATCTGCGATTTTTGGGCGGGCGCCCTCTCTTTCGCGGAAGCAGCACGCCCGCTCACGTTGATGACCAGCGATGCCGTGGAGGTTCCCGCGCCGGTAGCGGTTAGCGTGTAAGTGGTCGTTTGCCGGGGTGCGACCTGGAAGCAGCGATTGAAGGCGGGCTTCAACTCGTCCACCACCGGACTGATTTCCACGGCTGTCGCGTTCTCCACACCGTAGCAAATGGTTGCGGTTTCTCCGGGTGCCAGCGAACCCGGGCTGGCGTAGAAGTGAAGGATTTTCGTTTCGGCGGGAACTTTTTCTTCTTTTTGCCCGGCCGCTGGTTGCGGTTCCCGGGAACACCCGGCGCAAAGGATCAACAATCCAAGGCAGAGAATTCGCATCACGGTTCAAAAGGCTTGTTCGGATCGAAGGTGCGCTTGCGCGTTTCAAGCGTTGGCACCTTCACTTTTGCGAGATAAATACTGGCCTTCCCTTCATGTGATGAGTGGTAGCTTACCCAAAGTATTCCGTCGTACCAGACCAACCCGGGAGAACTGTTGTCTCCTCCGGAGGGCAGAGTCAGAAACCGGGTCACCGTGCCTTCCTTCGGATCGAGCCACCCAAGCGCAGTCCGGGACTCTTCCGCATGGAAGCGGCCCGCAATCACAAGGCGGCCATCCGGCAATTGAAGGATGTTCGGCGCCGCGATGCGAGTATCCAATTCGCGCCATGTCCAGCCGCGGTACGGCGGCCGGCTTATGCCGAGCAAGGAAGAACCCTCGTGCTGGGACACACAGTACAGGCTGTCCTCCTCGCCGCTGAACAGGGCCGATTCGCTCGCATCGCCGCTATACATCTGATCCGCGAGCGCCTTGAAAAAAACTCCGTCCTTGCTGGTGTACAGGCGCAGATATTTTTCGGCCGTGGTGCTATAGCCAACGGCGAAGGCGCGGCGGTCATGCCAGGAAACCCGCCATAACCGCAGATTCGGGTCCCCCACCTGCACAGGGTCGCTCCAGTCGCGGCCGTCCCCTGAATACCAGATCAGGGTCTGATGTCCGACACCGGCATCGCTTGGGATCACCGCCGTCGCACTCAGCATCAGCGTGTTGCTCGGAGAAACCGCGAGTTTGGGGTCGCGAAGGTCGCCACCGTTGTAAAACAGCGTCCCGGCGGAACGCCAACGCTCGCCATCGTCCGAGCTCAAAATCCGGACGATGCCATCCCCCGAGACGCGCGACGTTCCCTCGCGAAAAACCAGATACCAACGCTGCTGGTACCGC
>DASTMK010000399.1:0-3996 GCA_035714225.1 Bryobacteraceae bacterium | reverse complement strand
GTCGCGAATGCCCAGACACCTCATCAGGTTGACATTGTCGTGCTACCGGATGGAGGCACGCCACGCGATCCGAGGCGCATCATGCGTCTCGGACCACGTGAGTTTCACATTCAGGCGGTGGTTGAGGAAGGGAAGAGTCCTCTGACTCATGCCCTTTCGCGCATCGACGTGATCGTTCACAACCCCGGCAGCCCGGCGGATGTGCAGCTTCATCTGGATCTGTCGGGAAATGGCACCCGGATCAATTTCGACTTCTCGTACTACGGCGGAATGCCGAAGCGCGATTTCATCTACATCCAACGCCCGGGGGAACCGTGGCGGCGCATCGACGGCACGACCTCGGGCTGGGTGGCGACGGTCAAGTTCAGCGTGCCCAACGGCGACACAAAGGTGGGGCTCGGACCGTGGTATCCGTACGCCGACTATCTGGCCTTCGTCTCGTCGCTCGCGCCGCATCCGCATCTCAAGAAAGAACTGATCGGCAAGAGCGACGGCGGCCGCGAGCATTGGGAGCTGACCATTACGGACCCGTCGGTGCCAGCGCAAAATAAACGCACTATCTTCTGGCATACTCGCGAGCATGCTTACGAGACCTTCTCCTCGTTTGCGATGGAAGGCGCCGTCAGGCAATTGTTGTCGGAGGATGCGGCGGAGATGCGGCGCAGGTTTGTTTTTGTTCTGCATCCGATGACCAATGTCGACGGCGTCGCCCTTGGTTATGAATATCGCGGCGGGTACGATTTTCCCGATCCGCACAAGACGGCGACAGGCCGGCTGACGTTTGCGACCGTTGATCGCCTGCGGCCTCACTATTGCGTCGCATGGCACAACTGGACCGCGCCCCGCGACTTCTGTGTCGCCTTTTATACGGACTCCGAGAATGGCAAGCCAAGCCGCCGGGGATGGGATTTGCTCACCCAGCGCCTTCCGTCGCCGCGGGCTGTAGGACAGCGTTGGGACAATGACTGGGTGCCGAACCGTCACAATTGGTTCAACCGCAAAACTCCAAACTCTAACATCCATGGATACGCTGCGAATCAGTATGGTTCGCACATATGGGGATGGGAAATTCCCTGGTGGGGACGTGACGAAGGCGATCCGGCGGAGAATTCCCGTCAGTTTGGAGCGGCCTTTGCAAGAGCGTTTCCCGCGACGCTGTTCCTGCTTGAATCGAACGCTGCGCCCGTGAGGGAGTCCCCTCCGGTGACCGTTGCGCGCTGGCAGATACACGAATTCGAGTTGCGCGGACGGGCACACGTTGAAAACCTGTCGCGCGACACCACAATCATCGGTGAGTTTACATCGCCATCGGGAAAGACGCTTCAGGTGGAAGGCTTCTACGACGGCGATGAAACCTGGCGTCTGCGATTTGCTCCTACGGAAGAAGGCGAGTGGACCTACCTGTTGCGCGGTGAGGGCGTCGAGATTTTTCAGCGCGGGCGCATCGTCGCCGGACCCGCCACCACACAGGGTTTCATTGGTGTTCATCCGCAGAATTCTTACGCCTTCGCTTATTCCGACGGGACCGCCTTCTTCCCGATGGGCGACACCTGCTACGGGCTGTTTGACGATAGTCCGATCACGCCTGAGCTACGGAAGAAGTATCTCGACACCCGGCGCGGGCAACACTTCAACTTTGTGCGCATGAGTATCGGGCATAGTCCGTATCGTGCCTCGGCCGATCCCGTGTATTGGGCGTGGGGCGGTACGGCGCAACAGCCGGACCTCGATCGTCTGAACCCCGAGTTCTTCAAGGCGTTCGACCGGCTTCTGCTGGAGATGAGGCAGGCGGGTATGAATGCTGAACTGTTGTTGTTCAACTACTACCGCCGCCCATTTACCGATCCCACTCAGTGGACCGCGTCGCGCGAGCGCCTGTGGCTGCGCAACGTGATGGCGCGCTACGCCGCGTTTGATAACGTCTTCCTCTGGACCGCGTCGAATGAATACGAGACCTACCCTGACGGCAGGTACAGGCTGGATCAGCCCAGCGACCCGGATTGGGCGAAATCGATCGGCCGCGCGGTGAAGCAGCTTGATCCGTACCGTCACCCCTACACGGTGCATCCCGTGGTGCCGTCGAACAACAGGGGACCGAGCCCGCGCGACCCATTTGAGCAGCCGTGGCGCATTGGTGGTTTTTTCGGGACCGGCGAGGAAGTGGACGTGCTTTCGCAGCAAACCTCAACGCCGTACGCGGGAACGTGGGACGAGACGCTGAACGCTTGGACGGGCGATGCCGCCGGCGTCGATGCCAGCATCGCGGCGGACCGCATCTATCGCAAACCGGTGCTCAACACCGAGAACGGTTATGAGTACCTGAAAGGTTACGCTACGAACCGGCGGCAGGTGCATCACACCGGCAAAGTGCGCCGCGCTTCCTGGCGCATCGTTTGCGCGGGCGGATATTTCTCCGCGGGATTCATCGGCACAATCGGCCACGGCGACAATTGGGACCGGATCGACCCGTCCAGTAAACATCCGTTCGTGATTAAGGACGAAGGCGCTGCCGGCCAGCTTGCACTGCTGTACGAGTTTTTTGCGGAATTACCGTTCTGGCGAATGGAACCATGCCAGCCGGCGGTGCGCGGCAATGGCATCTGCTTCGCGGCTCCGGGCGAGGTCTGCGTCGTGTATGTACCGCGCGGCGGCCGGCCCATCGAGGTCGATGCAAAGCTCCTCAAGCCAGGTATCGCTGCGCAATGGTTCGATCCTCGCACCGGCAAGTACAGCGCAGCGCAAGACGGCTCCTCGTCCGACGGGTGGCTGTCGTTTCAGGTGCCGGATGAAGACGACTGGGTTTTGCTGATCCGCTCGAGACGTTCGTAGAATGCTTCCGCGCGGCGCGGTTGAGTGGCGTTCAGTTGTGCCGCAACGCTTCTGAAGGCTGTATGGCCGACGCGCGTCGTGCCGGTATCCAGGCGCTGACGCCGCCAGCCAGGCATAACGTCGCGGCTGCCATCAGATAAGTGGTGGGATCGCTCGATTCCACTCCCCACAATAAGGAGCCGGCCATCCGCGCTGCGAGAAAGGCAAACGGCAGGCCGCATAAGAGCCCGGCCGCTATGACCCCGCCGCTCTGCCGCAGCACGCTGGAGGCAATGGAGAAAGGCGATGCTCCCAACGCCATTCGTATGCCGATGGATTGCCGCTGCTGGCCAATCCGATAGCTCATTACGCCGTACAGCCCCACTGATGCGAGGATCAACGCCAGCACTCCTAAACTCGTGGACAGTCCGGACAGGAGCCGTTCAGTGAGCAGCGTACTATCAAGCTGCTGCCGGATCGTGATCACCTCGGAAATCAATAACCCGGGATCGATGGCGGTGAGCCGGCTTCGGACCGGTTCCAGAAGCGCCGCCTGTCCGCCTGGCACGGCAGAGGCGACCGTCAAGGTAAGCCGGCGGTATGCGTCCAGTGGCTGCCGGATCG
The DNA here is from genome assembly GCA_035714225.1 of Bryobacteraceae bacterium. Classification (GTDB taxonomy): domain Bacteria; phylum Acidobacteriota; class Terriglobia; order Bryobacterales; family Bryobacteraceae; genus CAADGY01. The sequence goes on along the minus strand of DASTMK010000399.1, from coordinate 564 downwards.
GGATAAAGGCGAATCGCGGAGATGCCTCACGAAGATCGTTGTGCTTCGTGTCGCCGACAACGCCAACGATGCGGTACACAACGTTCGCCGCACCTTTTCCCGGGAACTCGAGCGCCTGCCCGATGGGATCCCGCTCACCGAAGAACTGGCGCGCCGCCGATTCGTTGATCACCGCGACCGGCAGTGTGCCCTCCCGGTCTCTTTCCGACAGCAGGCGGCCGCGAAGCAACCGGATCCCCAGAGTCTCGAAGTAGCCCTCGGAAACGTGATCCACTCGAACCGTGCTGTCTTCGACGTTAGCCGGCTGATAGCCACGAATCCGCACGGGTGTCGCTCCGCTGTCTCGTCCCGACAAGGGGGTGAATACACAGAGAGCGGCATTGCTCACCCCGGGTGTTTCCCGCACGGCAGCCAGCACGCGACTCCAGCGTCCTACGGACTCGCCGGTCTTCGAAGACACTGGCAGCTCGATCGACATCGTGAGTACATCTTTGTTTCTGAAGCCGGGATCCACGTCGTGCAGGTTCGCGAGCGTCCGGGTAAAAGTGATCGCTCCTGCAAGCA
>DASTMK010000398.1:0-5427 GCA_035714225.1 Bryobacteraceae bacterium | reverse complement strand
GGACCAAAGGGCCCGAGCAACTGCAGCGCATCATCGAAACCACCAAGGACTATCAGGTGGCTCATCCCAAAAAACCGCGCCGCCGAAGGGCCACGCGAAAGAAAGTGAATTCTATAAAGAACTAATGGGACGATGCACTAGGGGGACGTTTCCCCTTCCTCTTCCTCCGGTGGATTCGGATTAAAGACCGGAATCGACACGATGTTACTCACAAAGACATCCTGCGCAATGGTTACGTGGGTAGCCGCATTCGTCGGAATATCCGAGTTCAGTTCCAGGTGCACTTCGTAGAGAGCGTGTTCGCCTTTTTTCAAGCCCGCGAACAGAACGTTAGCCGTTTTGCCGCCCGCCATCGCATCGACGAACTGGTACGGCTCGTTGACATCCGGGCCGTCGTACTTATGCCCGGTCCAGAGCGATTGCTGCGCTTCCTCGGGCCCCACTAGTCCGAGTCCGGTCGCGTAAACGATGATTGTCTCTCCGGGCAGCGCCGGGTTCTCTTCCGTGATGGGAGCACCGGCTTCGTTAGCGCAACACAGCGCACTCGTAGTCGCTGTAAGAATCACCTGGGCGCCGTCGTTCACCTCCACGTCATATACAATCCCGTTTCCGCCTTCACCCTCCTCCCGTGCGCGCAACCGGATTCTGTTGAAAACTCCAGCGGCGAATGCAAAAACACGTGGATCTTCGTTGATCGCCTCAATCAACTTGTCCCGGACAGTGGTGAGCGTGTCGCCTTCCTGAACGGTGTAGGTGTAACGCCTGTCTTCTTCTTCTGCGCCTTCCGGAGCGCGAATAATGACCGTCGCAACGTCGCCCGCTTTTGCGGAGCCGTCAACGGAAACGGTCCCCGACGCCTGGCTGCTGGCGTGTACGGCCATGGCCGGGCGTGGGTCCGGTCCGTCGCCGGCGAAAATACCGGGATTGAACGGGACGATCGGCACCGCGACCGGCGTCGTCACCACAACGTTGCCGCCTTCCTTCACCGTGCGGACGTATGCGTTGATACTGGTGGCATCCAGAATTTCCCACGGAACCTGTACGTTGATCTTTGTTGGCGAAACCATCAGCAACGGCGCCTTGAGGCCGTCAAAATACACCTGGACACCACCCAGTTCGGTGGGCAGCACCCAGTCTTCCGCCGGCGCTTCCGCTGTGGTCTCCGCGAGTCCGTCCCCCTGTATCGTGACGATGGTGCCAGGGGCGATCCTGGCTGCATCTCCGCCCCCGGCGAGTGTCGCTCCGCTGGTTTCGACAATAATCTGCGAAGTAGCGGACGCCGAAGCGGAATAAGTAATCGAGTTGCCTTCTACACCAAGAAGGCGGGAGGTCAAAATGATTGCGGCAATTTCGGTATTAGGAGTCGCGAGCACTTCCGGATCGCCGGTGCCCGCATTGATCAAGTTCACCAGCGCATTGATCACGTCGACGGCCGAATCGTCCGCCAGCACCTTGTACTTATACTCGCGGTCTTGAATGTTGATTGTGACCTCGTCGTTTTCCTCCACCGATCCGCTGAAGACGATGCTACCGACTGCCGCCACATCCAAACTGGCGGCGTTGCGGACGCCGGTGAGCGGTACAGCCGGCTCACCCATGGAGAACACCATCACCCGGCGGTTGAAGGGATCGGTGACGTACAGGTTCGTGCCGTCCCAAGCCAAAGCCATCGGTGTGCGCAGTTGATCGGCGGCGGAGCGGAACATAGGGTTCGACCCGTCGGAAACCTGATTCAGCAATAACGAAGGCTGCCCCAACGCCACATCCGCGGTAGCACCGTTGTCCCGCGGCATGGTGTTGAAAACCAGGACGCGGTCATTTCCGCCGTCCGCGACAAAGAGCCGGGTACCGTCGGAGAGAGCGAAGCGCGGAAACTCCAGCGTCGCGCCGCACCGGAACGGATAGAGGTCTTCACCGTCGTCATTCTGTCCGACAGGCTGGCAGAGCGCGGTCGCATTGTTCGCCAGTGCGCTGTTAAGGTCCGGTTGGCCTACCGCAAAGTCGGCAGGCGCGCCATTTGAAGATGGCAGAGCATTCCATACCAGAACGCGATTGTGACCAAGATCCGTAACGAACAGGCGAACTCCGTCGGAGGTCACCGAAACGGGATTCAGCATGGTTTCCGGCTTAGGCTCGATTGCCGCCTGGGCGAGGTTTGACTGGACCTGAACGTTGAAATTCGGCTGCCCGAGAACGACATCCGCAGCCTGCCCATTACTCGTCGGGATGGAGTTCCAGATCAGGACGCGATGATTCAGCGTATCGGCGACATAAAGCTTGCCATCCTGGATCCAGACGCCTTGCGGTCCTCGCAATGTGCTGGCGGTTGGCTGGGGAAGGGACAGCGTCTTCGAAAAGTCCTCCTGCCCCACCACGACATTCGCCGGCGCTTGATTGGACGACGGAATCGAGTTCCAGATCAATACCCGGTTGTTATCGGTGTCGGCGACGGCGAGGTAATGGCCGTCGGAAGCCACCGCCGTGGGCGACCGCATGCCGCCCGGACCGTTTGACCAATCGTTCGTTGTGAAATCGGGCTGCCCGAGCACGACATCGGCCGAACCGGAGCATACCGGACAGCGGATACTCCCGACCGAAATCTCGGCATCCGGAGTCCGCACATCGGCGTTGACATCCTGGAAGACGACCACGCGGCTGAGTTGCGGATCGATACCAACAATCCGGTTCGAACCCGTCACGAAGAGTTGTCCGTTGGCGTATGCGACGCCGCCGGCAGCGCCAACGCTGTTCTCCGCGCGGCTGGAATCCTGGGTTGTGAAATTGTGCTGCCCGAGCAGCGCGCGGGCGGCCTGCCCGGTGGTAAACTCCGCCGCCGGCGACAGGGCCGCCACGGCGAACAATGCAATGAATAACCTCATAAGTACCTGAAACGGAGCCTCATTTGGACGCGAGCGGGTTGGATACAACAGTATACCAAGGATACGCGACGTAGCTGACCGGGAACGGGTTTCAGACTAGTGTGCCGTCACCACCGCTTGCGCGCGCGGCTCCGCAATTCTGAGCCGCGACGGTTAGAAGTGTGAAAGATTCAGAGCCACAGATGGACACGGATAAACACAGATTGAAAACAGGAAACTTATCCGTGTGCATCCGTGTTCATCCGTGGCTGAATTCAATTTCTTCACAGCTTCTTACGGAGCGGTTGTGGCTGAGGATTTCTCCGGCACCGGTTCCCCGGTGTAAAAGAGTGCGATAGCGACGCCATCCCAGTATTTGCCGTTTACGCTCGACTCCACCGCTCCCATCGGCATCGTCCCGGCACTGGAAGGGTTGATGTGGTAGGTGCTTACCAGGTAGTCCCGCACCGCCCGTGCCCTGCGGCGTGAATTCAGAAACTGCTCCGACCCGGTCCCCTCGCTGGCGTAGCCCTCGACGATAAGAAAGCTGTCCCGGCCGTACCGGAAAAACTCGCCCATCACTTCGTCGAGCTTCAGTTTGCCTTCCGCGGAAATTTCGAAGCCTCCGCTTTTCGAAGGTGTGAACAGGCTGGAGTAGTAAACCCATTCGCGCCGGACCTGTTTGCCGCGTGCAAATTGCCCGCCGGTGTAATCGCGCAAAGCCACCGAATCGAGATCGTAGAAGCCGCGATCCCGGAAGAAGCCCCGGAAGAACCAGTTGCGTTTCAGCGCTTCGGAGTTTTCCGCCATGTCCTGCATCGCCTCGCGGGCATAGGCGAGGGTCTGGCGGAGATCCGTAGTCAGATCCGCGGTCCCTTCGCCCTGCTGGAATTTCGCGAGGGTTGACTTCACCTGATCGCTGATCTGGCGGACATTCTTGAGCGTCTTTTCCACTTCCTCCATCACCTGCCGTTCGCGAAGATCGGTGGTGAGTTTCCGGATATCGGCGGTTGCGTTGCGAACGTTTGTTGAGGAGTCCGACAAATCGTTCGCCACTCCCTTGATTTGAGAGTACAGGCGCTCGTCGGTAACCAGCTTGCCGACGGTCCCGCGGCCGGCCCTTATATCGGTGATGATCGCGCCCAAGTCGCGGGAGATGCCAGCCCCCGAACTGGCTATTTCTTTCACATCCTTGCCTGCGTCCTTGATGAGGTCCGTCGCTTCCCCGGCCGTCTCATTGATGGTATGGAGAACAGTCTCCACTTCCCCTCGCAGGTCCAGAATGGTCGCGTTGGCGATTTTGACGGTTGTTTGCAGCTCCTGCAGCAGGTCGGCAAAATCGAACGGCTCGCGGCTGGGAATCGTGCCCTCGGCGACGGCAGGCGCCGCTTGTTCCGTGCCCGGACCGATTTGCAGGAACTGATTGCCGACGATGCCGTCGGTCTGGATGGTCGCCACGGAATCCTTACGCACCAGGGGATGGAGCTTCTCCGTAATTCGCGCCCGCACCCGGAACTTCGAGCCCGGGCCCGCTGGAACGTTCACGGAAACGACTTCTCCGGCATCCATTCCTCCCACACGAACCTTGGCTCCGTTTGCGAGACCCGCCAGCTTGGCAAACTCCGTGTGGATATGGAAGCTGTCTTCAAACAGCAGGCGGCGGTTGCCGATCAGGAAAAGACCGAGCGCGAAGAGAAGCACGCCGCCAAGCAGAAAAATGCCAACCAGAACATTTCCTCGTTTAGACATACAATCAACCCGCGTCTTCCGACGCCATGAACCGCTGCACGATAGGATCCTGCGTCTGTTCCATTTCCTCCACCGATCCGCGCGCGATAATCCCGCCCTCGTGTAACATGATGAGCTCGTCGGCAATACGCCGTGCGCTGGGAATGTTATGCGTCACGACGACGAGAGTGGTATCCCGGCTGGATTTCAGATTCACCAAAAGCTCGTCGATTTCCGAGGAGGTGATGGGGTCCAGTCCGGCGCTCGGCTCGTCGACCAGCACAATAGCGGGATCTAGCGCGAGCGCGCGTGCCAGTCCAGCCCGCTTTTTCATACCACCCGAAAGATCGGCCGGCATTTTGTCGTATTCCTTGCCAAGTCCGACCTGCTCGAGTTTACTCTGTGCCCTGCCGTGAATCTCGTCTTCCGGAAGATCCGTATGCCGCCGCAAAGGAAACGCGACGTTCTCACCAACGGAGATCGAATCAAACAAGGCGGCATTCTGGAAAAGAAACCCGATGGATTTCCGTACCGACACCAGCGCCCGGCTGTTTAAGCCAGTGATGTTGTGATCCCCGATGTAGATCTGTCCGTCGTCGGCGTGCAGCAGACCGACGATCAGCTTGAGCGTCACGCTCTTTCCCGTGCCGCTGCGTCCCAGAATGCAAAACACGCTGCCTTTATCCACATCGAAGGAGACGTCGCGCAGCACCGTTCGCGAGCCGAACGATTTCGAGATATTTTCCAGGCGGATCGCGGCCTGAGAGTTCGTCATAAGCTCGCCTCCGGAAAGACGAAGAAAATCGCTTTTACCAGGATCACGTTCGTCACGATCAAAATA
>DASTMK010000397.1:0-11657 GCA_035714225.1 Bryobacteraceae bacterium | reverse complement strand
AAGCGCGGAAAGGGGTACTCTTCCTCGAGTTTCTCATGGTAATTCTCGACGAAGTTGCGAATCAGGTTCGCTGTGGCGGTCACCCCCTACCGTGCTGCTGATGATCACACCTGGCATTCTCAGAACTTCATCGCCTGCAGTCACGAAGTACACAGGCATGCGCACGGCATCGACCACCAAGCCGATGGCTGTTGCCGTTGCGACAAAGCGCACGAACGTTGCGAAAAGATGGGGGATCGAGATCACGGCGACCGCAAGGCGCGTGCCAATCCGCAGAGACAGCAACGGGGTCAGGATGCTTCCGATGCCAAAACCCACAATGGAGGCGATCGCTCCGGCGATAACCGATGTCGCACCCATCAGAATTTCGTACATCGGGCATACCCTCCACCCGCCGGCCCCAAGGGCAGTTCCAGGCCCTACCCTGGCTTCGCCGTTGTCACACTTACCTGGGAGCCGTCACGAATCTCGTCGCTGCCGTTCCGCACAACCATGTCGCCCTCGGCGAGGCTGCCGAACACCTGAAATTGCCCGGACTCTCTGGCGCCTACTTGAACGTCAACCCACTCGGCTCTGCCATCCTTGACGCGAATCACAAAAACTCGCTCCGTTGTCCGGACGACACTGGTTGAGGGGACTACTAACGCTCGCTCGGTGGAGCGAACGGGCCAGTTCACCCGCGGATACATGCCAGGCGCAAGCGTGCCAGAAGCGTTGGGCACCTCCAACTCAACGGACATTGTGCGCGTTTTTTGATCTATCGAACGCGCAATACGGGCGACGGCGCCCTCAAACATGCGTGTTGGATATGCGGACACCTGGAAAGGGACCTTTGTTCCCGGGCGCACTCCCGCAAAGTTGGCTTCCGGGACGGCCACTACAAGCCGAAGACGCGAGACTTGTTCCAGATGCAGGAGAGGGCCGGTGCTGGGTCCCGCCAGCGCGCCCGGATGTGCGAGACGCTCCGTTATCACGCCGGGGAAGGGCGCACTGATACTGAGATACTGCTGCATCTTCTGGACGGCCGCGAGAGAAGCCTTGGCTGCGGTAATCGCGGATTCGGAAGCGCGGACAGTATCTCGTAACGCCTCCGCGGATTGTTCCGCAATCACCAACTCATTTCCAGCGATCGCTCCTTCGGTTGCGGACGCCTCTTTCAGCCGCTTGTATGTACTCTCAGCGGCGACAAGCTTCGCCCGTGCCTCCGATGCTGATGATTCGGCGGTCTTCACCTTGGCTTCCGCCTCGGCAACCTGCGCTTCCATCTCGGGCGCGCTCAGCGTCACGAGCAATTCGCCTTCTTTGACAATGCTGCCGCGGTCCACGAGGACCTTCTCGACGAAACCTTGAACTCTTGCATGCAGATCCACGGTTTGAAACGGCAGAAACTCACCGGTCAGCAGAACCGTTCTGCTCAGTGCCTTTGACTCGACTTTCACCACCGGCACGTTCTGTGCGGACAATACGCCTGTGACGGCCAGTGCGACAAAGAACTTACCTGGGTTCATAGAACCTCCCCTCCGCGTCCAGCGGATGAAGTGATGAAGTGACTGGTGTCGCCTTGCGCTGGAGGATGGCGTAGAACGCGGGCAAGACCGTCAGCGTCGCAAAAGTCGCAAACAACAGGCCGCCGATCACGGCGCGGCCAAGCGGTGTTGTCTGCTCGGAGCCTTCTCCGATTCCAAGTGCGATCGGGATCATGCCGGCAATCATCGCCGTTGCCGTCATCAGAATCGCTCGCAATCTGCCGCGACCGCCCTCGATTCCTGCATCAACGGCGTTCGATCCGGCATGCCGGCTGAATTCGGCAAACGTCACGAGCAGAATGGAGTTCGCGACCGCGATGCCACTTGACATGATCGCTCCCATAAACGACTGCACATTCAGCGTGCTGCCGGTAATCAGGAGCATGAGAAGAACTCCGACGAGCACCGCGGGAATCGTTGTGATCACAGCGATCGCCAGCCTGAATGACTGGAAGTTAGCCGCCAACAGCAGGAAGATGACCGCGATGGCGAGCCCCAGTCCGACCTGTAGCCCGGATATGGTCTCGTTAAGCGCGGGGATCTGCCCGCGAACTGCCACGGTTGACCCTCTCGGCGCGTCCCCTGCGCGGGCGGTAGCTCTCTGTATGTCGGCCACGACCTGGCCGAGTGCCTTGCCAGAGATGTTGGCGGTGAGACTAACCACGCGCTGCATGTTGTAACGCTCAACGAGCCCCAGGGACCTTGTGACCTTGATATTGGCGACGTCTCCAAGCAGCGCGCGTGATCCGTTGGAAGTGATCGGGAGCGCCCGCATGTCCTCAATTGATGCCATCTCGTGCTGAGGGACCTCTACCTGAATCTGGAAGGCGTTGCCGCTGTTCGGATCTCGCCAGAAGTTTGGATCGACGAACCGGCTCGACGAAGTGGCGGCAACGAGCGACCGTGCCACCCCGGCCGCAGTCATCCCGAATTGGCCCGCGCGGTCCCGGTCGATGTCCACTTGGAGAGTCGGGTAGTCAAGCGGCTGGGCATACTGAAGATCACGCAGGAACGGGAGCTTGGCGAGTTCCGTCCGCACTTTCTCCGCGTGGTTCCGGTTCTGCGCGATGTTCGGACCTTGCACTGCGACCTCGATCGGAGTATTCGAGCCGAAGCTCATTACGCGTGCGACTATATCGCCGGCCTCGAACGAAATCCTCACGTCGGGCATGCGCTTTCGAAAGCGCGCCCGCAACTCTTCTTTCAGTTCTTCTCCACGAAGCTTGGCTTCCGGTTTGAGTGCAACGAGCAATACGGCCTCGTGTGGTCCGCTCGTCCAGAGGTAAATGGTATTGATCGGATAGCTGGCTGGTTGAACGCCGATAAAGCTCGTTGTGATCCGCACATTGTCCCGCCCCAAAGTTTCGCCGATCAAGTCCATGGCTTGAAGTGTGATACGCTCGGTTTGCTCGATGCGTGTGCCGGTGGGAGCTTGCAGCCGCAATTGGAACTGTCCGGCATCGACAGTCGGGAAGATCTCCGTTCCGATCTTCGGCAGCAACAGCCACGCCAGTCCGAAGCAACCGAACACGTACGCCGCGGCAACAGGCCAGCGGAGCTTCAGCGTGAATCGCAAGTATTTCGTGTAAATTTCCCGCAGCCAATGGAACAGACCCGTTTCGGCCTCGCAGTGCGCTCTGCGCAAAATCCACGTCGATAGCACCGGTACCAGCGAACTCGACAGGATGTATGACGAGATCATCGCAAAGCCGACAGCAAGCGATAGCGGGATGAACAGTTGCTGTCCGACGCCAGCCATGAAGAAAGACGGCACGAACACAGCCAAGATGCAAAGCATCGCGAGCAGACGAGGGATAGCGGTCTTGGCGGAAGCACCCATTACAGCCCAAACCTTCGAATCGCCTTGCGTCATGTGTGAGTGGATACTCTCGATCAGCACCGTCGCTTCGTCCACGAGGATGCCGACCGCCAGGGCCAGGCCTGCCAGCGTCATGATGTTAATGGTCTGTCCGGCCGCCCACAGGCACACTACCGCAGCAAGCAACGCGAAGGGAATGGTGGCGACCACCACCAGGGAGCTGCGCCAGTCCCGCAGGAAAAGAAGAACCATCAAGCCTGTCAGGGCCGCACCGATGAGCGCTTCGTAAACGACCGAGTTCAGCGCACGGGATACGTAGCCGGTCTGGTCGAACTCCAGCCGGACCTCAACATCTTCGGGCACGGCCGCCTGCATTCTGGGTAGCGCTTCCCGCACACGCTGGATCACGTCGAGCGTGGACGCATCGGAGCGCTTGGTGACCGGGATATAGACAGTCCGGCGGCCGTTGACGTGCGCGTAGCTGCTCAAGATGTCCGTACCGTTTTCGACCAGTCCGACGTCGCGAATGTAGACAGTCGGGCCGGCGCCAGTTCGAACCGGCGTGTTCATGAATTCATCGAGATTGCCGCCGACCGTTGCATTAGTGGATGCGATATACGCATCATTGCCGATGCGCACGAGGCCGGACGGCAGGACCGCACTCGCTTTGTTGACCGCCGCAATGACCTCTTCGGGAGACATCTGATAGGCGCGCATGCGGTCGGGATCGATGCGAACAATGATGGTCCGTTGATTACCACCAAAGGGAGGAGGGGCCGAAACCCCGGGAAGCGTGGCGAATAGAGGACGCACTCGGTTGATGGCAAAGTCCTGCATCTCGCCCGGGCTCCGGTTTGGGCTGGAAAAGACGAGTTGCGCAATAGGGACACTGCCGGCGTCGAATCGTACGATGAACGGTGGAACCGCGCCGGGAGGCATGAAAGCCCGGGACCGGTTTACGTATCCGACCGTTTCCGCAACCGCCTGATTCATGTTCGTATCGGGATGGAATACGAGCTTCATAAGCGCCGCACCCTGAATGCTCTTTGACTCCACGTGCTCAATGCCAGTGATGTAGAGGAAGTGATACTCGTAGTAGTACGTCAGGAATCCTTCCATCTGAGATGGATCCATGCCGCCGTACGGCTGGGCGACATAGATCGTCGGCGAGCCGAGACTCGGGAAGATGTCCATTTTCATACGCCTGATGGCGAGAATGGACGCAAGTGCAACAGCCATCACGACGACCAGAATTGTGATGGGGCGTCTCATTGCTGCATTGACTAACCACATAAGCCCCCCTACTTCCCCGCTTCCTGCAGGAACGGCTCCAGATTCCCTTGCGCCACGGCGGCCTGAAGCAGAGCTCGCCAAACGCCAAGCCTTGCCAGGGCATCGTCGATCTCAGCCTGCGTGACAAGGCGCTGTGCCTCGGCCAATTCGATCAGTGTGCCCAATCCGGACTTATATCGGGCACTCATCTGCTGCTCAGTGGCCCGTGCGGCGTCCAGTTGAATCGGTGTGTTTTGGGCGACTCTCCGCGCGCCGTCCAGATTCGCTCGGGCGCTCGAGACGGCGGCGGCCAAGTCTTGCTGGTACTGATCGAACCGTGCCGACTCCGCGCGTTCCCGATACCGCTCGATCTCCCGCTTTGAACGAATCGACGAAAGGTCGAACAAGGGAAACGTCACACTCAATCCGACGCCCCAGTTGTAAATGTTCGGACCGAGCCCATTGAGACCACCCAGGGTCGAGCCGTTTGCATACGCGCCGGTCCCCCTCGCGTAGTTCGAGCCTTGCAGCGAAAAACGTGGATAATACAAGCGCTGCAAAACCTGCTCGTTAGCTTGGATCTGCTCGATAAGTGAGCGCTGTTGTTGAAGTACCGGATGGTTAGGCATCAACGACCCTGCTCCTGCGCTTGGATCCGGTAGCTTGAGCAAGGGTTCCGTTTGAACGGAGATCGTGGTGGGGTCACCGCCAACGAACTGAGTAAGATTTGCCTTCGCAACCTCGATCGCGCTTTGTGCACGGATCAACTGGTTTTGAGCGAGGGCAAGCTCCGCACGGGCACGGCTTGCATCGGCGCCGGGACGAAGCTGCGCTCGAACTTGCGCCTGCACCATTTCCAGCAGTACTCGGGAGCGTTCGACACCGGCCTGTGCTGCGATAGCGGTTTGTTCCGCGGCGATGACGGTGAGGACAGCATCTGCGGCAGCCGTGGTGACTTCGAAACGGGTCCGGGAAACACCTGTTTCCGCCACGCGACGGCCTGCTTCCGCATAGCGGACGTTTGCCTGACGGGCACCGAAATCGAAGGGCTCCCACGTAACGGTAAAGCCCACAGTGCTGCCAAACACGCTCGTCATGTCATTCTCAGGGAGCGGTGGTCCGGAGATCGCAGGAAGCGTCGCTTGCGGCAGAGTCATTCCGAACACGTTGTTCCGCGTAGCTCGGTTTACCTGGCTTAGGAAGTCTACGCGAGGAAGGTATGCCGTTCGCGCCAGGTTGATTGCTTGGGCGGCGGCGGACACTTGTTCGATCGATACTCTCGTCGCCGGATAGCGATCACCAGCATCCGCCACTGCTTGGCCTATGGTGTATGACTGGCCCAACAATGTACCGGGCCCAATCGAGGCAAGAAGAACGCCGACCCCTAGTGTTCGAGTGATTATAGTAAATCGCATCAGCCGGATCTCAGCTCTCTTTCAGCAATTCCCCTGCAATTCCTGCACGTTGGTCTTCGCCGTTTTCAGGGCCCCTCTTCCCCGCGGAGTCGCGCGGTAAACCCGTGGTCCACGAATGCCGGGCTCAGGTTCCGTTGCACGCGGTCGCTCTCTTGAATTGGCATATTACGATATTCGTCTACGTCTGTCGTTGTAGATTCTCGTTTATACCAAGGCGGGAAATCGCTCGTCAAGGTTACTGCGCAGCGAGGTATTGACAGTTCAGCGAGTCTCAAGGACAATCGGCAATTGGATCTCAAGGATTCACAACTCATCCGCGAAGTGCTGCTGAGCTTCTGGAAAATCCACATCCTGCACCATGCAGCGGAAGGCACCGTGTATGGGCAATGGATGATCGGAGAACTCAGACGGCATGGCTATGACATCAGCCCAGGGACGCTGTATCCCTTACTCCGGCGAATGGAGAGCCATGGTTGGCTGAAGCCCATCCGGGCCACACCTGTGAACAGCCACAGCCGCAGAGAGTACAGGCTCACAAAACTCGGAACAGACGCTCTGGATCTGATCCGGGCGCAGTTGAAGGAACTGTATCGAGAGGTCTTCGAGGAGAAGCAGGGTGGCCGCCGCCGATCAAAGAAATCGAAGGGCAAGCCGCAGTCGGGTTCTCACACTCATGACTGACCACAAGAACACAGAGCCCGTTTAACATCATTACCCACCGAGTTGGGCTCTTTGCCGCTACGTTATGATTCTATGCTGGCGGTGAGGGTGGGATTCGAACCCACGGAACCCGTGAAGGTTCAACGGTTTTCGAGACCGCCCGATTCAACCACTCTCGCACCTCACCGTGATTCACTGTATAGGATAACAGCATCCGTGTGCGGGCCGCTTCGTCTGCAGCCTCGTCACCACTCGGAGTATGGCGTTCCTTCCAGGCTCATCCTGTCCGACCCGCTCTTTACATCAAAAATGCCCGGTTCGGTCTGGTCGATGCTGTTCATCGCATCTTCCATGATGATCTTCCATGTTGAATCCGAGCCGGTCATCGGGTCCACAGGCACCTGCCGCAGGTAGCCGTCGTTTACGAGGTCCTGTAACGACTGCGGCGCCTTCTGTTTGTCGTAGGTGTACTCGTCGATCACCGTTCGAAGTGTGAAAAGATTGCTCTTCAGGACACTTTCCTTCGCCCGAATGATTGACTTCTGATAGATCGGAATCGCGATCGAGACCAGAATGCCGACGATGGTCAGCACGATCATCAGCTCGACGATCGTAAATCCGCGCCTACCACTTCGAATAGGGTGTACCATCCGCCGCCTTGTCGAGACTCTTCGTATATACGTCGAAGACGTTCTGGCCTCCCCATGCGATCGACTCCGGATCGTCCTGAACGCTGCGTAGCCCCCAGTCGTAGGAGTTCGTCATGGGATCCTTGGGGATCCGGCGCAGGAACTTCACCTTCGTATCCACCGCTCCCGTTTTCGATACGCCCTCTACCAGAATTTCCAGACTTTCCGGATAATTCTCAGACCCCATCTTGGTCGGCCCGATCTGTTGCAGGTCCGCGGCATCCTTATACTTGTCGATCGCGGCGCGGATCTCGCGCAGCGCCATCCGCAGTTCGCGCTCCTGCTCGCGCTTCACTTTCATGCGGGCCATCGGCACCGCCATGCTGGTCAGGGTGAGCAGAATGGTGAATGCCACAATCAATTCCACCAGGGTGAGCCCCCGTTGCCGCCATCGCCTCATACTCATTGCCTACTTCACATTGATTACAAGGATGGGATTGCCGGCCTGAATCGACAGCATCTGGGAATTCCGCAATCCGCCATCGACCACGGTTACTTGTGCCTGCCCCACGCCGATCGCCTGGAACGTCAGGTTCAGCAGAGTGCCGGAACCGCTCACGCCGGCGGACCCGGGCAGCCGGTTCAGGTTGACCGTCAGTTCTCCCACATCGTTTTGGATGTTTCTCGTGAAAATTACGTTCTGGCCGTCTCCGGATAGCAGCGTGCCGCGAGTCACTTCATTCAGACGAAGGCGCTTGGGATCAAACCGCAGCCGTACAGGAGCCGAGAACAGATCCGTGACGTTCTGAATCTGTATGCTGACCGGGATCTCGGCGCCAAGCCGCGCTTCCACCGCCGGTGGGTTGAAGCTCAAGGCCGTAGCCGCGGGAGCAGCGGGCGCAGCAGGTGTTTCCGGTTTTGGCGCCTCCACCGGTGGAGCTTCGGGTTTCACTTCGGGAGCCGCACCCGGTACAGGGGCGGCCGGAGGCGCTTCGGGCTTTGGAGCCTCTACAGGAGCGGTGGGTTTCTCAGGGGTGGGTGACGAATAGGTCACTTTATAATTCATCTCCGTTCCCGATGAGATACCCTTCAAATTGTTTTCGCTGAGTTCCTGCGATCGTACTATGTGAGGGATCAGCGCGATCAGTAATTCGCCCTGATTCTTTTCCACGCTTTCGCTGCCGAACAGCCACTTCAATCCCGGTAGACTGGCGATTCCCGGCAGACCCGATACCGAATTGGTGTCCTGGTTCTGCATCAGCCCGCCGAGCAGCGTCACCTGGCCTTCCTTCACCCGTATATCGTGCACTACGCGACGCTGTCCGATAACCGGTTGCGACAGTCCCCCGACGTCGATGCGGTCGCGCACACTCGAAATCTCCATTTCGACGTGCAGTGAAACCTCATCGCTGCCATGCACCTTCGGTGTCATCACGAGTTTCACGCCCACATCGGCAAACTGGAATTGGGTACTCACCAGCGGACTTACGCCGACCGAGCCAATGCCCGGCTGAAAGCTGCCCGTTGCATAGGGATATTTGTCTCCGATGTGCAGCTCCGCCTTGGCATTGTCAATCGACCGCACCTGCGGCGATTGGATCACGCGGGTGGAACGGTCCGAAAGCATGGCCTGGAATAATGCGCCCGGCAGAGTGATGGAAAAATCGTTGGTTGAAATTCTGCCGATCCGCGCGAGCGAAATCGCCTGCTCCTGCGTAGTGTTGCCGCTGCTCGAGGAGCCGAGAATCCCTCCTAATCCGCTTGTATTCGAGTTTCCGTTGTCATCGTCTCCGTCATCGTTGCCGTTATCGTCGCCGTTCCCATCATTTCCCGAAAGCACCGGGTTGCGCGGTGTGAAATTCACCGGCGCACGCAGCCCTATCGCGCCGCCCGCCGATTGCAAAGCGGCGGCCAAGTCGCGGGTCTTCGTACGATTGGCCTCCAACACGACGAGGTCAACCACTACCTCGGACTTCGGCTTGTCCAGATCGCGCAACAGCTTCTCCGCCAGCGCGATTCTATCGGCCTCGGCGCGGATAACGATGGCGTTCTGCGCGTTATAGGTGAAGGCGCGGCGCAACTCCAGCACGCTTCGCACCGTCACGGCTATTTCCTGCAATTCCTGCACGTTGGTGACATTCTGCAAATAGAACACCTTCACCACCTGGTCTTCGTAATCACGCCGTTTGGTTGGATTGTTCTGCGTGACGAAGATCGTATTGGCGGAAAGCGGCTTCCAGAAAGCATTCGTCAACACGGCGAGATGATCCAGCGCCTGTTGGAGGGTCGTATTACTCAAGTCCAAGTTGGAGGGCCTGGTGTTCTGCTGGATAAACTCTGGGTCGAAGATCACGTTGATGCCGGCCAGCTTCGCGACCGTCTCGAACAGGACCCGCGGCGGCTGGTTGTTCATCTTGAGAGACGTGATCTGGGGTGTGATGGGCCGCAGTTCGGGAATGGGCTGATATCCCGAGATACGCTCTTCCAATTTGGCGTCCGCCGCCTGGGACGGAGTCATGCCCTGTTCCTTCGGCGTCAACTCGCGGCCGGTCTCGGCACTGAGCTTCTTATTACGTTCCATCATCTGGAACGTGCGGCGCAGTTCCTGCTCGGCGATCATGGAACTCGGGTCGATGGCGTAGGCGTGTTGATACTCTTTCAGCGCTTCTTCCAGGTTTCCGGCATCGCGCAACTGCTTGCCCTTGTCGACGTGGGCCTGTGCCGCCTGAAAACGGACGCGCCTCAGCGCCAGTTGGTAGGCTGTTTCGGACGGATCTTCCAGCACCGCCTTCTCATATAGGATCAGCGCCTCATCGTAGTTCTTTTTCTGCTCTGCCTGCTGGCCCTCTTTCAGTAATTTGTCGCCCTTGCGATTTCGGGCTTCCACTGTAGCGGGAGCGGCGAGCAGCAGGGCGAGCAGCAGGCTCAAGAGGCGTCTGGATAAGTCCATCTTATTGAGTCGTAGAGGTTTATGCTAATATAGTGTGCGGCATCCGTCTGGAAACACCACACAAACGATTGACGTATCTCGGTTTTCCAGCGTTGAGGGCATTTTTCGAGTGGCAACTCAGTCTGGCTTCAAGATTCTTAGCGATAACCGGCAGGCAGGGCACAATTACCATTTGATGGACCGGTTTGAGGCGGGGCTCGTCCTGACGGGCACGGAAGTCAAATCCGCACGGACCGGCAAAATCCAGCTCAAAGACAGCTATGCGGAAGTCGTTTCGAACGAGGCCTGGCTGGTCAACGCCCATATCAGCCATTACACTCACGGTAATCGCGAGAACCACGAACCGGTGCGGCGCCGGAAGCTACTGCTTCACCGCCGCGAAATCGACAAACTGGCAGGTAAGACCCGCGAGAAGGGTCTCTCGCTGATACCCACGAAAATTTACCTCAAAGAAGGCAGGATCAAAGTGGAACTCGCCCTGGCCAAGGGCAAAAAACTGCACGACAAGCGGGAAGCGGAGCGCACACGGGAACAGCAGGCGGAAGCGCGCGCTGCGTTGGGCAGACGAACCGCCTGATTATAAATAGAATGCAAACTTCACTGATCGCAACACCCATTCGGGACGTCGAAACCGAGGCGCTGATTCTTCTCTCCTTTGAAAAAGAGGACCGGGAAAAGGCGGAATTGTTCGCGTCCGTCAATTCCGCTACCGGCGGTTGGCTTGCGGAAATCTATGACACCGCCGAATTTACCGGAAAGCCCCTCACGTTTGCCCTGCTGCACAGGCCGCCGGGGATGAAGAGCCGCCGTGTGCTCGCCGTGGGCGCGGGCAAGCGGGACCGTTTCGATGCCGCCGAATTGCGGAAGGCGATTGCGGCGGGCGTCCGTCACCTGAAAGGGAAAGGCTGCCGGAGTATCGCGGTGGTTCTGGACCCCCTTTGGGCTGCTCCGGAGTACGTGTCCGCGGCAGTGGAAGGCGCGATTACAGGCGATTTCGAGCCCAGCCGGTACAAGACCGCGAAAGAGGAGGAATGCGCGCTCGACAGCCTGACGGTTGTGGCTCCCTCCACAGGGGTCGAATGGCAGCAGGCGCTCGGCCGCGGCCGTATCCTTGCCGAGGCGCAGAACTTTACCCGCGAACTGGTGAACGAACCCGCCAATCGGATGAGCCCGATGGTGCTGGCGGACCGCGCGCGCCGGTTGGCCGAAGAACAGGGCCTGGACTTCGAACTGCTGGACCGGGATCGAATGGCACAGTTGGGTATGGGCGCGCTACTCGGCGTTGCGCAAGGCAGCGAGGAGCCGCCGGCGCTGATCATCCTCCGGTACAAGCCTGCCACTCCCGCGTCCACGAACGCGCACCTGGGCCTGGTTGGTAAAGGCGTC
>DASTMK010000396.1:0-4368 GCA_035714225.1 Bryobacteraceae bacterium | reverse complement strand
CTCCTGGCCGTCGCCAATACGTTCTGCGTGACCAAACCGAGTACCGGGAGATGGGCACCCTATACTTTGATCTGCGCCAGAAGGAGAGCCTCCTGAAACGTTCCGTCAAGCGACTGGAAAGGCTCGGATACGAGGTCACCCTCCATCCCGCAGCCTGATTCGCGAGTCAGGCATTATTTTCGAGGGAGCCACGACCGCGAGGGAGTGGTTATCGGGATACGCAAACGGAGGCGGCGTCGTGTTTAGCCGGCGGTTTCAGAAGTAAACTCCTGCACCTGCCCGCTGATACTGGTGCGCTTGACAAGCAAAACGGTTATTCTTGACGCAGGATAGTCTTGTCTCAACGGCCCATGTGGCCGTGGGGAGGGGGAACGATGCGCCTCACTTCGCGTCTTGCGACTTGTATCGTTTTGCCGCTGGTTTCCTGTTGGACGTCACTCGCTCAAGAATCCCGCGGAACCATTGTAGGCAGAGTCATTGACAGCTCGCAGGCAGCCATCCCGGATGCTTCGGTGGAGGTCACCAACAAAGCGATGGGAACGAAGCTGTCTGTGAAAACCAATGAGACTGGTCTCTATCAGGCCCCGTACCTGATCCCCGGCTTGTACCAGGTTGCGGTGGAAGTGCCGGGGTTCAAGAGGTTCATTCGCGACAATGTGGCGGTACAGGTCAACGACCGCCTGGAATTGGATATCACGCTGGAGGTGGGCACCGCGGAACAAACGGTGACGGTTACCGCCGAAACGCCGCTGCTCAGCACCACCACCGGCTCAATGGGCGCCGTTGTGGACGGCCGCCGTATTTCCGAACTTCCGATCCCGCACGGCAATCCGTATTTTCTGATTGCCCTCGCACCAGGTGTTACCTTCGCGCGTGACGCCCGGCTGGACCGGCCGTTTGAGCCGACTCATATCGTCGGCTACGCCATGGACGGAACTCGGGCCAACCGCAGCGACGTAACACTGGACGGCGCGCCAAGCACCGCAACGGCGAACGCGGGTGAAGTTATTTCATCCTATGTTCCGCCCGCGGACATCATCTCGGAGTTCCGTGTACAGACCGCTACCTTCGACGCCAGCTTCGGGCAGACCGAAGGCGGCGTAACCAACATCAGCATCAAATCGGGAACCAATGCGCTGCACGGAACCGTGAATTACACGAAGATGGCGCCGGAACTGTTTGCGAACGATTTCTTCGCCAACGCCAACAGAATTCCGCGCGCCGACCTCACTTATGACCGGTGGGGCGGCACGGCGGGCGGCCCCGTTTATCTGCCGAAACTTTACGATGGCCGGAACAGAACCTTCTTCATGTGGGGTTATGAGGGTATTCACGAGGCCCGGCCGCGCAACAACGGCACAAATACGGTGCCGACAGTGGAGAACAAGCTCGGCGATTTCTCGGCCCTGTTGAACTTGAACTCGAATTATCAGATCTACAATCCGTTCACGCGCCGTTCTATCGGCGGCGGCCGGTACCAGCAGGACCCGTTCCCGGGCAACATCATCCCCAGTTCGCTGATCAATCCGGTTGCGCGAAATATTCTGGCGTACTTTCCGGATCCGCTCACACCCGGAAACCCCGATGGCACAAACAACTACTCGCGATCCGATCTGATGGAGCGGGCGAAATATTACACCCATACAGTGCGAATCGACCACACGCTGACGGAAAAACAGAGGATTTTCGTTCGCGGCAGCGTGTACCGGCGCGATAGCACGTATAACAACTATTTCGACAACCTGGCCACGGGGTCGCTGTTCCAGTTCCTATCGCGCTCTTTCGTCGGCGACCACGTCTACAACCTGACTCCGACCGTGGTCATGAACGTCCGCTACGGATATAACCGTTTCATTCGTGTGGATGCTCCCAATCCAGAATCGCAGGGCTTTGATCTGACGCAACTCGGGTTTCCCGCCGAGTACAATAACGCCATCTCGGCCGATATCCGGCGTTTTCCGCGCCTCGACTTTCCCGGTGGCACCTACCAGGGAACGGGATTTGGGGGCGATTACCGTCCTAACGATACTCACTCTTTGAACTTCACCGTCCAGAAGGCGCAAGGCCGGCATTTTATCAAGAGTGGCATGGAATTCCGCGCTTACCGGGAAAACAGCAGGCCTCTCGGAAATGACCAGACCGGCCGCTTCAGTTTCGACTCCACCTGGACTCGCGGCCCGCTGGACAACTCCCCGAACTCGCCCGCGCAATTGGGCCAGTCGTTCGCGGCCTTTCTGCTGGGTCTGCCCTCGGGTTCCAACAGCTTGCTCAACCGCCCGGCGGGCTATGCCGAGCAGTCCACGTCGTGGGGGTTCTTCCTGCACGACGACTGGACCGTAAACTCCAAGCTCACACTCAATATCGGTCTGAGATGGGAGTTTGAGGGCGCCCTTACGGAACGGTTCAATCGCAGCGTGCGCGGCTTTGACGTTAACGCCGCCCAGCCGTTTGAAGCACAGGCGAGGGCCAACTATGCGCGAAACCCGACGCCGGAAATCCCGCCCGAACAGTTCAACGCCTCGGGGGGACTGACCTTCGCCGGAGTCAACGGGCTGCCGCGGGGCCTCTACAACACGCCTAAACGCAACCTGATGCCACGCTTCGGCCTCGCCTACAAGCTCGACGACAAAACCGTACTGCGAGCCGGCTACGGCATCTTCTTCGGTTTTCTCGGCCAGCGGCGCAGCGACGTCATCCAGAGCGGGTTTACCCGCGCAACGCCGTTCAACGCATCGGACGATCAGGGGCTAACCTTCAGCTCCACTCTGTCCAATCCTTTCCCGAACGGTATCCTGGAGCCGCTGGGGGCAGCACAGGGAGCGGAGACCTTCGTCGGCCAAGCAATTACCTTCTTCAACGAGGATCCGCGCATGCCCTACATGCAGCGGTGGCAATTCGGGATACAGCGGGAACTTCCGGCGGGATTCGTCACCGAATTAAACTACGTCGGCAATCGCGGAACCAACATCGAGATTCAGCGAAACCTGAACGTCACCCCCCAGCGGTATCTGAGCAGAAGCCCGGTGCGCGACAACCAGACCATCAATTACCTGAGCGCCAATCTGCCCAACCCGTTCGCCGGTCTGCTGCCTGCCGGCGCTATCGGGGTCTTTACAAGCACCAGCATCGCCCGCGAAAGGCTGCTGCGGCCGTATCCGCATTTCGACACCGTAACGTCAACCACGTACGAGGGCTACTCCTGGTACCACTCACTGCAAGCCCGCATCGAGAAGCGATTCTCGAAGGGCTATACCCTCGCGGCCAACTACACGTTCTCCAAATTCATGCAGGCTACGGAACTGATGGTGCCGGACGACCTGCGGCCGTTCGAGGGGGTTTCCGACATGGATTATCCACACAAGGTAGCCGTCAGCGGCATTTACGAGCTGCCGTTCGGAGACCGGCGCCGCTGGCTGGCCGGCGGTAACCGGGTTGTCTCGATGCTGGTTGGCGGTTGGCAGATCTCCGGTATGTTTACTTACCAGAGCGGCCCGCCGATTCTGTGGGGCGCGACGACCGGCAGTTCCACTTTCACCGGCAACAACCTAACCATCAACAGCGTGATCTTCAACGGTGACATTAACGACATCCGGCTATCCGGCAGCGAACGCAGTCTCTCACGATGGTTCAACACAGATGCCGGTTTCGAAAGGAACTCCGCGCAGCAATTGGATACGGCGCGCCAGATCCGGACTTTCCCACTGCGCTTCGGGTTCCTGCGCGGCGACAATATCAGCAACTTCGACCTGGCGCTGTTCAAAAATGCCCGGGTGGCGGAAGGCAAAGAGATCCAACTCAAAGGTGAATTCCTGAACGCGTTCAATCACCCGCAGTTCCCGACGCCGGCCGGAAACGCATTCAATCCGGCGAACCAGACTTTCGGTCAGATTGTCGCGTCCAACCAGGCCAACTACCCGCGGCGCATTCAGTTGAGTTTGCGGTTTCTATTTTGATCCGGTAGTTTTCGGACCGGGAATGCGGCCATCCCAATTACAGCAGTTTCCGGATGGCCGCTTCCAGTTCTTTCATATCCACTTCGCCGATGAAAGCACGGGCCTTCCGGCCGTTACGGTCATAAAGGAAGGACGCCGGCAGGGCTCCGCTCCACTTAGGATCCATGGACTCGATGAACTTCTCGTCGTTCTCGACCCGTTTGATGTAAGCAGGAGAGGGAACCTTTTGCTCGCTCAAAAACTGGCGAGCGGAAGCTTCATCCTCCGGTTCGTCTGCCGAAACTGTGATCAGTCTCAGGCCTTTCGATGCGAGTTTCGATTGCAGTGCGACCAGGGCGGGCATTTCCTCCCGGCAGGGCGCGCACCAGGTGGCCCACAAGTTCACCAACACTACATTCCCACGGTTCGACTTCAG
>DASTMK010000395.1:0-4810 GCA_035714225.1 Bryobacteraceae bacterium | reverse complement strand
AGAGAATTAGCTCCGCGTCCGGAGAAGTCCCACGTGTGCGCGCCTTCCACCTCGTCGCAAACCCGGATGCAGCGGCTGCAAAGGACGCACCGGTTATGATCCAGGCCGAAGCGTTCGTGCGACGTGTCCACCGAAAGAGTGGGAAACCGGTAGCGAAGCCGGACATGGTCGATGCCAAGCGAAGCGGCCAGGTCCTGTAATTCGCACGCTCCATTCACAACGCACACCGCGCAGACATGGTTTCTTTCCGCGAGCAGCAGCTCGACAATCAGCCGCCGGTGGGCAACCAGCCGCTCGGTGTTGGTGCGTATGACCATTCCCTCTTCCACCGGAGTCATGCAGGCGGCCAGCAGCTTGCGCTGGCCTTCCACCTCCACCATGCACAGCCGGCAGGCGCCGACGTCGGACACGCCTCCGACGTGGCACAGCCGGGGGATGTGGATTCCGTTGTCCCACGCCACGCTGAAAATGGTCTGGCCGGCAACACCCGTTACGGCCTTACCGTCGATTTCGAGAGTTCTGACACTCATGCCTGAACCTTCCCATTTCCGTTCACCGTCGCGGCCGCCTCTTCTCCGTCGAGCGTGCACTGGCCGGCGGGGCACCGGTGATCCTTAATGTGCGCCTGGTACTCTCCGGAGAAGTAATTGAGCGTGCTCATCACGGGGTTGGGCGCTGTCTGGCCGAGCCCGCAAAGACTGGTCTCCCGCAGCAGCTTGGCCAATTGTTCGAGCACAACGAGGTCGTTATCGTTCGCCTCGCCTTTCGTAATGCGCTGAAGGATATCGTGCATCTGGACGGTTCCCGCCCGGCACGGTATGCACTTGCCGCACGATTCGTCCATGCAAAAATCCATGAAGAACCGCGCCACGTCGACCATGCACGACGTATCGTCCATCACGATGAGGCCGCCCGAGCCCATAATGGAGCCGATCTTGTGGAGCGACTCGTAATCTACCGGTACGTCCAGGAACTGCGGTGGAATGCAGCCTCCCGACGGTCCGCCGGTCTGTGCCGCCTTGAATTCCTTTCCCCCCGGAATCCCTCCGCCGATGTCGAAGATGATGGTGCGGAGGCTGGTACCCATTGGCACTTCAATGAGCCCGGTGTTCTCAATTTTGCCCGCCAGAGCGAAGACCTTGGTTCCTTTGCTGGCAGAAGTGCCAATGGTCGCAAACCATTCGCTGCCCTTCGCCACTATGGGAGCGATGTTGCCGAACGTCTCCACGTTATTGATCAGGGTAGGCTTGCCCCACAAGCCGGATTCCGGCGGATAGGGCGGACGCTGGCGCGGCTGTCCACGCTTGCCCTCGATGGAAGCGATCAGCGCTGTTTCCTCGCCGCAAACAAAAGCCCCAGCCCCGATCCGCAGGTCGATACGGAACTGGAAGCTGTTTTCGAAGATCCGGCTGCCGAGCAGCCGCTCGCGCTCAGCCTGCTTGATGGCCGCTTGCAGGCGCTGGATGGCCAGTCCGTACTCTCCGCGGACATAGATGTAGCCCTGTTGCGCGCCCACGGCGTAACCGGCGATAGCCATGCCTTCCAGTATGCGGTGGGGATCGCCTTCGAGGATGCTGCGGTCCATGAAAGCGCCGGGATCGCCCTCGTCGGCGTTACAGACGACATACTTGGTATCCACCGGCTGCTTGGCCACCAGCTCCCACTTGAGGCCGGTGCTGTAGCCCGCACCGCCGCGGCCCCGCAGCCCGCTTCGCTTCACTTCCTCAATAACCTGTTGCGGGGTCAATTCCATCACGGCCCGGGCCAGTGCCTGGTATCCTCCGGCTGCGATGTAGTCCGAAAGCTTTTCGGGGTCGACCGTGCCGCTGTTTGCCAGCACGATCTTCTCCTGCCTGGTGAAGAAATCGGCTTGCGGGTCCAGTTTCCGGCCCGCCAGCAGGTTGGCATCTTCTCCCGCAACCAGTGCGCCGGCATCCTCCGGCGTTATCGCCGCGTAAATGGCTCCGTCGGACTGCGCACGCACCAGCGGCCCCTTGCTGCACAGGCCCATGCAGCCGGTTCCGCAGCACTCCACGTCGGCACCCACCCCACGGGCTTTGATCTCCTCGTCGATGGCTTTTTTGACCGCGTCCGCACCCGAGGAGATGCAGCCCGCGGCGGTGCAGCAGTAGATGCGCTCGCGCAGCCCTTGCTGGCGTGCGATCTCTTTGGCCTGAAGTTCCAGCAGATCTTCGAAGGTCATCTCACACCAATCCGATCCAGTTCCGCGTTCAGTTGATCCGGAGTTACGCGCGGCAGGATCTTTCCGTCGTAAATCACGGCGGGAGCCAGTCCGCATGAACCGATGCATCGCGCCGCCTGCACACTCATCTTGCCGTCGGGACTCGTCCCGCCGGCCTTCGCGCACCGGTGCTCGAGAATACGCATCAGCCCCTGGGCTCCGGCTACATAACAAGCCGTGCCCGTGCAGACGATCATGGAATGTTCGCCTTTCGGCTCCAGCGAGAAGAAATGATAAAAGGTTGCCACCCCCAACACGCGGCTGGGCGGAAGGCGCAGTTTCCGGGCGATGGTTTTGAGTAGGGCGGGCGTAAGAAATCCGTATAATTCCTGAGCCGTATGAAGAACTTCTATCAACGCATCGCCCGAATAATGATGGCGGGACATCGCCCGCTCCAGGAAACGTTCGCGGTTGTCTTTTACCGCCGGGGTCTCGGGTTTGGTAACGACTGGCATGCGGGTCGCGCTTCTTTCCTCACTCCGATTTTTAAATGGACTTTAATGAATTATTTAAGATAATACAGTATCAAACTCCAGAATATCATGCCCCCGGTTCTGACGGTGGACACACACCGTCAGGCGTGCACTCCCGTGCGGGGTTGGTACTCGCAGAACGGCTCTTCGGCCAGAAAATTTCCGTAGACTCCATACGCCCTGGCCCGGCAGCCCATGCACACCTGCCTGAATTCGCAGAACCCGCACTTGCCGTCGAGATTGCCGGAATCCCGCAGCGTCGCGAACACGGTCGCGCGCTCCCAGATGTCGCGGAAACGCTGGCGGCGAAGATCACCGGCGGCAAGGGGAAGATAGCCGCAAGGGTACACTTCGCCGCGATGCGATATGAAGCAAACGCCCTGGCCCGCCAGGCAGCCCCGCGTAACGGCATTCATCCCATGAGTGGGCAGGTCCGGCACACTCAAGCCCGCCCGCTTGGCTTCCGCGCGCTTCTGGCGCACGATGCGGTAATACTGTGGAGCGCAGGTGGCCTTCAATTCCATAGTCGATTCGAGCGACCGCTCGTAAAACCATTCCAGGATCTGTTCGGCTTCCCTGCCTTTCACGGACTGGTCTTCGCTGATGGTCAGCCCGCAGCCCACCGGTACCAGCAGAAAGATATGAAATGCATTGACGCCGAGCGTTTCGGCCAGCTTCATGATATCGGGAAGCTGATGCACGTTGTGATGCGAAACGGTGGTGTTGATCTGTGTAGAAATCCCCAGGTCCTGCACACACCGCAGGCCACGAATGGCGGCATCAAACGCCCCCGAGTGGCCGCGAAAATTGTCATGGGTGGCCCGGTCCGCACCGTCTAAACTGATGGCAACTCTTTGAATACCTGCATCTTGGATTCGCTGCGCCATGGCTTCGTCCACCAGCGTGCCGTTCGTTGCCAGAGCCACGCGGATGTTCTTGCTTCGCGCACGGTGCGCCAAATCAAACACATCGCGCCGCCAAAGGGGTTCTCCACCGCTCAAAACCAGGATGAGTGGGGCATATTCCGCAATCTGATCGATGACGTCACAGCTTTCCTGGTAGTTCAGGTCGTCTGGAGACATCAACTCCGTCGCGCTGGCGCGGCAGTGTATGCATCTGAGATTACAGCCAGTTGTCAGTTCCCAGAAAACCAGTCTGGGACGAGGCCCGCCCGCGTTTCCATGTCCGTGCATGCCTTTCGGAGTGCACGTCGATAGCCACGCTAGCCGCCGCCAAGATACGCGAATCGCACGATGAAGAGCGCCGCCAGCAGCCAGACAAGCCAGTTCACCTTCCGGAACTCTCCCCTGGCCAGCCGCAGCAGAGCGTAGGCGGTGAAGCCGAACGACAAGCCATTGGCAATGCTGAAAGACAACGGAATCGTCGTAATCGTGAGGAAAGCCGGAATCGCCACCACCGGATCGTCCCACTGGATTTCCGCTACGTGGGTCAGCATGAAGGAACCAACCAGAATCAGCGCCGGAGCCGTTGCCGCGGCGGGCACTACTCCCATGGCCGGTGCGATGAATAACGCTACCAGGAAAAGGAGTCCCGCCACCACCGCGGGGACGCCGGTTCGGCCTCCCGCTACCACCCCCGCGGCGCTTTCGATGTAGCTCACCACGGTGGAGGTTCCGGTGAGCGAGCCCGCCATGGTGGCCGTTGCATCCGAATAGAGAATGCGGTTGATGCGGGGAATCTGGTGCGCTTCGTCAAACAGCCGCGCCTTTTTCCCCACCGCGACCAGCGTTCCGACGTTATCGAAAAGGTCGACGAACAGGAAGACGAAGATGATTTCGAGTAAGCCGAGCCGGATCGCTCCGGCGATATCCAACTGAAAAGCCGTTGCCGAGATATCGGAGAAGCTATAGGCCTGGGGTCGCCACTGCACCAGGCCGGTGATAGCGCCAAGCGCCGTTGTCGCCAGCACACCCACCAGCATCGCGGCGCGCACTCCCCACACCAGCAGACCGGAAATCAGCAACAGGCCAAAAATCGAGAGTAGCGTATGGGGATCGCGTAGATTCCCCATCGCCACCGCTGTAGTCTCGCTGGTCACTATGATGCCGGCATTGCGAAATCCGATCAGCGCGAT
>DASTMK010000394.1:0-6741 GCA_035714225.1 Bryobacteraceae bacterium | reverse complement strand
CATCCTGCTGAAGGCCGGGGTTGAGGTCCCGCCCGCCGAATCCGCTCGAAAAGCGCCCGAGTCCGAAAGCGTTCCTGTGTTTCACCCGGCACCCGAAGTCAATTGGGTGCCCTCTCCAGAACCCACGCCGCGCCGGCCGTTCCGTAAGTGGATCGTTGCCGGAGCAAGTGCCGTTCTGCTGCTGCTGGTTCTTTCTGCCTCCTGGTGGTTAGGCGAACGGCATGAGGAAGCTGTTGTCAAACCGAGGGCAAGCAATCCCCAACCGCCGGTGCGCAATACGGAAACTCCGGCAACCCGGCCCAGTCCGATGGTTGATGACAGCGCGGCAGCAGTGCAGCAACCGCCGCCGTTCGTCGCGTCCAGTGGAGAAAGGTCCAAGAAAGCAGGTTCCCCTACGCGCGACGCGGATTTGTCTCTCGCGGATGCCACGTCGAGCGCCGATCGCCAGGCAGATGGAGTCGGTACGGCGGATTATTCCGGCACGGAGCTTGATGGAAACCGCACTGCGAGCGGTGAACCCTTCGACAGCAAGAGCTTGACCGCGGCTCATCCGGACTTTCCAATCGGAACACAGGTGCGCGTCACCAACCTGCGAAACGACCGTAGCGTGGTCGTCCGGATCAATGACCGCACCGCACTGCCGCAGGGCCACGTCATCCGCCTCACCATCGGCGCCGCCCGCGAGCTCGGTTTCGCCGGAGCGGGCCGCGCCCGCGTCAGAGTAGAAAGAGTGGAGTAGCGGCGAAAGGACAGCCGCTTCAAAGGCATATCCTGAAAGAGGAGAATGATGATGTCCATTCGCGGTCCTATGCTTTCGCTGCTGCTGCTCTGCGGGACGGTTTACGCCCAATCGAATGTCACACAGGCGACGATACCATCGATCACCGCAAGTGGCGATGCCGTCATTCAAGCGCAGCCGGATCGCGCCAGAATCGACCTGGGCGTGGTCAGCCAGGCCTCTACCGCGCAGGAGGCATCGGCTCAAAACGCGAAGCAGGTGGAACAGGTGCTGGCCGGGCTCCGGAAAGCGTTGCCTGACACGAAGAATATTCGCACGCGTGGTTATTCGCTCCACCCGAACTACCATCATCCGCGTGACGGCGGACAGCCAACCATCACCGGTTATACGGCTTCGAATATCGTCGAGATCACGGTGGACGACGTGAAGACTGTCGGGGAGATCGTGGATTCGGCAATCAAAGCCGGTGCAAATAACGTGAATGGATTGGAGTTTATGCTCAGGAACGAGCAGGAATTCCGCTCCCGGGCGCTCAGAGAGGCGGCTACCAAGGCGCGCGCCAACGCGGAATCGCTCGCGGCCGCCCTGGGCTTGAAAGTGGCTCGGGTGCTGCACGTGCAGGAAGGATCACCGGCCGTGATCCGTCCGGTGCGCGAAATGGCGATGCAGAGGATGGCAGCCGATGCCGGGAGTGCGGTCCCGATGGAACCGGGCACGATAGAAGTACGTGCTCAGGTTACACTTACCGTCGAAGTCCGCGGCCAATAACAAACAATTGTCAGGCTAGCTTGCCGTTTTTCGACGCCGCGGCTTTCATGCTTCTCTCTTCCAGCAGCAGCCGGCGAAGCGTCCTCAAATCGTTCAGAATCCGGCGGCTTTTCGTCATATGCGATCCGAGCTTCGCAAGGTTATAAGAGATGAGCATGAGTGCCTGTTCGCGGCGCGGTGCACCCATTTCCTTGGCCAGCGCAATCTCACCTTCAATTTCCTGCCTGGCATCGATCACGGCCTCACCAAGAAGGTCAAGGTACTGCTGTGCGCCTTCGATATCGTCAAATGGGGTCTCCGGTTCGTAATCCACTCCACCTCCTGGCCGGACCTACGAATTATAAACCGTTTTGCAACTGTTTCGCCCGAAATCTGCAACACGATGCCGCCGAAGCCGCGCTGCACCCGCCGCGCCTACCTGCAATACTCGTTATAGAGGGGCTTATGATTACACTTGTCACTGGATTTCTGGTAACCGGCCTGGTGGCAATGCAGGTTGGAAATCCTAAACCTGCGGACGAGCAAAGCAGCACGGCGGCCGGCGCTCAACCCATTTACCGTGTCAGCGTAGTTCAGCGCACCATCAAGGCGGTTAACTATGGGCACCGCAGCCGGCCCACCAAGGTGGATCTGACAGGCACTGTGCTTGTGCCCGCAGCCCGCGGCGAAGCCGAAGTCGAAAGCAGGCGTGGAGCGGTACAGATCCGGGTAAAAGTGAAGGATCTGCCGGCGCCATCGACATTCGGCAGGGAATACCTTACTTATGTGCTGTGGGCGATTACCACTGAGGGTAGGCCGGCGAATCTCGGAGAGCTGGTTCTCGACCCGGGCAATGAGGGCAAGCTCCAGGTCTCTTCTGAGCTTCAGTCCTTCGCTTTACTCGTCACCGCGGAGCCGTACTTCGCCGTCACCCAACCGAGCGACGTGGTCGTTATGGAAAACGTGATCCGGCCCGACACGGTGGGCAGAATCGAAGAGGTGAATGCCAGGTACGAATTGCTGCCGCGAGGCCATTACACCTACGTGCAGCCGTCGTCCGGGCCGGACCCTTCGAGCGAGCGTGAGAAGGTTTCGATGGACCAGTATGAAGCCATCGCAGCGCTTTATCAGGCCCTGAACGCCATCCAGATCGCGAGGGCAGCCGGTGCCGATTCCGCCGCGGCGGACACCATGAACAAGGCATTGGAGCTTTACGAGGAGGCGAGGCAGTTGCAATCGAGCAATGCCGGAAGCAGGAAAGTCGTGATGACGGCCCGGCAGGCGGCGCAGACGGCCGAGGATGCACGGGCAATCACCCAGAAGCGAAGTCAATAGAGCGCTTTCACTATCCGAGACCGGCAGTCGCGTTGCGAATCATCTCGAGCAACGGCTGCGGAAATATTCCGAAGGCAACCAGCAGGAAAGTGAGAATCGCCAACGCGACCCCGGTTGCCGGCGCCAGACGCGGCCGCCCCGCCGCTGCGGTTTCCGGACCGCGGCTGTACAGGGCAACTACGATCCTCAGATAGTAGTAGAGCCCGATCGCGCTGGTGACGACCAGCACGAACACCAGCGCCCATAACGCCCTCGATGTACCCGCCGCTACCACATAGAACTTGCCTACAAAGCCGGCCGTCAGCGGAATTCCGGCCAGGGAGAGAAGCATCGCGGT
This sequence comes from Bryobacteraceae bacterium, assembly GCA_035714225.1. GTDB lineage: Bacteria > Acidobacteriota > Terriglobia > Bryobacterales > Bryobacteraceae > CAADGY01. The sequence continues at coordinate 3,583 of DASTMK010000394.1, read as the reverse complement.
GAAGAGCGCCGCGATCACCGGGCTGCGCCAGTACAAGCCGCGGTATTCCGCCAGGCCGCCGGCATCCGCGTGGGGTCCGGAAAGCGCGCCCACAACGCCGAAAGCGCCCAGCATGGTAATGAAGTATGCCACCAGGTAAAACGTGATGGCCGCCGGCGCAAGGTCTCCGGCCGCCAGAAATGCCACCAGCAGGTATCCGAGATGAGCGATGGATGAGTAGGCCAGGATTCGTTTCACGTTGTCCTGGAGCAGCGCCAGAACATTGCCCGCAATCATTGAAACGATCGCGATCATCGCAAAGACGACCGCTACGGGTTCGTATCCGTACGCGCCCGAGCCGTAGAAGAACCGTAGCAGAAGCGCAAACATGGCCCCTTTCGACACCGTTGCGATAAATGCCGCAGCCGGTGCCGGGGCGCCTTCGTACACATCCGGCGTCCACATATGAAATGGGACTACAGCAAGCTTGAAACCGATCCCCACAATGATGAGCGCCAGCGCAGGCAACAGGATCGCAGGATGCATATTCGTCGCGGCATCGAACCGCATTGCGCCGAACTCCATCGTGCCCAGTTCTGTGTAGATCAGCGCCATTCCGAACAGCAGGAACGCGGCGGACGCAGCCGCGAGGATCAGATATTTTATTCCGGCTTCCACCGGCAAGTCGCGCCAGTGGAGATAGGCGATCATCGCGTACAGCGAAACGCTCAGCAGTTCCAGGCCGAGGAATAGCGAAATGAAGTGATTGGCCGATGCCAGTACCACCGACCCCAGCGCCGCAACCAGAACTAGGATGTAGAACTCCTCCGGGCGTCTTGTGCGGCCCTCGAAATAGCCCCACGAAAGTAATACCACCGCGGCGGTACCGCTTAGAATCAGGCCCGTGTAGAACAGCGAGTAGGCATCGATCATGAGCAGCGGCGTAACCTGCATGGGCGCGGCGGCGGCCGCGGTCCGGAGGGATGCTAACGCGGCGGCGAGTCCGGCAAGACTCAGGACGGCCGTGGCGGTGTGGCTGCGCCGGATGGCTACGCCTACCATCAATACGATGGGAGTCGCCGTCAAAATCAGCAGCGGCAAAATGGCGATTGCTTGTGCTTGGCTCACAAGGTCATCTCCCAATTCCCGCAACCGTTTGCAAATGATTTACGGCAGGGCTGAACGTGTCGAGCACCGGCTGCGGATACAGCCCGAGCCACAATAAACTGGTGGCCATTAGTGCGACAACGGCCCACTCCCGTGGAACCAGGTCGCGAACGCTCAGGCCGTGAACGTTCTCGCCGTGGAATGCGCGCTGGACCAGCCGCAGTGCGTAGAAAGTGGCGAACAGGACGCCGATGGTCGCGAAGATCGTGATGAGAGGGTGCGAAGGGAATGCTCCGAACAGCACGAGAAACTCGCCGACGAAATCCCCTAATCCCGGCAACCCGAGAGAGGCCAGCGCAAAAAAGAGACCCGCGCCACTGAGCCGGGGAATGGTTGCCCAAAGACCGCCCATGCGGCCCAATTCACGCGTGTGCAGACGTTCCTGCAAAGCGCCGGCAAGTACAAACAGAGCGCCCGTGCTGATGCCGTGACACAGCATGGTCATGACGGCACCCTGAAGAGCGAGCTCGTTCCAGGCAAAGATTCCCACCAGCACGAAGCCCAGATGGCTGACGCTGGTATAGGCGACGAGCCGCTTCAGATCCGTCTGCGCAAAAGCCAGGATCGCACCGTAAAGGATTCCCACGACACCCAGAGTCATAGCGACGGGAGTGAACTCGCGAGCGGCATCGGGAAACAGCGGAACGACAAAACGCAAGATGCCGTATCCGCCGGTTTTCAGCAGTAGTCCGGCGAGGACGATGCTGCCGGCCGTGGGAGCCTCGGTGTGCGCGTCCGGGAGCCAGGTGTGCAGCGGGAACACGGGCAATTTCACCGCGAAGGCAATGAAGAAGCCCAGCATGATCCAGAATTCCGTGCCCGGCGGCAGCGCCGTGCCGAGAAGTTGATCGTATTGGAACGTGTATACTCCGGTGCTGGCGTAGTGCAGGAAATAGAGTGCGAGAATCCCAACCAGCATCAGGAGTCCGCTGAGCTGCGTGAAGAGGAAAAACTTGATGGCGGCATAGACGCGGCGTTCATGTCCCCACATCGCAATGAGGAAGTACATGGGAACCAGCATCAACTCCCACGCAAAATAGAAAAGAAACAGGTCCATCGCGAGGAAGACGCTGACTACCCCCGCCAGCACCCACAGCAGGTTCAGATGGAAGAAGCCTACGCTTTCGGTAATCTCCGTCCACGAGGCGAGCACCGCGAGAATGCCCAGAAAGAAGGTGAGCATCAGCAGCAACAGGCTGAGACCGTCGAGGGCGAGATGGAAGTGGATGCCGAACTGCGGAATCCATGCCCAATTCACCTGTTCGATCCACCTGCCATCCGGCGCCAGGCTGGTGCGTCCGGCGCCGGTCCAGAGCAGCAACCCGAGAGCGAAGTCGGCAGCAATGGCAGCGAACGCTATCCACCGTGCGGCGGCGGCGCTGGCGCGCGCGGCCAGCGCCGCCAGAATGCCTCCCGCCAGAAGAATCGCGATGAACCAGACAAGAATCATAAGAGTATCGCCACCCCTACGAAAATCACGGCACCAGCCGCGATTCCGGCCGCATACCAGCGGACTCGCCCCGTTTGCGTCGCCACCAGCAGATGGTTCGCCCCTTCCGTAAGCCTCGCGATTCCCGTATAAAACGCATCGACGAAATCACTCCGATTGATACGCGCGGTCCAAAGGAACGGACGCACGAAGACGTGGTCGTACAACCAGTCGAAACCCCATCCGGAAAACCAGTACCGGTGCAGCATCCCGAATACCGGGTTCCGCGCGGCGGCATCGGAATATTGTGGCCTCGCGAGGAAGAACAGGTACGCGATAGCCAGGCCCGCGGCAAACAGGGTCGCCGCGATGATGCCTGACATCGTCTCGGTCATGCCCCCATGGGCTTCTTCCATCGATGGCAGCGCCGTGTGCAGGAAATCGAGCAGTGGATTTTTCCAGTACCCGCTCACCACCGCGAGCGCGGCGAGCGCAATGACTGGAGCCTTCATGCGAAATCCGGGACGATGGCTGACCTCCGTCCTGCGTGTGCCGAAAAATACGAGGAAGATCAACCGGAACGTGTAGAGTGCGGTTAGCAGCACACCCGCCATGCCCGCGGTCCACAGCAGCAGACCGCCAAGCGGGGAACTCCAGGCTTCCCAAACAATCAGGTCTTTACTGAAGTAGCCGGATGTGATCAGCGGCAGGCCTGCAAGCGTGCAGCCGCCTGCAAGAAAAGTCCAGAACGCGACTGGCAGTTCCCGCCGAAGGCCTCCCATGCGGAAGATATTGTGTTCGTGATGCAGCGCCTCAATGACGATGCCCGCGGCCAGAAAGAGAAGAGCCTTGAAGAAGGCGTGCGTCATGAAGTGAAACAGGGCGGCGGACCACGCTCCTACACCCAGAGCCAGGAACATGTACCCGATCTGGCTCACCGTCGAGTATGCCAGCACGCGCTTGATATCCGATTGCGTCAACGCGCTGCATCCGGCCACCAGCAGCGTT
>DASTMK010000393.1:0-5701 GCA_035714225.1 Bryobacteraceae bacterium | reverse complement strand
GACGAAGGCGCTGCCGGATTCACCGCGGTGCTCCCGCTGATACGGCCGGAACACCGGAAAATCGGTGGAATTGGTGAAGCCGGTCAGGTAGGCGTTGCCGGCGCTGTCCACTGCAAGACCGGCGACCGTGTCATTACCGCTGCCCCGCAGTTCAGCCCGGAATACTTCTTTACCCGTGGGGTCCAATTTGATGAGTGCCACGTCGTAGCGCAACTCTGGCACGTTCGATAAGGCGGATGGAAAGGCAACGTCCTGAAGCAGATTCGCTGCGACATAAGTATTTCCCTGGTGGTCTGAGGCAATTCTCTGTGCGATCGCCTGATTGCGGGGACCCACTGCAGCCTGGGATTGCGTGCTCCAGGAAGTGAGTTGTGCGGTAGCGGCCTGTGAAAACGCGATCAGCAGGAACGCCGGCAGGTTTGCGATGCGAGCGGACATGGCTGTTAGAATTGAAGTAATCGCTGTTGTGAACCGCTTTTATTTCGACCACAATGCTACTACTCCGGTGTCTTCGGAGGTGCTCGCGGAGCACATCGAAGCGCTTCGCGAGGTGTATGGCAACGCCTCCAGTATCCACCATAACGGCCAGCAGGCGAAGCAGGCGCTCGAAGAAGCGCGCCGGCGAGTGGCGGCGGCAATTGGCGCGGACCCGCGCGAAATCGTGTTCCTGAGCGGCGGAACCGAAGCCGATAATCTGGCCATCCGGGGAGTCGTGCGTGCGAGCACGAACCCCCGCAAGCATGTCATCACCAGCGCCATCGAACACCCCGCGGTGATGAATACCTGTGCGCAACTCGAGCGGGAAGGCATCGAGGTCACGTATGTTCCGGTTGCTTCGAGCGGAGTTATCGATCCTGACGATGTGCGCAGGGCGTTGCGCGAAGATACCGTGCTCGTCTCGCTCATGCATGCCAACAACGAAACCGGGACCCTTCAGCCCGTCGAGGCGATTGGGCGCATTACCCGTGAGGCGGGCGTCGTGTTTCATTCCGATGGTGTGCAGGCTTTCGGAAAGATACCTGTCGACGTGAATACGCTGGGGGTGGACCTCTACACCATCAGCGGTCACAAGATTTATGCGCCGAAAGGCGTGGGCGCGTTGTACGTCCGCAAGGGTACGAAACTGGCCCCGCTTTTATTTGGAGGACATCACGAGAGGGACCGGCGTCCCGGAACGGAGAATGTTCCGGGTGCGGTGGCGCTCGGTTGTGCCGCGGCGGCCGCCGTTCGCGATCTGGAAGCGGAGTCGTCGCGGCTCGATGCCCTGCGCAATCGCCTGGAGCGCGCCATCCTGGAGCAGGTTCCGCATTCCGGTGTGAATGGAAGCGCGGCTGCCCGCGTGCCCAACACCACCAACATTTATTTCGATGGCGTGCAGGGAGAGGCGATGGTGATCGCCTTGGACCTCACCGGTTTTGCGGTCTCGACGGGTTCCGCCTGCTCGAGCGGCGCCGTGGAACCGTCCCATGTTTTGACCGCGCTCGGGCTGACGAAGGAGAGGGCGCGCGCAAGCCTGCGCTTTTCGCTGGGCCGCTCGAATACCGCCGCGCAGGTGGATGCGCTGGTCGAAGCCGTCGTCGAAGCGGCCCGGCGTTTGCGCAGCCTGTCACCCGCCTATGTCCACCATGGCTGATCCACCGGTCGCGGTTGCGATGAGCGGTGGTGTCGACAGCTCCACCGTTGCCGCGCTGCTCCGGAAGCAGGGCAGGCAGGTCATCGGCCTTACGATGCAGCTTTGGAATCAGCGCCGGCTCCCCGGACTTTCGGCGGAGGGCACGCACGGCCGCTGCTGTTCGCTCGACGATGTGTACGATGCGCGGCGCGTTGCACAGCAACTCGGAATTCCTTACTACGTTCTGAACTTCGAGCAGCGATTCGAAGAGCAGGTGGTCCGGCCGTTCATTCAGGAATATCTGGACGGGCGTACACCGGTCCCGTGCACGTTGTGCAATAACTTCGTAAAATTCGACGACTTCATCGATTTTGCCGCAGGGCTGGGCGTGGAGCGCATCGCAACCGGCCATTACGCGCGCATCGCCTGGAACGAAGAGACGGGCCGTCATGAACTGCGCCGCGGCGCGGACGCCTCGAAAGACCAGACCTATTTCCTGTTCGGTCTGACGCAGCGGCAGTTGAGCCGCACCCTATTTCCGCTCGGGGACCTGACCAAGGAGGAAGTGCGCAAACTGGCGGCTGAGCTCGAAGTGCCGGTAGCAAAAAAGCCGGACAGCCAGGAAATCTGCTTTGTGCCGAACGGAGACTACGCCGCTTTCATCGATGCGTATTTCGAGGAGCAGGGCATTCCGGCAAACGCCGCATCCGGCGAGATCGTCGACACCAGCGGAAAAGTTATAGGCGGGCATTCGGGCGTTCACCATTTCACTGTCGGCCAGAGGCGGGGGCTCGGTATTGCCGCGGGCGAGCCGCTGTACGTCATCGAGACCCAACCGGCGAGCCAGCGCGTAGTGGTGGGGCGAAACCAGGATCTCCTCCGCCGCGAGCTGGTGGCGCGCGATGTGAACTGGATCTCGATTCCGGACCTTACCGAAGCCGTCCGGGCCGAAGTCAAAATTCGCAACAAGCACATCGCCGCTCCTGCGACGCTCCTGCCCACCGGCGATGCGAAGCGCACCCGCGTGCTGTTTGACGAACCGCAAAGGGCGATTACGCCAGGCCAGGCGGCCGTCTTTTACCAGGGCGATCTCGTAGCCGGAGGCGGCTGGATCGAATAGCGCCGATGAATCCGCCAGGGAGTTCATTGATACATTGATTCATTGATCAATGGCCCGGTCCCCTCGTTCCTCTTTGCGTGATCGCGCGGAATACGCCGCCGCGTATCTGCTGCTGTCGTCGCTGCGTCTTGGCTCGCGCCGCTTTGCCGGCATGCTGGCCCGTGGTTATGTTGCCGTGCTCGACCGCGCGGTGCCGAAGCTGCGGCGAACCGCGATAGCAAACCTCGAACGCGCGTATCCGGAGTGGCCGCCCGCGCAGCGCAAAGCGGTCGCCGATGACGTATTCCATTCCATCGCGCGCCTGCTGGTGGCGTTCGCGCGCTTTCCATCCATCGACAGGTCCAACGTCTCCGAATGGATTCGCTATGAAGGGCGCGAACATTTCGAAGAGGCCAAGCGGCAGGGCAGGGGAGTTCTCTTCGCCACCGCGCACCTGGGCAACTGGGAGCTCAGCGCGTTTGCGCACGGGCTGATGGCCGAACCAATGAACGTGGTCGTGAGGCCGCTGGATAATCCGCTCATCGACCGCCTGGTGGAGCATCGGCGTACCCTCTCCGGCAATCGCATCATCGAGAAGAAAGAAGCCGCCCGCGCCATCCTGAAAGCCCTCGATAGAAATGAAGCGGTAGGCATCCTCATCGATCAGAATTCGGGCCTGGATCAAGGCGTCTTCGTCGACTTCTTCGGCATTCCCGCGTGCGCGTCGGTTGGATTGGCGAGACTGGCCGCGCACAGCGGGGCCCTAGTGATTCCCGGCTTTGCTCTCTGGTCGGAAAAGGAAAACAAGTACGTGCTGCGGTTCCATGCGCCGATCGAGATGAGCGGGGACGCGGCGCGCGATACGGCGCGTCTGCAAGCGATGCTCGAAGGCGTGATTCGTGAGCACCCCAGCCAGTGGCTATGGATCCATCGCCGCTGGAAGACGCGCCCGCCGGGCGAGCCGCCGCTTTACTAAGGTGGTACGCTGTCACTCATGAGACGGTGGGTCCCCCTTGCGGCGGCTGGCATTCTAACCTCACTATTCCTCGTGGCGCAGAATTCTCCCGATGTAACGGACGGCGAGATGCACGGGGATGCCCCTTATCTGATCGAGGAAGGCTGGAAGCCGCTCCTCAACGGCAAAGACCTGAGTGGATGGCACGCGCAGGGCAATAAACCGAGCGAATGGTTTACCACGCGGGGCGTACGCTGGGAACGGCTCCTGGGCCCCACCAGGCTGTCCGCGGCACCATCCCCCGGAGGGACGATCCTCAACGGTCCGAACGGGCGTACCGCCAACCTGGTGACGGACGAGAAGTTCGGCGATGTCGAGCTCTATCTCGAATTTATGATTTCGAAAGGCTCGAATTCCGGCGTCTACCTGCACGGCCTCTACGAGGTGCAGGTCTTCGACAGCTACGGCTCTATCGAACCGATGAAGACCTCCGATGGCGGGGCCATTTATCACCGTTGGATCAACAATCAGGGCGTCGGAGGCTCCGCGCCGGCGCGCAATGCAAGCAGGCGCCCCGGCGAGTGGCAGTCGTATTACATCTGGTTCCGGGGGCCTCGTTTCAATGGCGGCAAAAAGACGGAGGATGCGCGCTTCGTCCGCGTGCTTCACAACGGCGTACTGGTACAGGACAACGTCATTTGCGAAGGCCCCACGCGCGCGCATATGGACCTCCCCGAAGCCGCTGAGAATCCGCTGATGCTACAGGGCGATCATGGCCCCGTAGCCTTTCGCAACATCTACATCCGGCCGCTCCGGCCCATCGTTGTCCGGTGATCCACGGCGCCGGCAGGGCGCCTGGAAGCTTATGTTATCGTGATTGAAGTGCCGTCACCGCTGGACATACGTCTGGAACACTACGAGGGTCCGCTCGACCTGCTGCTCGACCTCATCCGCAAGCAGCAGATCAATATCTACGACATCCCCATCGCTTCCATCACGGCGCAGTATCTCGACTACGTTCAGAAGGCGATGGAGCTGGACGTGGAGCTTGGTTCCGAATTCATCTACATGGCGGCGACCCTCATCCACATCAAATCCAGGACGCTTCTTCCAAGGGATCCGGAACTCGACAAGATCGCGCCCGAAGAGGACCCCCGGAAAGAACTGGTAGACCGGCTCATCGAACATGAGCGGTTCAAGAATGCGGCGGAGATGCTCCAGCAGAAGAGGGTCATCGAAGAGGCGGTGTGGTCGAATCCCCAGATCGATCAGTTCATCGCCGAAGATGAAAATCCCGGGCTTTCGGTGACCTTGTTTGACCTCGTCAAGACTCTCCAGACGGTGTTGGAGCGCGCCAGGACCAGGCCGGTCTACGAGGTCAGCAAGGAAGATGTCAGCGTGCCCGCGATGATTGCCTATTTGCGGGAATTGATGACGCTCCGCCCCACCCAGACGCTGCGTGCCATCGAGCTTTTTGAGAGCCAGCACTCCCGGCGCGCCATGATCTGCTTGTTCCTGGCCATCCTGGAACTGGTGAGACGCCAGGCGCTGGTGCTCGAACAGGGCGATGCGTTCGGCGACATCGAGATCGCGCGCCACGAAAATTTCGATTCGGTCTTCGCGTCGGGTGAAGCGATCGAAGCAGTTGAGAAGGAATACAGCTAGCCAACGATGGAAGATCTCGAAACAAGCGCCCCTGAAAAGGCAGAAGAGACGGAATCCGTGGGGGCGGATAGCGAGCGGCAACCGGAAGAAACGGCAGCCGGGGACCTGGTGCCGGAACAATTGCTGATTGGCGACGATTCAAGCGCCGCCCCGGACCCCGATACCGAACTGCGTGCCGTCCTGGAGGCCATCGTCTACATCACCGACGAGCCACTATCTTCGCAGCAGATCGCGTTCGCTCTCGGACAGCCGCAGGAGAAGATCGAGGCTCTCCTCGAAGAGCTTGCCGAGCGGTATGCGCGTCCGGAGCACGGCCTGATGTTCCGCCAGGTGGCGGGTGGGTACAAAATCACCACGAAACCCGAGCACC
>DASTMK010000392.1:0-10613 GCA_035714225.1 Bryobacteraceae bacterium | reverse complement strand
TCGCCGCCAGCTTTTCGTTTACTTCAATGCCCCAACCCGGAGCTTCGTTCGCGTACAGGTAGCCATTCTTCATGACGGGGCAGCCCTGAAACACTTCCTGCGTGCGCTCGTTGAACGTGGAATATTCCTGGATGCCGAAGTTGTAGCAGGCAACATCGAGCGTCACGTTGGCGGCATGTCCGACGGGAGAAACGTCGCCGGGACCGTGCCAGGCGGTTTTAACCCCGAAGATTTCCCCCATCGCCGCCATTTTCCGGCAGGGCGTCAGGCCGCCCGCCTGCGAGACGTGCACCCGGATGTAGTCAATGAGCCTTTCAGCGATCAGCGGATTCCATTCGTGCGGGCTGTTGAACAACTCGCCCATCGCGAGCGGTGTAGTGCACTGCTGCCGCATGAGCCGGAACCACGCGATGTCTTCCGGCGAGACCGGGTCTTCCAGGAAGAACAGCCGGAACTTCTCCACGTCCTTGCAGAATTGCAGGGCCTGGCTCTGGCTGATGCGCTCGTGAACGTCATGCAGCAATTCGATCTCGTCGCCGAGTTCTTTCCGAGCCTGTTCGAACAGTGCCAGCGCGCGGCGGATGTAAGCAGCGGGTTCAAAAATCGGAGCGGAATGCAGCGCCTCTACCTTTGCCGCGCCGCGCCCGGAACCGTAACCAGCCATGCCCGGCACGCCGACCTGTATCCGTACGTGGCGGAAGCCGCGGTCCATCCACTTCCTGGCGCTATCGATGACTTCCGCGATCTCGCCGCCGCTGGCATGGCCGTAGCAATCGGCGGCTTCCCGCGCCTTGCCGCCCAGCAATTGATACACCGGCATACCGGCCTGGCGGCCCTTGATGTCCCACAGCGCCTGGTCTACTCCGCTGATCGCATTGTTGAGCACCGGCCCGTTGCGCCAGTAGGAGCTGTTGTAGCACATCTGCCAGGTGTCTTCGATGCGGTCGGCAGGCTTGCCCACCAGGAGCGGCTTGAGGTATCGTTCGACGGCCGGGCGCACCAGGTCCGCGCGCTGGGTGAAAGTAGCGCAACCGTAGCCGTACAACCCGTCCTGGTCCGTCGTCACCTTGACGACTGTAAGCCGCAGGCCCGCGGGCGCGGTTTCGATGGCGGTAATGTCCTTGATCTTCGGTGATGGCATGCCGCTGGTGGCGCGTTGCACCTGTGCCTGGGCCGCCGCCTCACGCTTTGTCAGGAGACCCGATGCGGCGCCGGCAGTGGCCATCCGGAGAAGGCTGCGTCTTTTCATGCCTTGCGCCCCCGGTCTTCCACCATTCTTTTCAGGCTTTCCATCTCGCGCTCAATCTTCTTTTCCCGCAGGACCAGCAGCACGACGTAGGCAACCAGAATCAGCCAGGCCGCGAGAAAGCCGTAGAACATGTAAGTGAAATTGCGCTCGTCCATAACGATTCGTTCTCCAGTATCGCCCTATCGCAGCAGGAATGTGGAAAATCTAAAACAGAACGCCATAAATAATTGCGCATCTCAGCAATCTAAAAAAGCAAATTCGGCCACGGATGAACACGGATTCACACGGATCAAGCCTTGCATTGTTCTTATCTGTGTTCATCTGTGTCCATCCGTGGCCAATCAAATCGTCGCGCAAATATTTAGGACGTCGTGTTTCAAAACGCGTGTGCCTCACGCCGCAAAGCATCGAGCCGGCGCTGGTAGGTTTCCTGCTGCATTCTGACCATCACCAGTACAACCGCGATCAGAAGCAGCGCGAGCAGGTTCCAGTAAGCCGCCGACTCCATGCCCGGAGCCATTCCGCCGCCGCCGCGTATGCTAAGGACGGGCCCGGGGTGCTGCGTGCGCCACCATTCAATGGACTTCCAGGTGATATAGACGCCGGGTGCGATGAATATCGACAGCACCGCGGCGTTGCGCGCTCTCGCCGTCGGCTCGTCTATCGCGCGTCTCAGCATCAGGTAACCGGCGTACATCAGCCAGACAATCAGCATCGATGTCAGCCGGGCGTCCCAGGTCCACCAGATTCCCCAGATGATGCGCGCCCAGATCATCCCCGTCGCCAGCACCATCGCGCCGAAGGCGAGCCCCACTTCGGTGACAGAGACGGCGATCGAATCGTAGCGGAAATTTTTCGTCGCCAGATATAGAATGCTCGACACCAGCGCCGCGAAAGCGCAGGCGCCCGCGGTCATCGCCGCAGGCAGATGAAAGTAGAAGATCCGGTAGATAGCCCCCTGGTTCGCCTCATCCGGTAGGTGCAGCAGAATCACGTTCAGGTTGCGTGCCAGAAGAGCCGCGGCGATGACACAAAGGCCGATCATGATGTTTCGTCGCATACCTCACCCCACAAGAATCGTTTCCACCAGGCCTAGCGCGAGTGCCGTGAAAATGACGTCGAACGCGATCAACAGCCGCAGCCCGGCGTACAGGTCTGCCGTGAGCGGCTGCCCGGCGATCACCGCGCTGGTCAACTGAATAGCCGGCAGCAGGGCCGGTATCAGAATCGGGTACACCAGCGTAGGCAACATCAGCTCGCGCAGCCGCAGGTTCACGGTCAACGCGCTGAACACGGTGCCGATTACGGTCAGGCCCCACGTCGCCAGCAGAAGAATCATCATCAATGTCCAGAATTGCCCGGTCCAGCGGACATTATAGAAAATGCCGAACACCGGAAGAGAAAGCAACTCGATCGCAATCAGCACGACGAAGTTCGACAACGCCTTGCCCAGAAACAGCGCCGCGCCGGAAACGGGGGAGGCGATCAGCGCCTCCAGGCAATCGTTCGTCAACTCGCGGGCGAAGCTGCGATTCAATATCAGGGCGCCGGCGAACGCGAACACCAGCCATAACAGCCCTCCGGAGATCTCGCGCGTCTGCTCCGAGCTCGGGTCGAAAGCGAAGCTGAACAGCAACAGGATCACGATGGCAAAGGAGAGCGATGCATTGATGGCCTCCTTGCTTCTTAACTCCGCGCGAAGGTCTTTGACGGCGATGGTAAGGGATTGCCGCAGGAAGATCACGCCACCTCTCCGTAGTGCCGGTATAACCAGCCGGGGTCGGCAAGCATCTCCGCCGTCCGCTCGCCATGGTAAGCGAGTTTGCCACGGTTGAGCAGAGCGACATCGGTTGCGAGCTGCATCGCTTCGCGAAGCTGGTGCGTAGACATGATGACGGTGCGCCCTTCCGACAGTGCCTTTTCGAGCAGGCCCTGAAGAACAGCAATCGCCCGGTCGTCGAGAGCGGTGAAGGGCTCGTCCAGAATCAGGATGGACGGGGAGTGCAGGAAGGCCCGTGCAACGGCCAGCCGCTGCCTCATACCGCGCGAGAACTCGCGTACCAGCCCGTCGCGCACCCGTTCGAGGCCCGTGCGCTCCAGCCATTCGAGCGCGGTCCGCGCAGGGTCGCGCAAACCGTATAACCGGCCGAACAACTTGAGATTCTCGAACGCCGAGAGCTCATCGTAAACCGCAATGCCGTGGCCCAGAATGCCGATACGCCCACGCGTTTCGCGGTCCCGCGCTTCCTTGTCGGCGATCAGCACCTGGCCGCCCGCGGGACGGGAAAGGCCGGCGATAATTTTCAGGAGCGTCGTCTTGCCCGCGCCATTTCTGCCCAGCAGTGCGAGGCACGCGCCCGGCTCAACCTGGAAGCTGACATTGCGCAGGGCGGGGAAGTGGCCGTAGTACTTCCATACGCCTTCCACGCGGACGGCGCTCATTTCGCCTTGCGTCCGGTTCGCGCCGGCGGGGCGGAAGCTTGGACTTCTTTGTTGGGACTTCTGTAGAGCAGGTAGAAACCGATGCCGAGAATGGCGAGCGAAAGTCCGAGCACCCAGTACAGGCGGTCGTAGATGCGTGGGAGAATCTGCTGGATCCCGGGAGCTTCGTCTTCCCCACGATCCGTAGCGCGCAGAGCCCCGGTCCCGGTGATCTCCACCGCATAGGCGCCCGTCTTCAACCCATAAATCTGAGCTTGCGTGCTGGGCTCAATGCCGAGCATCTCCAACCCCTCGCCTTGAATGGTCACACCCGAGGGAACCACCAGTCGCGCGGTTCCTTCCTTCTCCAAAACCCTGCCTGAGAATTTTCCTGTCCCACTGAATGGGAGCTGATAGGTTAGATCGATTCTGGTTTCACCGGGTTTGATGGGGAAGTCGATCAGATAAATACCAGGTGTGTTGGTCTTCTGCGAAGGCCTTTCCACCGGCATGCTATTGGGCGCCGTCGCCATCACGCGCGCGGACTCTACCGCTTCCTCAGGAAGATAAATCCGGAGTGTTCCCTGTTCGGAATTGTTGTAGGTTAGATTGCTCTGGTTGCGAAGGAAGAAGGTTTCACTTACCGCCAGCCGCCCTTCCGACGGCTCCAGCAGCACCATGTGCTGCGCCACTGGTGCGATACCCGGCTTTGAGGACGAGTCGAAAACAGCGAGCTCGATACCGGTGGACGGGCTGCCGGGCGAGAGCATGTGATTGTACGCCACGCCCCGGTGTATCGCCTGAAGCAGGTGCGGGCCTTCCACCTTCGCGTCGAACTGGAATTTGCCGTCCGCCGCGGCGCGCACGGTCTTCACGGGCTGCATGCCCGTTTGATCGAGACGGTACAGCGTGACCGTGGCATTTGCTTCCGGTTTGCCGGACGTGCGGTTCATCACGGTGCCATCAACGGCGGCGAAGGCGAGGGACGCAAGCAGGAACAAAGCGGGGAGCCTCATGCGCCGGCCTCTCCCGTCATCGGTTTTCCGCACTCGCCGCAGAACTTCAACGCCTGTGGGAACTCGGCGCCACAATGCGGGCAGACGTAGACGCCGGGCCGTTCGGGTGGCGCCGCGGTGGGCTGGGGAGCCACCGCCGGTTTTGGTGCGGGCTTTACGCCCAGAATCCGGTCGATTTCCGCCATCACCGCGGCCAGCTCTTTTTGCAGGTCGAGCTTGGTCTGTTGATAGTCCGCGTCGGAGAGCTTGCCGACACGATATTCGAATTGAAGGTCCCGCAAGCCTTCGTAGATGCGGGCTTTTCGCTCTTCCAGGTGCGCTACCGGAGACGGCGGGACGGGTTCCGGCAAGTCCTTCGCGCGGACGAAGAGAGTATAGAGAATAGCCCCTACAGTCAGGATGCCGGCGCTAATCAGGAGCATTAGTCGAGTTTCGCGAGGTCCTTATCTATGCGGTCACGATAGCGGTCGAAATCGCCGGGATCGATCTCCGGAACCGCAGCGGGTTTCCGGAACCGGCGAAGGAACATCCAGATCATGACAAGCCCGATTCCGATGGCGACGAACGGCATCAGCCATCCGACCAGGCTGAAGCCTTCCGCCGGCGGCGCAACGAGGGCGCGAATTCCTTCCTTCTTCACAAACTCATCGATGATCGCCTGATCGGAGAACCCGGCCTTCTGCATACTGGCAATCTTCTCCCGCGCCGGATTCGAATAGTGGCACATGATCATGGGGCAGTCACCTACGGAATTTTTGCAACTGCCGCAAAGGCATGCCAGCTTGTCGCCGACACGGCGAATCTCCGGCGTGGCCAGCGTCATGCCGGTCTGCGCGAGAGAAAGCGCGGCCAGCGCCAGCAGCAAAAAACTACTTCTCAGCCGGAGCATGCTTTCCTACCATACCAACCACTTCGGTGCGCGCGTACTGCAACCGGACCTTGCTCGGAACCAGGCAGATGGCCGTACCGAAGATCAGCGTCGCAAAGCCGATCCAGATCCAGGAAACCAGCGGGAAAATATAGGCTTGAATGACAGGCTTCTGGTTCTCGTTCACGCCGGCGTAGTTGAGATACAGGTCTTCGTTCACCCGCCGCCGTATGGCTACCTCGGAGGTGGACTGGCCGCTTGACTTGTAAAACCGGCGCTCCGGCTCGAGCGCACCCAGAAATTTCCCGCCGCTCCGGACCTCGACGACGGCGTGATTCCAGGCGTAATTCTGGTTCTCCCCGTCACGTAAATCCGACACCTTCAATTCGTATTTTCCGATGTGCAGGACGCCCCCCAACTCGGTTTCCGTGATGAGGTTCTTGTTGAATGCGGCGCCGGTGAAGCCGATGAACATAAACACCATGCCCATGTGCACTACGTATCCGCCATAACGCCGCGTGTTGCGGTGCGTCAGCTCGAACATGGCTCCGAAAAGATTCCCGCCGCTCTTTGCGCGAATCGCATTGGCGCCCTTCCAGAATTCGGAGACGATGGTCCATGCCACAAACAGGCACAGGCCGAAAGACATGAGAGCGTAGAAGTGCCGCACACCCGCGGCAAACAGGGCAACCATGAGCGCAAGGCCGCCGATGGTGGGCCACATAAAAGCGCGCTTCAGGCTTTCAATCGAACTGCGCCGCCACGCGATCAGCGGGCCTACGCCCGTCAGAAAAATCAGGAACAGGCCGATCGGCACATTGATGCGGTTGTAGAACGGAGCATCCACGCTCACCTGCTCGCCCGTTACGGCTTCCGAAATCACCGGGAACATCGTGCCCCACAGCACCGCAAAACAGCTTGCCAGCAGAATCAGGTTATTGAACAGGAAGCTGGCTTCGCGCGAAACTACGCTCTCGAGGTGCGATTCGCTCTTGAGGTAATCCAGGCGGTCCAGAATCAGATAGGCCGTTGCGGCGATGCCAACCGTCAGGTACACCACGAAGTACTTGCCGATGGGCGATTGCGCGAACGCATGAACGGATTGCACGACGCCGGAGCGCGTGAGGAACGTCCCGAATATACAGAGGAAGAAGGTGGCGGAAATCAGGACCATGTTCCAGACCTTCATCATTCCCTTCTTCTCCTGCATCATCACGGAATGCAGAAATGCCGTCGCGGTAATCCAGGGCAGCAGGGAGGCATTTTCCACCGGGTCCCATGCCCAATAGCCGCCCCATCCAAGCACCGCATACGCCCAACCCGCACCGAGAAGAATGCCGCAGCTCTGGAACAGCCATGTCACCAGCGTCCAGCGGCGCGTGGTGTGAATCCAGGAGTCGCCGGGCTGGCGTGTGATCAGCGATCCCATGGCGAAAGCGAACGGAACGATGAAGCCGACGTAGCCCAGGTAGAGCATGGGCGGGTGAATCGCCATGCTCCAGTATTGAAGCAGAGGGTTGAGACCGTTGCCGTCCGGTACTTCAGTGATGCCCCGGCCCACCGCCAGAACCTGGAACGGGCTCACAACGAAGGCGTTGAGGATCAGGAAGAAGCACTGCGTGGCCATCAGGATGGAAACCACGTACGGCATCATCTCCCGGAACTTGCGCCGGTTGGTGAACACGACGATGGCCGAGTAGGTGGCCAGCAGCCAGCTCCAGAACAGAAGAGAACCTTCCTGGCCTCCCCACCATGCCGCGAATTTGTACAGCGCGGGCATGGCGTGGTTCGAGTGGGCGGCTACATACGCCATCCGGAAGTCGCCCGTCATGAGCGCATAGACCAGCAGACCCGAAGCAGCAGTCAGCAGAAACCAGATGGAATAAACGGCCCGCTGCGCGCTAATTGTCAGAAAGAGGTTTTTCTTCCATTTTCCAATCAGCGATCCAACTACCGAGTAGAGGGAGAGGCAGAAGGCGAGCAGAATAGCGAGAGCGCCCAGATTTTCCATTTCACACCGAAGACGAATTCCCGATTACAGTCCGGCTTGACGTTGTGGAGTATCCGCCGGATAAGAGCCCGCGGGTGTGGATCCGCCGGCTTTTTTCTGATACACAGGCGCACCCTGGTTTCCACCGGGTTTGGCCTCATACTTGGAAGCGCACTTCGCTTGAATCTTGGCCGCGCGAAACACGCCGTCGGCGCCAAGTTTGCCATCCGCCAGTGCCTGTGCGCCGTCGCGGAACGTGTCGGGCAGCGGATCGATGCCGCCATAGACAACCTTCAGCTTCTGCGATTCCTGCACCAGAGTGAATTCGACTTCGCGGCCCTTTCGAATAATAGAACCCGCTTCTACGTCTCCGGCCACACGAAGCCGTTTGCCCTCGGCATCCTTCATGTCGCGAAGCTCGGATACCGTTTTATAGTAGGTTTTGCCTTCCTGAATTCCGCCAGCCGCCAGCCAGACCAGTGTCCCGATGATGGCCACGATGAGGACGGCAAACTTACCGTAAGTTTTCATAAGTGCTGCCTCTTAACCCAATAGTATAGCTTTATTTTGCCGATTTTCCGCGCCCATCGAAGCCCATCGCTTCGATTTAACGCCTGTGTGCGGCGGCCGGGTTCCGGAACTCCTGTGTCTGCGCGGTCCATCGTGTGTACTCTTCGATTTCCGCCGATTTCCTCGCGGCACTCCATCCTGATTCCGCCGCCATGGTATCCGCCACCGCTGCCAGGGCGCGCATTCCCCGATCTTCGCTGAAGCCAAGATAGCTTCTTCGTAAAAGAAAATCGCCTACACGAACCGCCTGTTCGGAGCGGACGGCATGAATAACCTGCGCGGTGATGTCCGGGTAGGCGGCGTCGAGCGGCCGCGCGAGGCTCTCGCCGGCATCCGCCAGTGCGGCGACCTCGGCGGCGCGGGACCCGTAAATCGCCTGAAGATGAGGCAGCGAGCCGGAGGGCGCATCGTCGCGCGCGCCTGGCAACGGCAATGCCGCCGTCGCCGATTTCCTGCGGCGGCTCAGAAGCGCGCAAGCCGCGCCGGTGGCTTCTTCGGCGATGGCGCGATAGCCCGTAATCTTACCTCCAAGGACGGAAATCAGTCCGGGCGAACCGTTCGGCGTCTCGTCTACGATGCGGTGGAGCCGGGAGATGTCGGACGGCCGCCCTTTCCGCATGACCAGCGCGCGAACCCCGGCGTTGGTCCAAAAAATCCGCGCATCCCGTAAGGTGGGGAAGAAAGCCGATGCCGACTCCACCAGGTAAGCCACATCCTCCGCTGTAGCGCGCACGGATGCCGGGTCTCCGGTGAAGTCGGTGTCGGTGGTGCCGATCCAACTGTAGCCCAGCCATGGAATGACGAAGAATAACCGGCCATCCAGCGGTGAGGTGAGGACGTAGGCCTGTTTTGAAACCGGCGAGCACGCGATATGGATACCCTTCGTGGTTCGGATGCGGATGCGACCGGTGGGCTGGAGCGATTGCGCGACCGCATCCAGCCACGGGCCCGACGCGTTGATAACTACCCGGCCGCTTACCTCCACTGTTTCTCCCGTGAGTACATCCCGAGTCCTCACGCCGCAGACCCTGCCGTGTTCGCGAAGCGCGCCCGTTACCTCCGCATAGTTGAGCGCGATGCATCCGTTCTCGCGCGCATCCAGGATGTTTTCGAGACATAGCCGTTCGGGCGATACTACCTGCGCATCCGAATACGCAACCGCGCCCTGCAACCCGCACGTGGAGAGCGATGGTTCGCCGCGGAGAACCTCCTCCTTCGGTATATACCGATGTCCCGGAAGGCTGCGGTCAAAGCTCAATGCGTCGTAGAGCGTCATTCCCGTGCGGAGCTTCAGGCGCAATGCGAGCCTTCGGTCATAGAACGGAAGCACAAAACGCAGAGGCCGGACCAGGTGAGGAGCGATGCGGAGAAGGATCTCGCGTTCGCGAAGGTCCATGCGCACCAGGCGAAAATCGAGCATCTCGAGATAACGCAAGCCGCCGTGTACGAGGCGTGTAGAGCCCGCTGTCGTTCCCGATCCGTAATCGTTCTTTTCGAGAAGCGCAACCTTCAAGCCGCGCAAAGCCGCGTCACGTGCAATGCCGGAGCCGACGATGCCGCCCCCGGTAACAACCACGTCAAAAGTGGAACGCTGGAGTTCGCTGAGGCGGCTCATCGCTTTCGCCCAGGCACGGACCCAGGAGGGTTACTTGGCGGGATTTGCGGAATCAGCCGGTTCGGGCAGCGGCGCCTTCCGGATCTCTTCGAAATATTGCTGCACGTAATGCTGGTAGACGAGCGGGACCTCGTCCCGGTGAATTTCCCCGCCGGCCTGCGCGTGTGTGGCGTGACGGCGTGAGTAGGGGGTTCTCAGTTGCTGATCGCCGGAAGCGACCTCCACCATGACTTCACCAGTTACGTTAGCGGCGCGCTTGCCGATGATCTCACTCAGCTTACCCATCGCGGCCAACTGCTCCGCGGCCTTCAGGTCCTTATCGCCGTCGGTCTTGCCGACGCCGCTTTTTGAGTCCTCGGAACCGCGCTGATCACTATTACGGTCACCCTGATTCCCCCGCGCGGAGCGGGTTGCCTCGGAGCCTTCATCCTGTTCGCCCTGTGACGAATCCGCCTGTTCGCCTTCGCCCTGCTGCTTGCCCGGCGCGGGTTGGCCCTTTCCGGACGAAGCTTGTTTCTGCCGTTCCTGGCCGCTTTTGCCGGCCTGCGCGGATTGTTGGCCGGCGCCGGGCGGCGGCTGAATTTTGAGCTTGGAGAGGAGGTTCGCCATGGCCTCCCGCATCTTCTGCATCAAACCGGAATCTTCCTGGTTGCCCTGCTGATTGCCGGACTGGGACGAAGCCTGTTTGTCGCGTGGAGCGTCGCCGGAGTTGCCGGCTTGTTTTTCCTGCGCGCCGGATTCGTCAGACGCCGGCATTGCGCCGTCTGCCTGTTCGCCCTCCGTCTCTCCTTCGGTTCCCTCGTTGCCTTTCTGTTGCCCCTGGCCTTCCGCTCTCGCAGCTTCTTCGGCGGTTATCGAAGACGGTTCTGAGCGGTCGCCCTGCT
>DASTMK010000391.1:0-1600 GCA_035714225.1 Bryobacteraceae bacterium | reverse complement strand
GGAGAGATCTTTCTGGGACGCGGCATCTGCCGCACCCAAAAGACGAAGAACAACGCGGATGGCATGGAGAAAACCACAGCCGCGCTCCACGAGCTTAGGGAAGGATTGATCTTCACCAACCTGGTGGACTTCGATCAGCTCTACGGGCACCGGAACGATAGCGAGGGCTACGCACGCGCGCTGGAGGCGGTCGACGAATGGCTGCCGGAGCTACGGGCGTCGTGCCGGGACGAGGATCTGGTCATCTTCACCGCGGATCACGGCTGCGACCCCACAACTCCCTCCACCGATCACAGCCGCGAGTACGTGCCAGTGCTCGCCTGGGGGCCGAAAGCGGCGGCGGGGCGGGCGCTCGGCACGCGCGAAACGCTTTCCGACATCGGCCAGACGGTGGCGGAGAACTTCGGCGTCTCTATCGCGAACGGCAGCAGTTTTCTGGATGAGATCGTAGCGTAAGCTACAATATTAAGGACCCACTTATCTGAGATACCTATGAGAACACCGCTGATGGCCGGCAATTGGAAAATGTACAAGAACGCCGGCGAAACAACTCAATTTTTCGAGAAATTCAAGCCGCTGGTGGAAAAATCCGAGCATTGTGAAATCGCGATCTGTCCGCCTTTTGTCAACATCGCGGCCGCTGTCGAAGCAGCCCGGGGAACGCGCATCGGCATTGGCGGCCAGAACGTATTTTGGGCCAAGGAAGGCGCCTATACCGGCGAGGTTTCCGCTCCCATGCTCAAGTCCCTTGGCTGCGAGTGGGTGATCATCGGCCACAGCGAGCGCAGGCAGTACTTCGCCGAGACGAACGAGACCGTGCTCAAGAGAACGCTGGCTGCATTGGAAGCGGGGTTAAAGCCGATCGTATGTGTCGGAGAAACACTCGAGGAGCGCGAGGGCGGCGCGACGGAAAGTGTGCTCGCCGAACAGTTCGCCGGCGGCATCGGACCCCTCGACCCCGCGCAGTTTGCCCGGATTGTCATCGCCTACGAGCCGGTGTGGGCCATTGGTACCGGGCGGACGGCAACGCCGGAGATCGCCTCCGAAGCGCACCGTTTTATCCGTTCCCAGGTAGGAACCAAGTTCGGCGCGGATGCCGCGGGTGCTGTCCGAATTCTTTACGGCGGCAGCGTCAAGCCGGATAACGTGAAGAAACTGATGGCGCAAGCCGACATCGACGGCGCGCTGGTAGGCGGAGCGAGCCTCGAACCGAATTCGTTCGCTTCGATCGTGAACTTCTGACGTCCGGTCCTGTCAGTCGAAGTCGATATCGCGCTTGGGAGGAGGCGCGTCCGGATTCTCTCGCGCGTGCTTCAGCAGTTCGTCGAACTTTCTGTTGAGCACATCCGCGTGGCTCTTGTGCTCCTGAACCGACTTCTGGAATGCCTCTTCCCGCTTGCCGGCTTCTCCCTTCAGACGGGTGAAGGCGGCTTCCATGCTTTCAAACGTGGGCGGTTTCGGCTTCTCCTGGTGGCTGATTACCGCGCGTGTCTCAGGGTCGATCTTCAGCGTGGCCTCACAACACGGGCAACTCACTTCGAACATCCCTTTGCTCGCTTTCGCCATAGCGGAATTGTAGCGCAGCGGAACAATCGTTGCG
>DASTMK010000390.1:0-5369 GCA_035714225.1 Bryobacteraceae bacterium | reverse complement strand
TTGCCACCGAACCTTTGCGCAAACCCTTCGGTCCACCGAAGACCGAGCGCGAGTGCCTTCACGGTGACCACCGGCTCTACAACGTGCCGCACACGTTTTCCAACAGTAACGAGTGTGTGGACTTCG
Source organism: Bryobacteraceae bacterium (assembly GCA_035714225.1). Taxonomy (GTDB): domain Bacteria; phylum Acidobacteriota; class Terriglobia; order Bryobacterales; family Bryobacteraceae; genus CAADGY01. Next base: position 5,243 of record DASTMK010000390.1, on the reverse strand, counting down.
TACGGAAACACAAATGAAGTTACCGGTACTATTGTTGCTCCTGGCATGGCTGCCGGCTGTAGCACAGCAATTGCCATCGATCGAAGAAGCGATCGCCGCGAAGAACTGGTTCTATGAGCGCGCTGTTCACCCTGAGACAAAACTCATCTACTCGCGGGTGAATCTCGACGACCCACAGCTCTGGAAACACGTTCGCTTTGCGACGCCGGAGGCTGTGCGCGGCAAACCAAACAACGATAGTGAAGTTCCGAATCTCTCAAACTGCGCAGGCGCGGGCGGCGTGTTCCTGGGGCAACTGGTGGACATCCACGCGGTTACCGGCGATCCGCAGTGCATTCGCCAGGCGCGCGCCGTCTTCTCAGGGCTTGAGAGTCTGGCCACCGCCAGCAAGCGGCCTGGCTTTATTGCACGCGGGTTGCTCCCCGGTGACGCTTCTCGCGCGCACTTCCACAACTCGTCGGTCGATCAATACACCTTCTACGTATACGGTTTATACAAATACTTCCACTCCGCTTTGGCGGGCGAACCGGAAAAGGCTTCGATGCGCCGCATCATGCAGGACATCTGCACGATGCTTGAGCGCGACGGGACGATTCTGGGCAGCAATGGAGCGCCCGGCTGGGTGAGCGACATCGAAGCTATCCGCTCGGACCGCTCGTCCAGGCTCCTGCAAATGTACTTGGTGGGGCACGCGATCACGGATGATCCACACTGGCGTGACGTATATCTTGAGAAGCTCCGCGAAGGACGCTACGCGAGGCTGCGCACAGTGCTCGACCCTGTTCAGCTTCGCTACACGTACACGCCTCGCGATCTGGCGCGCGGTCCGGAGCACGCGGATATCGGGACCATCTGGCAGACGCAATACTCGCTCGTGCCGCTGTTTGAACTCGAGACGGAACTGCCGCTGAAGACGGCGTGGTTGGAGGCGCTGCAGACCGGCGCGAGAATTGCCGAGCGGTATGGCAGCGACGGTCCGGAACTGCAGATCATCATGCTCGCTCAGAACCGGCACGTGATCTCGGCCGTTCCTACACCCGGTCAATTGCAGAAAAACGAAGAGTTGAAGCGCAGGGTAGCCGATCTGATATCGAAGACGCCGCGTTGGCAGACAGAGATGCCACGCGGCAATGCGTTCGCCGCGTCATTGACGCATTTCGGGCTCACGTGGGTCGGAGTCATGGACGCCTACTGGACCGGAATTCTGCGCGGCGGCTTCCATCCGTGACCACTCCCGGCAGACGACGGATCTGATTCAGTGTCTGCGCTCGAAGAGGCCGCCGCCTTCATGGGGTTCCACTTAAGGGAGGCTTCGTGGACTCCGCCGAGCGTCTCGGATCTGCCGCCCCAGTGCTGATCGTCCTGGAAACAATCGCTCCGCCGCGCTACCGGCCCACGAGCTACCATGCGCCGATGACTTTGCCGTTCAATATGTTCACGGCTGCGAATAGAGTTGTGGTTCAGCGGCGATCGCAGCAGAGATGCCGTCTGCACAGACAATTCCGCTCGATTCGTCGGTGGCTACGCAATACTTCCCTCCGGTCGCATCCGCCATGAACTTCAGCAGGTGCGAAGTATCGCGTGCCGAGTATCCCCGTTCTTCCAGGATGATTACCTCGACCAGCCACACAATCCCATTTCGCAACGACCGTCCAAAGCGCCGGAGCACTCCGGGCTTGTCGCGGTTCGATGCCAGGTAAATTGTGTGGATCTTTGCTTCCGAGCGCCGGGCCAATTCGAGCAAACGGTCTTTTGAAACGGTGGTGGGATAGAACTGTTCATGAGCTATGACGACCATTGTGCGCGGGCTTGAAACTGTGATCAGCTGGATGAGACCGGCTTCTATCGCTTCTCTCATCGGCGTGCGCGGCTCCACTGCCATAAGGTCCCGGTTCGCACCTTTCACGGTGAGCCTGGATTGCAGCCCCGGCTCCGCGTCAAACCGGGCTACCTGCAAGGTATGGCGGCAGCCAAGCACCGTCTTCAGTGCGCCAACAATCTTACTTGCGGCCTCGCCCTGCTGCCCGGGACTGCCCTCCATCACCACGATCACCGCTGTTGGCAGCCGATTGGCACCGGCCACCGGCACCCTGACGATACCGGTAAGTACCAAGCTCAGAAGAAGTGTGCGCATGGCTTGTCTCGCATCGTCCGCACCTTTGACGAGTTGCACGCCTGCTTCCACGGCGCCCGGCGCGCGCGGGCATCCTTGGCACTCGATTTGCTTCCATAACGTTCGTGGCAAGCAAGCTGAACGCGGCTCTCTCCTGGCTGGCGCCGGTTGCGGCGGATCCGCCCGATCCGGCATACCGGCGCCAGCAGGCAACGGAAGTAATCGACGGATTCAGAGTCCTGAGCCTGCTTGTTTGCATCACCGCGGCCGCGATGTTCCTGATGAAAATCCTACAGTGGGATAGTCCTCCGGCTTCTCATCACACCGCATCGCTGGCGGTGTGGGCCGTGCTCGCGGTCGCCGGAATCTTCGGGTTCTGGGCTTCCAGATCCATTCAATCTCCCACACTCGCTTTAGTTGCGACGGCAGCGCTACTCGGCACTTCGGTTGCAGCGGTAACCATGGATCGCTTACTTCAATCGGCTCAAGATGGGGCGCCTGCGCCTTCCGTGATCCCGGCCATCTTCATCCTGCTCATGCTCGGGGCAGCATTGATGCCGCTTCGCCCGCTTCGTGTGCTGGGACTGGGCGTGTTGCTGCTGCTAAGTTGTGCCGCATCGGCTGCTTTCATGGGGGTTCCACTCAAAGGAAGCTTCATGGACTCCGCCACAGCCCTCCTGTCGGTCGCTATCTCGGTGGCGATCTCCGCCAGATTCACAACCCAACGCATTCGACTCTACAATGCGCACGCGGCAGCCGTGCAATCCGCCAAGGAGACGGAAGCGGCCCGATCGCGGGCGTTAATGGCCGAAAGCGCCGTTACAATGGAACGCTTGGCCGCCTCTTTGAGCCACGAGTTGAACACCCCGATCGGAGCGCTGAAGAGTGCAACAGACACATTGATTCGCGGCGTCGAGAGACATGCTTCGTTCCCCAAAGGCAGCCATATGCCGGAGCTGGTGGAGGAGCTGTCAGACGCTATTCAGCAATCGGCCGCGCGTTTGAGTGAGACTATAGCGCGAATTCAGAGATTCGCGAACCTGGACCGCAGCGCGATTCGCCTTACCGATGTCAATCAGTTGATCCAGGACGCTGTGGCGTTGATGAATCCTCCGTCGTTCAACCAGGCGCAGATCGTGCTCCATCTCGACCCGGTGCCGCATGTCTGGTGCAAACCGCATCGCCTCAGCGCAGCCCTGGCGTCGATTCTGAACATGGGTATCGAAGGTGGATATGCCGTTACGATCGACACGTACGCCGCCGCGGCCCACGTCAACGTCGAGGTAACCATCACCGGAGGCCGCGAAGGACTACCTGAACAGCAGGAGTTGACTCCTGGCTTCGGTGTTGAGGCCGGGCGCGTTCGGGCGACCGGATGGGACCTGTTTGCGGCCCGGCAACTTGTGTGGGAGATCGGGGGAGATCTGCGAATTGGGCAGACCGGCCCGGGTGAACGGGCGATCACGGTCACGATCCCGGTCACCGTCATGGCACCTCGACAAAGCGCGGCATGAACTGCCGGGAATCGGCTGCTGCCGATGGCATCTGACATATTCGGCAAAGAGGGGTGAATATCCCGATGAAACTGGCACAAATTTTCCCTGCCTGGGGAATGATTCTCGATGGGCGGCGGCCGTTCCTGTCGATCGAGGTGACACGGGAGTGCCCGCTTCGCTGTCCCGGCTGCTATGCCTACGCACCGAACCATACCGGCAATGCCGGTTCGCTCCGCACGCTATCCGATCTGTCCGGAAAGGATCTGATCGATGGAATCCTCGAGGTAACGCGCCGCCTTCGCCCGCTGCACATCAGCCTGGTCGGAGGCGAACCTCTAGTCCGCTACAAGGAACTGGACGCTCTGCTTCCCCTCCTCGCTCCCACGGAAGTTCAGTTGGTCACCAGTGCCGTGCGCCCCATCCCGGCTGCCTGGGCAGAACACCGCCACCTGCACATCGTTGTATCCGTTGACGGGCTTCCACGCGAGCATAACCGCCGCCGGGCGCCCGCGACTTACGAACGAATCCTCGAAAACATCGCCGGCCACCAAGTGATCATTCATTGCACCATCACGCGCCAACTCATGCAGCGTGCCGAGTATTTGCAGGATTTCGCCGGGTTCTGGTCCGGCCGCCCGGAGGCGCGAAAGATCTGGTTCAGTCTTTTCACTCCGCAAGCCGGTGAATTTCCGGAAGAGCGGCTCCGGCCCTCGGAACGCCAACGCGCCATTCAGGAGCTGGCCGGTCTTCCTCTGCTGTTTCCAAAAGTATATACGTCCAAGCCTCTCCTCGATGGCTATGCGCATCCACCCACACGCCCGGAGCAGTGCATCTTCGCACGTGTCACCACCTGCATCTCGTCTGACTTGAAGACGGAAATCCGTCCCTGTGAACTGGGCGGGACGCCGGAGTGCTGTGAATGTGGATGCATTGCGTCGGCGGGGTTGGCCGCCATCGGCCGCTATCGTCTCGCGGGATTGGTGCGAGTCGGCGACATCTTCCGCGCGTCAAGCAGAATTGGCGAAATGCGTCACGGGTACAACGCGACGTAGCCGGCTGGCAGCTTTTGGAACACGATGTGCCGTCTTAAACGAATGAGGAGGATCGAAGAAAGAGATGCCGGCACACCCATTCAATACCCGCAATGGGGCTTTGCATGTCATAAGCTCAGAGCCTCCGCCGGCGCGAGACAGGCCATTGGCCTTGCCGGAGCCCATCTTCCCCTTGCATCCCGAGAAGTGCGGCGATGTGGCGCCCGATTCCCGATCTGTACCGCAGAACGGGAGCCCATACAGGACGCGTGTGACGCCGTTCATGCTGCGCCGCGCGCTTCGTGGCTGGCTCTACCCTTACCTGCGATCCCGATTGCTTCCCGGCGATTTCCATCCGATGATCGCCTACTTGTTCACGGAGTGGAAGTGCAACCTCGATTGCCATTACTGCTGGGCGTTCGATAACCGCGTAAACGGGATGACCGAGAACACCGCCCGTCGCGCCATCGATTGGCTGCATGACACGGGTTGCCGCGTCCTCGCGCTCATGGGTGGAGAGGTTCTGCTGCGGCCCAAGTTCGTTCATAAAGTCGTTTACTATGCGGCACAGAAAGGTTTCTGGGTTTACGTCCCGACCAACGG
>DASTMK010000389.1:0-15790 GCA_035714225.1 Bryobacteraceae bacterium | reverse complement strand
TGCCCGGCGAGCACCTCCGAAGACACCGGAGTAGTAGCATTGTGGTCGAAATAAAAGCGGTTCACAACAGCGATTACTTCAATTCTAACAGCCATGTCCGCTCGCATCGCAAACCTGCCGGTGCTCCTGCTGATCGCGTTTTCACAGGCCGCTACCGGACAACTCACTTTCTGGAGTACGCAATCCCAGGCCGCAGTGGGTCCCCGCAATCAGGCGATCGCACAGAGAATCGCCTCAGACCACCAGGGAAATACTTACGTCGCAGCGAATCTGCTTCAGGACGTCACCTTTCCGTCCGCCTTATCGAACGCGCCGGAGCTGCGCTACGATGTGGCACTCATCAAATTCGATTCCACAGGTAAAGAAGTATTCCAGGCTGAACTGCGGGGCGGTGGTAATGACACGGTCGCAGGCCTTGCAGTGGACAGCGCCGGCAACGCCTACCTGACCGGCTTCACCAATTCCACCGATTTTCCGGTGTTCCGGCCGTATCAGCGGGAGCACCGCGGTGAATCCGGCAGCGCCTTCGTCGCGAAGATCTCGGCGGCGGGATCGACAGAGTATGTCACTCTGCTCGGCGGCTCGCGCGGTGCTACGGGAAGTGCGATCGCCGCAGGCCTCGACGGCAGCGCCTACATCACCGGCCGGACCTCCTCCACGGATTTTCCCGTGACGGAAGGAGCTTTTCAAAAGGAAGGTCCTCCGTACGACTTCTTCGCTACGTTCTCACCCCGCACCTATGCCTTCGCCGCCAAGCTCAGCCCGGATGGCAGCCGACTGGTTTACTCCACTTACCTCGGGGGTGACACGGCCCGTTGCAGCGGCGGCAGCAACTGCATTGGCGTTGTGGGTGGTGCGGCCGGATTGGCGATTGCAGCCGATGCGGCGGGCAATGCCTACATGGCGGGCAACACGAACGCCACGAATTTTCCGGTCACCCCCGGCGCGCTCCAAACAATGTGCCGGTGCATCCGGCGCGCCGGCGATGTTTTTGTATCCAAGCTGAACCCCACCGGAACCGCTCTGGTGTACTCGACATACCTCGGTGGAGACACGGTTGGCTCCGAACCTTACACGGATGGGGACGAGAGCCTCGTTTCGATCGCGCTCGATCCGAATGGCGTGGTGGCCGTGACCGGCGTCACGCGCGCCGCGACATTCCCCGTCACCGCGGATGCTCTGAAACTGCGAACAGACTACCGGGACGATATGCGCCAGCCGCCGGCCGATGGGTTCCTGAGCCTGCTGTCGGCGGATGGCGCATCGCTGCTGTACTCCACCTTGATAGGCGGCGGCGCCGAAGAGTCTATCGTCGCGCTACGCCGCGGCCCGGCTGGCACGTACTTTCTCAGTGGAACTACGCATTCCACCGATTTTTTCAGAACGACCGGTTTCGCGCGCGGATCGGATTTCCTGATCGAGTTCGACCCGGTACAGCGCCAGGTTCTTCGCGCGCAACGCTGGCCCACCGGCGTCGTTGGGGGAGACATGGCCGTCAGCGAGCAGGGCGCCGTCCTGTTGGCGGGCGGGAATTCAGGCGTCCTTACCCGCCTTCTTCCCGGCGATTCGAACCAGCCACAAATTCTCGGGATTGCCAGTGCGGCCGGCTCGCGGACAACAGCAGCCGTTTCACCCAGCGAGTTGGTTTCACTCTATGGAGTGGACCTTGGCCCCGGAGAGCCCCGCTTTCTGGAACTCTCTGAGGGACGGCGGGTCACCACGGAGCTTGGCGGCGTTCAAGTGTTGTTCGACGGGATTCCCGCACCGCTGCTTTATGCACAAAGAGACCAGATCAATGCGGTCGTGCCTTTCGAGATGGCCGGACGCGAATCCGTTTCCATCCAGGTGCGAACCGCCACGGCCGGGATGACTCCGGCGTTCCAGGTGACGATTGCCGAAGCAACGCCCGAGCTCTTTCGAGACTCTCCGGATACGGCGAATTTCCTCAGACTGTTCGCACTGAATCAGGATGGCACGCCGAATTCATCCCGAAACGCCGCCGCACGCGGCTCCATCATCGCTCTGTTCGGCACCGGAGCAGGCCGGCTGGAACCCACTCCGGAGAATGGTATGCTCGCCACGGAGCCGCTGTCTCAAGCGGCGCTTCCGGTGCGTGTCCTGATGAACGGGCGGCCCTGCGAGATCTTATACGCCGGTGCTGCTCCCACGCTGGTGGCCGGCATGCTGCAAGTAAATGCGCGCGTGCCGGAAGGACTATCGGCTGCTAGCGACGTCCAGTCCGTCCATGTCCAGCTCTTCGTTGGAGACCGCCAGACCGAACGCGGCTACATCAGCGTGGGACCACCCTGAGCCGGGCCGTTATGCTAAACACTAAGGGACTTTCACAGAATAACCATGCCAACCGCTCACAGAAGCGATTACGGAGCCGCGCGCGTCAGCGAGCGGTCTTGTCGAATATGCCGCGTTCCATTATCACGCTGACTACCGATTTCGGCACCTCCGATCATTTTGTGGGGACGATGAAGGGCGTCCTTTTGAGTATTGCGCCGCAAGCACAACTAGTGGACATCACACATGATCTGAACCCGTTCGAGATTTCCGAGGGCGCTTTCGTCATTGCCCAGGCCTACGGTTACTTTCCGAAGAATACCGTTCATCTGGTGGTCATCGATCCGGGCGTCGGCACCGCGCGGCGGCCGATTCTGGCCCAGGCTGGCGGGCAGTTCTTTGTCGCTCCCGACAATGGCGTGCTCTCCATGGTGTATTCGCGGGAGAAGCCGAAGGTGCGCGCGGTAACGGCGGACAAGTTCTTCCTCAAACCGGTGAGCAATACATTTCATGGCCGCGATGTTTTTTCGCCTGTTGCGGCTCATGTCGCCCGCGGCGCTTCCCCAGCGGCCTTCGGCAAGCTCATCAAAGATTATCTCCGCCTCGATCTCGAAACACCCTTCCGCACCGGCAAGCGGGTATGGACGGGAACCATTCTCAAGATCGACCACTTCGGAAATCTGATCACGAACTTCCGTATGGACGAGTTCACGGACATACAAACCCGCCGGTTTGAGATGGCTGTGGGTACGCGAAAACTCTGGCGGCTTGCCAATACTTACGCGGAAGTGGAACCGGGCGAGTTGGTTCTGATCGCCGGGAGCGCCGGCTTTGTCGAGATCTGCGCCAACCAGGCTTCCGCCGCCAAGTTGTTGGGCTGCGGCGTGGGTGCGCCCGCCGAACTGACCATCTATTGAAACATAAAGAGGAGCAATGCCGGAATTACCCGAAGTGGAGGCGGTTTCAAGAAGGCTTCGCGAGCAGGTGACGGGCGCCGAAATCCGCCGTGCGCGGGTCCTGCGCCCGCGCTCGACTTATCCGCAACCGCCGTCGAAAGTGGAGCACCTGGCAGCCGGACGGACGATCGAGGCAGTCCAGCGGCGCGGCAAGCATATCCTGATTTACCTGTCGGGCGGCATTGTCCTGGGCTGCCACCTGCGAATGACCGGCAATCTCCATGTCATTCCCGATGCCGGAACCCGGCCTGCCTCCACACGCCTGTACCTGGAGCTTGCCGACGGCCGCGGAATCGTCCTGAACGACCCGCGCGCGCTCGGCGTGATGAACGCATTTCCGCTGGCGCAGGCCGAGGTGCTGATGAGCAAGCTCGGAATCGAGCCCCTCAGCGCCGAATTCACGCCCGATCGCCTGATCGAATTCGCGGCGCGGTCGAAGATGCCGGTGAAAGTATTTCTGATGGACCAGCGCTTTATTAGCGGATTGGGCAACATTTACGCCGCGGAGGCGTTGTACCGGGCGCGAATCCACCCGGTTACGCCCGCCAGCCAGATTCGCCCGGTGAGACTGCGCCGCCTTCACGCCGCAATTGTTGACGTGCTGAACGATGCGGTAAAATCGGCCTATATCGCGTATGAACGTCCTGGGCAGTTCCGGGAAGCAGAGCGGTTTCCGCTGGCAGTCTACGGTAGGGAAGGCGTCTGCTGTTCCGTCTGCCACAGAAAGATACGCCGGCTGACGCAAGCCGGCCGCTCCACTTATTATTGCCCCGGTTGCCAGCGCTAAAATCGATGACCACCTCCACACCCCCGATACCGAAGTCCCGTGCCATTGAATTCCGAAAGCGCCTTCAGGAGAAGGTTCTGGTCGCCGATGGCGCGATGGGAACCATGCTCTACTCCCGCGGTGTCTTCATAAACCGCTGCTACGACGAGTTGAACGTTTCGGCGCCGGCCATGGTGAAGGAGATTCACGAACAATATGTGAAAGCTGGCGCGGAGGTGCTGGAAACCAACACGTTCGGTGCGAACCGGATGCGCCTCGGGGCGTTTGGATTGGCTGAGAAGCTGAAGGCGATCAACGAGGCGGGAGTCCGCCTGGCGCGTGAGGCCGCCGGAGAATCCGCCTTCGTGGCCGGCGCTATAGGTCCTTTGGGCGCCCGCATCGAACCCCTCGGGCGGACTTCCTTTTCCGAAGCCCGCGACATTTTCGCCGAGCATGCCCGCGCTTTGACCGAAGCGGGAATCGACCTGCTGCTGCTCGAGACGTTTTCCGATCTTAATGAACTCCGGGAAGCCGCCCTGGCCGCGCGAGAGGCGGCCGGCCCGGACATGGTTATCGTCGCGCAGGTCACCATCGACGACTACGGCAATCTGACGGGCGGCACTACGACGGAACAGTTTACGTGCCGCATGGACAAATTCCCGGTGGATGCGCTCGGGCTGAACTGCTCAGCCGGTCCCCGGGTGATGCTCGAAACCATCGAGAAGATGGCAAAGTTTTCGGCCAAACCGCTAAGTGCGATGCCCAATGCAGGGCATCCCTCAACCGTGGAGGGCCGCAAGATCTATCTGTGTTCGCCGGAGTACATGGCTCAGTACGCGCGCCGTTTCCTGTGGGCCGGCGTCAAGATCATCGGAGGCTGCTGCGGAACGACACCGGAGCACATCAAGGCCATCCGGTCCGAGGCGCGATCTCTCCAGCCAGCCATCCGGAAAATCGCCGTGACGGTGGAAACGCCGGCCGAAAACCAGAAGATCTTTAAAAACGTTCCGGTCGCGGAGAAATCGAAGCTCGGTGCGAAACTCGCGGCGGGACGGTTCGCCGCCTTTGTCGAAATCCTGCCGCCCCGGGGCGTGGACGCATCCAAAGAGATTGCCGGGGCCAAGGCGTGCGCGGAACAGGGAATCGACTGCATCAATGTTCCGGACGGGCCGCGAGCCAGCGCCCGCATGAGCGCGCAGGTGACCTGCCAGTTGATCCAGCAGCACGCCGGCATCGAGGCCGTCTTACATTTTTGCTGCCGGGATAGAAATATTCTCGGAATCCAGTCCGAACTCCTCGGCGCACATGCCGTGGGCATCCGGAACCTGATCTGTATAACGGGAGATCCGCCGCGAATGGGCGGGTACCCCGATGCAACGGCGGTATTCGATGTAGATGCCATCGGGCTGACAAATATCGTCAGCAACCTGAACCGGGGCCTCGACATTGGCGGAAATCCGATGGGGTCCCAGACGCAGTTGCTCATCGGCGTTGGCGCGAACCCGGGTGCGTTCAACCTGGAAGAGGAGTTGCGCCGGTTCGAATGGAAAGTGGAAGCCGGAGCGGAGTACGCCGTTACCCAACCCGTGTTTGACCTCAACCTGCTGGAGCAGTTCCTCAAGAAAACCGGGCACCTGCATATTCCGTTTATCGCGGGCATCTGGCCGCTCACCAGCTATCGCAATGCCGAGTTTATGGTGAATGAGCTGCGGGTGCCCGTACCAGAGCAGTTCATGGAGCGTATGCGGCGGGCGGAATCCGCCGAGCAGGCGCGCCAGGAAGGGGTGTTGATCGCTCAGGAGATGGTGCAAAAAGTCCGGCCGATGGTGGCCGGAGTGCAACTGAGCGCCCCCTTCGGCCGGTACCAGATGGCCATCGAAGTTGCTCAAGCCATTGGGGCAAGATAAACTACGAGTCTCACGCCAGTGGCCACCGATCTGATCGAGATAGATTCCGAACAACCGAGTCCCGATGCCCTGGAAAAGGCGGCAGCCGCTCTCAGGCGGGGCGAAATCATCGCCATTCCGACGGACGGGCTGTACAGCATCGTTGCCGACCCGCTGAACCTGCAGGCGGTCGGCCGGGTTTTTTCGGCCAAGGGTCGCCAGCCTCATCAGTCCCTTCCCCTGATCGTCTCCGATCTCCTGATGGCTCAAGAACTTGCCAAGGAGGCCTCGACCCGGTTCTACCTGCTGGCCCGCCATTTCTGGCCCGGGCCGCTGACCATTATCGTCCCGGCTTCGGAGAAAGTGCCGCTCAAAGTTACCGGGAACACGGGGAGGCTGGGGCTGCGGCATTCCGGCTCCCGCGTCGCAACGGCGCTGGTCGAGTGGCTCGCCCAACCCCTGATCGCGACCAGCGCCAACATCTCCGGACAGCCGACGTGCCGGAGCGGCATCGAGGTTTTCGGCATGATGGACGGCCGCATCGACCTGGTTCTGGACGGCGGCCTGTGCACGGGGCCCGGCAGTACTACCGTGGATGTTGCAGAACCTTATTGGCGTGTCATTCGCGAAGGTGCGGTTTCAGAGAAGGAAATCGCCGATTGCCTGGCCGTGGGCGGCCTTTAATCTGTTATGATCGACGAGGAGCGTGTCGTCGAAAGCAGGTGAACGGTCTCCATAATTTGATCCAACAGTCAAGTCATGGAGCCCGGCTCGATGATGCGTTGGTGTGCAAGCTCCCGCGGATTAACGCGTTGGAGAAGCCTGAAGACGCTCGGAGGGCTCCCCCGTTATAAAAAACGGGGTCAATGACGGAGGCTGACACGGCCCAGCGGTACGCTCCGATTCCGGCAATCCCACCCGCGTCCCACACATATACCCATGAATCTCCTTTTTGTAGGCGATATCTTTGCCTCTCCCGGACGCAGTATTGTCGCCGAGCATCTTCAACGCATTGTGGCGGAGGAACACATCGACCTGGCGCTGGCGAACGCGGAGAACGCCGCGGGCGGTTTCGGCATCACACCCATGATCGCCGAAGAGCTCTTTTCCTGCGGCCTGGATGTTCTAACGTCGGGAAACCATATTTGGGACAAAAAGGAGATCTACGAGTACCTCTGCCGCCAGCCGCGCCTGCTGCGCCCCGCAAATTACCCCTCCGACCTGCCCGGCAAAGGAGTATACGTCGCCGAGGCCCGAAACGGGGCGCGCTGCGCCGTCATCAACCTTCAAGGGCGTACGTATATGCCCGCCACGGAATGCCCGTTCCGTAAAGCGGACCAGATTCTACAGGCTCTGAACCCCTCCGTAAAGGTGCGAATTGTCGATTTTCATGCGGAGCTGACCAGTGAAAAGATGGCGATGGGCTGGCACCTCGACGGAAGGGTCTCCGGCGTTTTCGGCACTCACACACACATCCCCACCGCCGACACGCGAATCCTCGAGAACGGCACGGCATACCAGACAGACCTGGGAATGACAGGGCCCTACGATTCCGTGATCGGGGTTCAGAAGGACATCGTCATCCGCCGGTTTCTTACCGCTATGCCCGTTCGCATGGAAGCCGCCAAACGCGGCGCGGAACTGCACGCCGCCATCCTCTCGGTGGACGAGGAGACGGGCAAGGCTACTTCCGTGCGCCGGTATTCCATCGAGCAGCGCTAAACGCTCGCGGGACGGTGCGATAAGATGAATCTCTCTGTGGTCCAAATCTTCGTTGCGGGAGTTCAGCGTGTCCAAGAGCGGATGGTCCAGACGGCATTTCTTTTACGGCAGCCTGCTGGCCGGCGCGGTGCCGGCCGCCGGATTCGGAAGTACCCCTTCGCTAAAGCATCTCGGCTATAAATCGCCGAATGAGAAACTGAATATCGCGGCGATCGGCGCCGGCGGCAAAGGCTACTCCGATCTGAAGGGCTGCGAGACAGAGAATATCGTTGCGCTCGCGGATCCGGATGAGAAACGCGCCGCCCGAACCTTCAACGAGTATCCTCAAGTTCCGAAGTACAAGGACTTCCGCCGCATGCTCGACAAGGAAGAGAAGAACATCGACGCCGTCACCGTTTCGACGCCGGACCATACTCATGCGATTGCGTCGATGTGGGCCATGGCGCGCGGCAAACATGTCTACTGCCAGAAGCCGTTGACGAGAACGGTGTGGGAAGCGCAGCAGTTAAAGGAAGCCGCCGCGAAATACAAGGTCGCCACGCAGATGGGGAACCAGGGCTACTCGAACGACGGCGCGCGTCTTTGCGCCGAAATCATCTGGAACGGCGACATCGGCAACGTCACCGAAGTCCACGCCTGGACGAACCGGCCGCTGAAGTACTGGCCGCAGGGTCCGGACGTCGTGCCGCAGGAGGCGGCGGTCCCTTCGACGCTCGATTGGGACGTGTGGCTCGGCATGGCGAAATACAGACCGTATAGCCCCGCCTATGCTCCTCACCACTGGCGCGGGTTTCCGGACTTCGGCTGCGGCGCGATCGGCGATATGGCGTGCCACATTCTCGGGACTCCCAACATGGCCCTACGCCTGGGGAATCCGGTGAGTGTGGAATGCATCAAGCAGGAAGGCAAGGGAGAGTATACCTTCCCGCAGAAGACCGTCATCCGGTTCGATTTCGCCGCGCGCGGCAGCATGCCGCCAGTGAAGCTGTTCTGGTATGACGGCATGACCGCCCAGCCTGAGGTGGAAGGCGTACCCGAGAGCGAACGACTGGGCGACAAGGACGTGAACGGCAGCCTCTTCGTCGGCGAAAAGGGAATGGTGACGACGGGCTGTTACGGCGAGAAGACGCGGCTTGTACCGGCTTGGAAAATGCTGGACTACAAGCTGCCTCCGGAGTTCCTGACGCGTTCTCCCGGCCACTATCGCGACTGGATTCGCGCGTGCAAAGGCGGGCAGGCTTCGTGCTCCGACTTCAGCGTGGCAGGGCCTTTCGTCGAGTGGATGCTGCTCGGCGTCATCGCCATGAGATTCGAGGGCAAACTCGAATGGGACGCGAACAAGGGGCGCTTCACGAACAATAAAGAGGCGAACAAGTATTTGAAACCGTACATCCGCGACGGATGGAGCTTCAACGGTTAACTAAACACGACGTCATAAATGTTTGCGCGACGATTTGATTGGCCACGGATGAACACAGATAAGAAAAACACAAGGCTTGATCCGTGTGAATCCGTGTTCATCCGTGGCCAATCTACTTTCGCCTCTGTGAGGGTGTTTGGGATGCCGCACAGCAAGCTACCCCTTTAGATCGCGAAACGCCTCTTCGATTTCCTGTTTTGCTTCGGGCGAGGGAGGAACCAGCGGCAGACGTGTTGGACCGCCATAGTAGCCGTTCAGGTCCATGGCGTATTTGAGGCCGGGAATCCCGTGCTTCACGGTTACGAGCCAGGATGCCCGCGCGATGCGGTTCTGCCAGTCCCGCGCCGCATCGTTTTCGCGCGTCCGGTGCGCCTCCCAGATGGCGATGGTCGAATATGGCGCCGCGTTGGCATAGGCCAGCACCGCGCCCACCGCGCCCACGGCAAAAGAGGGCCAGAGCGTTGGCGCCGATCCGACGAGCACCTGGAAGCCGGGCTTCACCTCGCGGATCATCTGCATCACCTTCTCGATATTGCCCGAGCTCTCCTTGATGGCGATGATGTTCGGGTGTTCGGAAAGCGCCACAACCGCCTCCGCCGGAATGTCTACACCCGTGGCCTGAGGCCAGTTGTAAATCATGAGCGGGATCTTCGACGCGTCCGCGACCGCACGGAAATAAACGCACTGCGCGTCCGCCCGGTTCAGAAGGTTCTTATAGTAGTGCGGCGTCCGCACCATGACGGCCTTGTATCCGATTTCAGCGGCTTTGTTGGTGAGCCAAACCGTTTCGCGGACGCTCTCCATACCGGTGCCCGCCAACAACAGCTTGCCGGGAGCGGCGAACTCCGCCACCCACTCCCACAGTTGGATTTTTTCTTCCGTGGTCAGGTAGACGCTTTCGCCCGTGGAGCCGCACACGACGTAGCCCGCCAGGCCGGTCCGGTTCCACTTCTCGACATTGTGCTTCAGTTTTGCTTTATAGAGGTTCCCTTCGTGGTCGAAGGGTGTCGCAATCGGGGGTAAAATTCCTTCGAGTTTCATGGGAGAAAGGGCGAGCCGGAAGGGCCCGCCCGTCTTTCGCGATTACACAACCTTGGCGAAGATGATAACCAGCGTGTACAGCGCCAGCGACTCGATCAGCACCAGTCCAAGCAGAAGTGCGAATCGAATGGCCGCCGCGGCGCTCGGGTTGCGGGCCATGCCTTCGGCGGACGCCGCTACGGCTTTCGCCTGCGCGAGTCCGCAAAGACCGGACGCAATCGCCATGGAGAATCCGGAGGTGATGGCAACCCAGTTGGTGCCGCCGCCCGCCGTTTCCTGGGCAAACACAGGGCTCGCGAGTACGAACATCGCGAGCAGGAACAGAAACAACTTCACGTTCATGCTTCTTTCTCTCCTTCGTATAAAATCGCTCCCAGGAGGTGGTTCCCGTCATCCTCAAGCAGCCGGGCTCACATTGGGAACGGATAAGGCCGAATCAATGCTCGTGCGAAACCGCGCCGCCGACATACACCATCGTCAGCAGCACGAATACATACGCCTGTAGCAACGCGATGAAAACGTGCAATCCCATGAACAGGGCGGGCGCCACAACATAGGTGAGTCCCAGAAAGACCAGCGTCACCTGCTCACCGGCATACATGTTGGCAAAAAGCCGGATGCTCAAGGAAAGCGGCCGCGCCAGGTGGCTGATGATCTCGATGGGAATCATCAGGGGCGCCATCAACGGCATCGGCCCGACGAAATGCTTCATGTAGCCGCCGACACCGACTTCCTTGATACCCACAACGTTGTAATAAAGAAATGCCGCGATCGCGCAACCCACGGGAACATACGGGAACATCGTCGGGGATTCGAGCGTCGGAATGATTCCCAGCAGGTTAGCGAATAAGATAAATATGAACAGCGTTCCGAAAAAGGCGAGATAGCGCCGCCCGTTATGGCCGACCACTTCGTCGGTCTGATTCGCCAGGAACTCGTAGATCACTTCAAAGAAGTGCTGCAGCTTTCCCGGCTTGTCCATGGAAAGCCTGGTGCGCAGAATGGCGAACAAAACAATAATAATCAGGGCGACCAGAATCTGCATGGTAATAAAATTCGCCCATGGCCGTTCGGGATGTTCCGCCTGTAGCCCAAAAATGTTCAGGATTGCGTTGCCTGCGCCGGCAAGATAATCGTTGAACAGCGCCGTGAACCACAACTCATGCTCTGGCATAGATCAATTCGTAGACGATCTCGATAATAACGGCCGCGATGGAGACGAGCAGCCCGATCAGAAGCGCCTGAAGGCTTACTTCGAAGTATTTCACTATAACATAAGCCGTTGCTCCGAAAACGGCATACCGGATGGCAAAGAGAACGGCGCCGCGTTTTCGCCCGGCTCCGGGACCGAGCGAATCGACACTCTGTTTCAGCCAGCGGAAATTGACGACCGACATCGCGGCGCCCGCGAGGAAGCCGGCGCCGGCCGCCGTCCCATAGATAGAAAACGCAGCCGCCACTCCGGCGATCGACAGTATCATCATGATGCGCCCGATGCGCCGGTGCGCGCGGGCCGCCAATGCGCTGTCAGAGTCCACGGCGAGGCCGGGAATCCTTCTGGATCTGTCTCACAAGCTGGATGAACCCGCCGGCAATTCCGAGCAGAAGAAAAACAAGATAGAGAAACGACGTCCCGAAGGTGCGATCGAGGAAATATCCGATCGCATAGCCCACGAACGTCGCGGAGGGAAGGAGAAAGGCCAGCGACAGATATTCGCCCGTCAACCGGATCCAATTCCTTCTATCGTTCACGCTTCGCCTCCAGCAGTTCCGGCGCTCTCTGGGCGGTCTCTTTCACCAGGAACCCCATCTTCGGATGGGACGGTTCCAGGTCAGGATGAAAGCCGAACTCTTCCAGGCTTTCGGTGGTGGTCGGGCCAATGGAGGCGATCACCATCCGCGGCAGTTCGCGCCGCACCTCCCCGGCCAATCCCATCCTTTCGGCGACCTGAAACAGGTGCGCAATCTGAATGGAGGTGGTCAATAGCAGCACCTGCGCTTCGCCGTTCGCGATCAGCTTCACGGCATGTTCCAGGGGTCCCGTATCTTCGGGCAGCTCCCAACGGTAGATGCGCACAGTTTCCACAGCGGCGCCCCGGCTGCGCAGGCCGGCGATCAACTCGTCGTTGGTTCTGCCATACTCCTGCACCGCGATCCTTTTCTCCGGACGCTCGTCAACGCTCGCCAGAAGCTCGCGCCATGTATTCGGTTCGGGCACGAAAACGGTGGGCGTAACCCCAAGCTCGCGCAACGCCGCGGCCGGCTTCGGCCCCCGCACCACCGTGGTGATCCCGCGCAACGCTTCGGCAAACCGCTCTTCCGGGTAACGCTCAGCCAAGGCCTTGTTGAGGAGCCGGGTTCCGACACCGGTCAGCAGGATCATCATGTCGAACGCGCCCGCGAACAGCCGTTCTCCGAACCGGTACACCTCCTCGTTCCTTTCCATCGGCGCCTCCCGCATGGAGGGTGCCTGCACCGGTTCACCCTGCTGGTTGCGTATGAGCTGGCTCATTTCGGCGGACCGGCGGCTCTCGAGCGAAATCACCCGCATGGACTGAAACGACATCGTGGTTAGTATAGCCTCCCGTTCGGCAGGCGAATCGGGTATTACGACACGGACGCGTATTCGAGCACCACCATTGTGATGTCGTCGCTCTGCTCGGCTCCGTCCGTGAATTCTTCCACCGCCCGCATCATCGCCTGATGCAGCTCCGCGCTATTCAAGCGTGCGTTGACGCGAAGCAACTCGCGCAACCGCTTCTGCTCAAAAAATTCGCCGGCTTCGTTGGTGGCCTCCGAAAACCCGTCCGTATAGAGAATCAGCTTGTCACCGCGGTTGAGCCTCGTGTCCTCGACGCTGTAGGATGCCATCTCCAGCAGCCCTACCGGCATTCCGGTCGGTTTCAGCTCTTCAATCTCTCCGCCTGTTCTGAGCAGCAGGGGCGCGCAGTGCCCCGCATTGGCCCATTGCAGATTGCCATTGGCGTCCAACACGCAATAGAAAATGGTGGCGTACTTGTCTCCCTGGGTACGTTCATTCAGGAAATGATTGATACGGTTCATCATTTCCTGAATCTCTACCTGGCCTTCGGAAGCCAGAAGAAACGCACCCTGGAGCAGGGATGCCAGCAGAGCGGAGCTGACGCCTTTTCCCGAAACATCGGCTACCACTGCACACCACGCGTTCTCGCGGATCTGGCGCACATCGTAGTAGTCTCCGCCCACCTGATGTGAAGCGATGCTCGAGCCGGACGCCTGAAACCAGCCGGCGTGGGGCAGCGCTTTCGGAAGCAGCCCCTGTTGGATGGCGCGGGCGACATTCAACTCCTCCTCCATCTTCAGCTTGGCGCGCTCCTGTTCGAGAAGCCGGGCGTTTTCGAGAATCGTAGAAGCTTCAAGTGCGAGCGTCTGCAAAAGCTCGCGGTTTCCGGCGGACAAATCCGCCGGTCCGCACCGGGAGTCCATGTAGATCATCCCCGCGGTCTCGTGGGCGGAAGAGATAATTCGCGTATCCTCGTTCGATCCGGTTCGAATGCGCACCAACGGCAGGCAGACCACGCTAGACAGCTCCAGATCGGCAACCGAAATGTCCGGGCGGACGCCCGCCTCGTCGTTGGGGTCGAAGCTCATCGACAGCAGCTCGCGCCTTTGCGTCAGCGCGCGATGGATCAGGCGGGTGGGAACGCGCAGCTCCGTCGCGGGAAGCGACATACCCCGGCGGTGACGGGCCACGCGGACCTCCAGTTCGTCCTGCTCTTTGAGCAGGAGAAATCCGCGCTCGGAACCGGTTACGGCGAGCGCGGCATCCACTACCGCCGTCAGCACATCCTGCGTCGACAGCGAGCTTTGCATCACCCGCGCCACCTCGACCAGCGCACGCAGCTTGGCCAGGTTTCCCGCGCCCTGAGACGTCCCGGTGCCGGGCGGCGATATCTGATCGAGCAGACGGCTGAGCTCGGCATCTTCGATGTTGAAGACCAGATGGTAGGAATCGCGAATGCCGAAATCGATGCGGTCGGCATTTCCCAGCTTCTGGCGGCCCTGCACGCGGCTGCCGTTTACGAAGACGCCATGCCGGCTTTTGAGATCTTCGATCCAGAACTCCTCTTCTTCGATCGAGACCTGGGCATGGATACGCGAGACCCGGTTGTCGCGCAGTACAAGGTCGTTATCGGAGTGGCGCCCGATACGGAACGGCAGGGGCTGCACTGGAATGCGAGTGCGATTGCCTGACGGATTTACTACGGTCAGTACCCCGGGCGGAGCCGGTCCGCGTTTTGCGGAAACCATCAGCCTCTCCGGGCGCCGGCGGAAACAGCCGTCAGGTCCTTCACTTCCTTCGCTCGCAGCACCTGGCAATGAGAGCAGTATCCGCCGATCTCGGTTCTCGCCAGCAGAATCTGAAATCCGAAATGAGCCTCCACCTGCCTGCGCAGCTTCTGGAGGGGCTCTCCGAAGAACTCCTCCACTTTGCCGCAGCGCAGGCAAATGATGTGAGCATGTTCCTGCTTGAGGCGCGTTTCATAGTAGTGCTGGTCCCCACCATAATGCATGAGGTCGAGTTCATCCACCAGACCGCCTTCCTTCAGCATCTTGAGTGTCCGGTAGACGGTTACGCGGTTCAACTTCGGATCACGCTCTTTGGCCATCTGGTACAGGCCCTCGGCATCGAGGTGCTGCCCGGACTTGTCGATCAGGTCGAGGAGAATCTGCCGCTGACGCGTCAGCCGGATGCCCCTTTGCCTGAGGGAGTCTTTCATATCCTCGATCGCCATACCCATATCTTCGCCTTTTTGGGCCGTTCTTGCCATTCTTATTGTGAGGTTTGCGCCAGATTCTGAAGGCCCGGTGCCGGAGCGTCCTCCGGCACCCGGCGGGCTGTCCGGGCGCGCTCGTGTCAAAATGAAATCTGTGACAGGTCACGAAATCCGCCAGAAATTCCTCGATTTTTTTGCCTCCCGCGGCCATCGAGTCGTTCGCAGCGCCTCTTTGGTTCCGGCCGAGGACCCCACCCTGCTGTTTACGAACGCCGGCATGAATCAGTTTAAGGACGTGTTCCTGGGGCTCGAAAAACGCGACTACACGCGCGCCGCCAGCTCGCAGAAGTGCGTCCGTGCCGGAGGGAAGCACAACGATCTGGAGAACGTAGGCTATACCAGCCGGCACCACACGTTTTTTGAGATGCTCGGGAATTTCTCCTTCGGCGACTATTTCAAGCGGGAGGCGATCCGTTACGCCTGGGACTTGATTACCGTCGATTACGGACTGCCGAAGGACCGTCTGTACGTCACCGTCTTTCGCGAGGACGACGACGCGGAGCAACTCTGGCAGGAGGTTGCCGGCGTCCCGAAAGACCGCATCTTCCGCCTCGACGAAAAGGACAATTTCTGGCAGATGGGAGAGACCGGCCCCTGCGGTCCCTGTTCGGAAATCCATTACGACCTGGGACCCGAAGCCGCGGAACCGGGACGGGCGGACAAACCCTTCCCATCGGATGCGGGGGGCCGCTACGTCGAGATCTGGAATCTCGTGTTCATGCAGTATGACCGCGCCACGGACGGCACGCTCACACCGCTGCCGCGGCCTTCCATCGATACCGGCATGGGATTGGAACGCATCGCGGCCGTTCTGCAAGGCAAATTATCGAACTACGATACGGACCTGATTCATCCCATCGTGCTGCGCGCGGCGGAGTTGTTCCATGTCACCT
>DASTMK010000388.1:0-2939 GCA_035714225.1 Bryobacteraceae bacterium | reverse complement strand
ACTTGACGAACCAACGGATCGAGCGGGCAACTTCTTCGAAGCCTTCCGAGCGGTAGAGGCAGTTGCCCGCATCATTCCAAACCAGGCATTCCAGGTGGGCGTGCTCTGCCCCATGCGCTCTAAAGTAGTCCAACATCCCGCGCAGCATTGTGCGGCCGTAGCCTTTACCCTGCTCGCCGGGAGCCACCGCAAGGATGTCGATGTAGCCGAGCTTTGTTTCCGCATCCAGTGTGCCGGTCGCGCACGCTACAATTTTTCCGTCGATTTCACCGATCAAGACGGTCTGGCTATCGAATATGCCGCGAAAGCGCTTCTTCCAACGCTCGCGCCAGTTCACGCCGTTCAATGGCCCGTACTTCTCGTCGATCATCTTCACCCAGGTAATGGGTTCGAAGCCGTCTACGACCATCGGCTCCAAAACAGAATAGTCGTCCGGCGTCGCTAACCTGAAGTCCACGCTTTCCACCGTATCACGCCGGGTCATGCTTTGAATGCGCTATATTGTCGATTCATCGTGGTTGTAGCCCAGAACCTTTCCAAGCTATTCCGCCTTTACGACCGTCCTTCGGACAGGCTGTTCGAAGCCCTGCCGTTTCGATCCAAGCGGCTCCACACGAATTTCTGGGCGCTGAAGGATATCAATCTCCATGTTCAACGGGGCGAGACGTTCAGCATCATCGGTCCCAACGGCTCGGGCAAGAGTACCCTTTTGCAGATTCTGTGCGGTGTGTTGACTCCGACGTCGGGGCGCGTCGCGGTGAGGGGGCGCATTGCTGCGCTGCTCGAATTGGGAGCGGGCTTCAACCCGGAGTTCACGGGCCGGGAAAATGTTTACCTGAACGGTGAAATCATGGGCCTCGCGCGCGCCGAAATCGATGCATCGTTCCACTCCATTGAAGCGTTTGCCGAGATTGGGGAATTTATCGACCGGCCCGTCAAAGAATATTCGAGCGGCATGTACGTGCGGCTGGCTTTCTCGACCGCGATCCACGTGCGCCCGGACGTGCTGGTGGTCGACGAAGCCCTGGCGGTGGGCGACGCCATTTTCTCCAACCGGTGCGTCAGAAAGTTCGAGGAGTTGAAAGCGGCGGGCGTCACCGTCATCTTTGTTTCGCACGACCTGTCGCTGGTAAAACGGCTCTCCGACCGGGCAATGCTAATGGCGCACGGAAAGTCCATTGCCGAAGGGACTCCCAGCGATGTTGTAAACCGGTACATCGGGATGGTTCATGAGCGTAACCTGATCGACGATCACGGTACCCGGCGCGAGTTGGGCGCCGCTTCTTTCCGGCACGGCGACAGCGCCAGCCGGATCCTCGACGTTTCCGTTATGGATGGCGCGGGCAACCCCACCAATGTACTGGAGACCGGATCTCCGATGCGGGTGCGGGTTCGCGCGCAATTCCAGCGCGCCGTTTCCGAACCGGTCATTGGCATTCTGTTGCGCAACCGGCTGGGAACCGATGTATTCGGAACCAATACCCGGTGTGAAGGCGTGCGCCTGGGGAACTTCGCCGAAGGCGAAATCGCGGAAGTGGATTTCGCGTTTGACTGCCTTCTGTCACGCCAGACCTATACCCTTACCGCCGCCACGCAGTATTGGGACGGTATGAGCCAGGACTGGCTCGACGACGTCGTCTCCTTTTCCGTTGTGGAGCGCAAGGGCGTTGCCGGAGTTGCCTGTTTTTCGACCTCTATCGAATGGCGGCGCGCATCATGATCTATGCCGTAGTAATTATCGCGGTGGTTGTTGCTCTCGCAGGGGTGACGCTCTGGAAAACGCTTGCGCTCAAGAATCGCGCGGACTTTCTCGTCGCGGGGCGCAAGCTCCCCTGGACGGTCCTCGTGTTTACGCTGCTCTCTTCCTGGATTGGAGCGGGAAGCCTGTTTGCCGGCGGAGAAAATGCTTATCGCAATGGATTCGCCGCGCTCTGGCAGCCCGCCGGCGGCTGGCTGGGCCTGATTGTGATCGCCTTCATCGCGGGACGCGCCCGGCGCTTCGCTCAATTCACCGTGCCCGACCTGCTGGAGAAGCGTTATAACGCCGCCGCGCGAGTGCTGGGGACCGTCGCCATCGTCATCTCATACACCGTCATCACCAGCTATCAGTTCAAAGGTGGCGGCGACATCATGCACATGATCTTTCCGGACATGGACCGGACCACAGGCATGTACATTGTCGCGTTGTTCGTCATCGTGTTCACGGCCGCCGCCGGAATGGCCTCGGTTGCCTATATGGACCTGGTGATTGGTGCGCTGGTCACCGTGATTGTAGTAATCGCCGTGCCGCTGGTGCTGTCATCGGCCGGCGGTTGGAGCGGCGTTCGCGCCAGTCTGCCGGACACGCATTTTCAGGTACTCGGGAATCTATCGCTCTCTCAGGCGCTCGGTTTCACCATTCCTACCATGCTGCTTCTGGTGGGCAACCAGGGCATGTATCAGAAGTTTTTTTCAGCACGTTCCGAACGCGACGCCAAACTCGCCGTCGGCGGCTGGATCGTGGGCACCCTGCTGCTGGAAACACTGCTGATTGCCCTGGCTGTGATTGGGAGCGCAAAGTTCAAAACGGAGGCGCCCCGCGAGATCATCCCCATTACCGCGCGCCTTGGGTTGCCTACCGTCATCGGAGCCATTCTGCTGGGCGGCATCTTCGCAAAGATTATTTCCACGGCCAACAACTACCTGTTTTCGCCGGCGACGAACCTGATTCACGACGTCTACGAGCGCTTCATCGACCGGAACGCCTCGGACCGCCGCAGCCTGATCGTGTCGCGAATTATCGTGGTTCTGCTCGGGTTGTTCGCGCTGCTGCAGGCCAGCCATTTCGAATCGATTCTCCGCGCCGCGCTCTATGCGTACACGGTCTACGGCGCCGCCGTCACACCCGCAGTATTGGCAGTCTTTTTCTGGCGGCGCACTACAACCGCCGGGGCCATCTC
>DASTMK010000387.1:0-8564 GCA_035714225.1 Bryobacteraceae bacterium | reverse complement strand
TGTATACTCACGGTAATCGACGGTGAGCGGAAAGAAACCTGCGCCCGGTTTGGGCTGCTCCTCCGAACACGCCGTTGCAAGGACGACGGACTCTCCGGATCGGACAACCACGGATCCGTTCGCCTGTTTAGCGATCTTGCCGGTTTCAAGGGTGATAACGCGACCCTCGATATCAATTTCAACTGTATGTGTCATCTGGAATTCCTTTGGCGGCCGGAAACCGATCCGGCCGGCGTATCAAGGAGACTGGAGTGGATACTTGGAGGGTAGCCCGAACCGGGCCGGAGCCACTCATCGGAGTGGCATCACCTTGCGAGTTTTCAACGAGGGCGATGTCCAATGCTTCCCGAGAACAGACAGGAGTGGTTGGACAGCGAAGGGCCTGTTGCCCGCTCGCACCTGAGAACCCCTCTAGCGACGGAGGCCTAACTTCTGAATCAAATCCTGGTATCTCTTGGGACTGCGGCTCTTGAGATAGTCCAACAGGCGGCGCCGTTGGGCCACCATCGTGAGCAGGCCCTTTCGGGAGTGAAAATCCTGTTTGTGGTCCTTGAAATGACCCGTTAGCTGCAGGATGCGCTGGCTCAAGATGGCCACTTGGACTTCTGTAGAGCCCGTGTCCTTTTCATGCCGTGCGTGGGTAGAGATAACTTCAGATTTGACGTCAGCCGCCAATGCCATCTAGAGTGGATACTCCTTGTCTTGCCTTAATCTTTTCTGTACAGGAATAGCATACCACACCGGCGGTAATGTCCAGTGGACAGCCGGGGGACGTCCTGACACCCAGGCGAAATCAATAACCTAACCGTGGCCGAGATACATCAGCCAGCCAATGCCGAACAGCGCGAGCATGAAGTAACCGAAGCAGCGCAGCCCGTAGCGCAGGCGCTCGGGATCGGTCTTCTTCGTAACAACTCCCAAAACAACGGACGACAACAGCGCAAGCAGGAGAGCCGCTTCGAAGTGGGATAAGTTGACTTTCATCAGTCCTTCCTTCGTGCGGCAATTTCGAACGCATCCACCATGGCGAGGACGTTCATGAGGCCGGCGGCGACCAGAAACTTTGTCCCGTAGTCGTGGACCATACCCGCTACGTCGGGTTGGGCATACCCCAGCCATACTGTCAGAAAGTATGGTAAGCCGGCGGCAAGATTGCCAATGAATCCACCTGTATAGATGATGGTGGTCAACAGGTCGCCGGTCTCCGGCTGGAAGAGCATTCCGCGCATCAGGAGTCCGATTACAAAGGTGACAAGCACCGAAGCCATCAGAACCGCTCCTCTGGCGTTCCGCTTCAGGTACAGGTGGCCGCCCCCTGGAATCACCCAGGCAAGCGCCACGACGGGCGCCCACACACCCAGCGGAGGCGCCGGTTGTTTCGGCGGCTTCTGTTTCCGGGACATAGCTTTCTAATAGTGTAACAACATCGTTTGGAGAGGCGGAGTACCGGTACCGGCCCATCCCCACGACGGTATTTTCAGACATAAAATACTGATTTAAACTTTGTAATTTTTCGTGAGCGGAGGGCCTGCTCGCACATACAAGTACACCAGAGGAATCTAATGCCAGACATACTTACTTTTGCCCAGCTTCAGGCGGCTGTTGCGGGAAAGGCAGCTGCCTTCCGTTCCGTTACAAAACTTCAGCCGGTGGGCGGGGAAGGAGACAAAATCTTTCCTGCCACTTACGCGGGCGGTGTTTATGCCACCGAAAAGCGCCGCCTGCCCGGGGAGTCACAGGAAGTTGAATGTGTTCTCCTGAACTCTGTGCAATCGGAGGCCAACCATGCCGAGGAGGCGCTGCGGCAGGCGATGCTCGCCGGCGAAATCGCGCTTCCGCTGATCGAAGTGAATTTCTCCGCCGCCAATGAGAATTTTCGCAAACCGCTGCCAAACCTCAGTAGCCTGGAGGTTCCGCACCGCCTCGCCGACGCCATCCTGCGCGACTCGAATCTGCCGGACGGCACACGCTTCTCCAAATCGGAGTACGCCAGGCGGTGGAGCCGCGCGAACTTGTGGAACGCCACGCCGGTCTACGAGCTATGCCCCACGGCGCTGGTGTTTGGGATGTGGGGATCGCCGGAGAAACCGGGTGGATTGGGAGCCAAGTTCGAGCGGGCCTATGTGTCGGAAATCGTGGCGGTAGACACAAACAACAACGACAAAGCACGAAGAAGCGGATTCCGCATCGACCCGCTCGAAGTCAGCAAAAGTGTGCTTGTTCGTTCCAACGAGGAAGGCTTCGACCTGGTCACGGATGCGAAGGCAAAGGGCGCGCTGCGGCCCTCCGAGTTAAACCACGGCAACATTCCTTATGAAAGTCCCAACACCGGCATCCGGTGCCGTTACGCCGAACAAACCACCGTGGTCTCCCTCGGCGCTTTGCGGAAGCTACGCCTCCCCGTCGACGGGCGGCAGAATCCGAAACTGGACAACATGGGACGCACGGTGCTCGCCGCCATCGGATTGTGCGCCGGGGTTCTGGCCGCGGAACGGGGTACCAGCCTTCGTTCGCGCTGCCACCTCTGGCCCGTAGAGACTCGCAAGTGGGAGCTGCTCGAAACGCCAGGAGAACCGCCGCGCACATTCGAGTTAACGGGAAGCTCTGTCATCGCTCTCTTGAAGGAGGCCGTCGCGGCCGCCAGGGCAATGGGACTCAACTGGATGGACGAAAAGCTGACACTCACTCCCGCGCCGGAGCTGGTGGAGTTGGTGAAGCAGAGCCAGGAGGTAGCGGCGAAAGAGACCGGAGAAGGCGAAGCGTCATGACCGTTATTGGTATTCGGTACCTGACCGGCTATGCGGCGGCAGCCGACCTGGCGGCAGGCGGGAGGGAACCGGAATGGCCTCCGCACCCCGGGCGTGTATTCATGGCGCTGGCCGCCGCCCACTTTGAAAGTGGTGAAGACCCCACCGAGCGCCGCGCTCTCGAATGGCTGGAGGCCGAACCCGCTCCGGCGATGCGTGCTTCCGGCGCAACGCACCGGTCGTTTGTAGAAACCTATGTTCCCGTGAACGACCAGCGCTATGCCATACTCAACCGTTCGCGCCAACCTAGAAGTTTTCCGAAAGCGCGGCCTGAAGAGGGCACTGTGTTTCTGGTGTGGCCCTCGCAACCCCCGCAGGAGTTGCGCCAGGCCCTGGCCGTTCTTTGTACGAAGGTGACGCGCATCGGCCATTCCTCCTCGCTGGTCCAATTGTGGATGCCGGAACAACTACCCGAACCCGGCTGCAACTGGCGGCCTGAGGACGGCGCGTCCAGCCTGAGGATGCGCGTACCGGCACAAGGCACGCTGCGTTCCCTTGAATCGGCGTTCCAGGCGCGGGAACGGCCGCGATTGAACGCATGGAAAGGATATGGAAAATGGAGCACCGCCGAGGATAGGGAACACACTCAGTCCGGTCCCTTCGACCCCGATTTCATCGTGATGACGGCGATGGAGGGCAGGACACTTGGTCTGGAATCGACGCTTCAACTCACCAGCGCACTACGCAACGCGGCGATGAAAGCTGCGGGGGACAATCCGCCGGAGTGGCTCACCGGGCACACACCGGAAGGCGCACCCTCGCGTGAGTTGCACGCCGCTTTTTTTCCACTGCCTTTTGTAGGACATGCGCATGCCGACGGCCACGTGATGGGTCTTGGAATCGCGCTGCCACGCAGCCTTTCGGAATCGGCGGAAGACCGGCGTTCACTACGTGAAAAGCTGGGGCCTCTCTTTTTCGATCCCGATACGGGCGAACCCCGGAAAGTGCGCCTATGGCGCGACGGAGTCTGGGAGTGGAATCTTGAACGGGAGACGCGGGAGAGCCCGCCGCGCACGCTGCAACGTGAAAAGTGGACGGGACCAAGCCGCATGTGGGCCAGCGTCACACCGGTGGTTCTGCATCACTACCCGAGGAAGCGTGCCGGCGACGTGGAGCGCATTCTCCTGGACGCATTCGCCTCGGCCCTTCTGCCCGAGCCGGAAGCGTTGGAAGTGCGGGCCGCGTCCGCGCACGAAGGAGCGGGCCACTCGCGCTCGTTACCGTCCTTCGCGGAAGGCGACCCGGCGCTTTGCCGCTATCAGACGCATGTGATCGTGCGTTTTAGAGATCCGGTAGAAGGTCCCGTGCTCGTAGGACGAGGCCGCTACCGCGGCTACGGTCTGTTCGCGCCATGGAGACCGGGGGAGAGGATATCGTGAACGGACCAGATCCCGAAGATTTCAGCGCGTTCTTTCGCGAGTTGCACGGCCGCGAGCCCTTCCCCTGGCAGCGCCGGCTTGCGATGCGGGTGTGCGAAACCAACTGGCCTGATGTAATCGACCTGCCCACAGCCAGCGGGAAGACCGCCTGTATCGACATCGCGCTGTTTGCACTGGCCAGCCGCGAGCGTGCGCCGCGGCGGATCTTCTTTGTCGTCGACCGGAAGGTGATCGTCGATGATGCCTATCACCGGATGCTGCATATTAGGGAAAAACTGGCGGCCGCAAGCGATGGGGTTCTGGGACGTGTGGCTGCGCGTTTGCGCGAACTCGGCGGCGGCGAACCGGAGCCCGTCCGCGTCTATCAGCTACGCGGCGGAATCTATCGCGACGAAAGCTGGGTGCGCAATCCTCTTCAGCCGACCGTGGTGGCGAGCACAGTGGATCAAGTGGGCTCGCGGCTACTCTTCCGCGGTTATGGGGTCAGCGACTACGCCCTGCCGGTTCATGCGGGGCTGATCGCGAACGACGCGCTGATCCTTCTGGATGAGGCGCACTGCTCGAAGGCGTTTGCACAGACGCTCGAACGCATTCAAAACTATCGCGGCGAGGGTTGGACCCGGCGCCGTCTGGAAGCGCCCTTCCGCTTTGTGGAGATGACGGCGACACCATCCCGCAAACCGTCTGAATCGCCATTCCGGCTCGACAGCGAAGATCGCGTTCACCCATTGCTTCAGGAGAGGCTTACGGCGCCGAAGCAGGTCCGCTTCGTCGTGTCGAAAGTCAAATCCGGCGACAGCAGAAGGCTCGCTGTGGCGCTGGTCGCCGAAGCACAGAAACTGGTTTCGCAGGACCCGTCCATTCTCCGCGTGGCAATCATGGTGAACCGCGTGGACACGGCGCGCTGCGCTTTCGAACTGCTGAAAACATCTCACGCCAAGTTGGTGATCGGGCGCATGCGCGCGATCGACCGGGAGGACCTTGCCGAACGCTTGAAGCCGTTGAAGTCGGACTCGAAACGCGGGCCGGATGACCCTCGTATGTTTGTAGTAGCCACACAGTGTCTAGAGGTGGGGGCCGACCTCGACTTCGATGCGCTGGTGACCGAATGCGCCAGCATGGACGCATTGCTGCAACGCTTCGGACGTCTCGACCGGCTGGGTGAGTTCGGAAAAGCCCGGGCTGTTATCCTGGCTCCGGCGCTCGATTCCAGAAAGCTGGACGCCGTGTATGGGGAGGCTCTCGCAAAAACACGCGAATGGCTCGAACAACTCGCGGGGGAAAGCGGTGAAGTCGATTTCGGCCTCGAAGGCGCGCCCGCTACTGTGCCCCAACGGTGGAAGGATCTTCCGGAAGAGGAGCGACGTGCGATGACGCCGCCCGCTCCGTGCACACCGGTCCTGCTGCCCGCGCATCTCGACACGTTGGTGCAAACCTCTCCACGCCCTGACCCTGAACCTGCCGTGGAATTCTTTCTGCACGGACGCGAACCGGCCAGCGCAGATGTACAGGTGGTCTGGCGGGCGGATCTGGACGGAAGCGATCCGCGAAAATGGAAAGATATCGTCAAGCTCTCTCCGCCCGTCCAGGCCGAGGCGCTCCCCGTTAAGCTGTGGGCGTTCCGCCGCTGGCTGCGTGGCGAAAAAGAGATCGTTCTTCAATCCGATATCGAAGGAGAGACGCCTCCCGAAGAACCGGTGCGGCGCGGGCGGCACACGAATGCGTCAAGACCGATCCTGGTGTGGCGGGGCGAGGAAAGCACGAGCGATCCCGCGAAGATTCGTCCGGGCGATACCATTGTCCTGCCGGGCAGCGCGGAAGACAGCGATCTGCTCGGTTATGTTGCCGGCCAGCGGGACGTGGGCGACCACGCTTTTCTTGAGGTGCGCGGCCGTGTCCGGCTGCGGCTGCACAAAGCATTGATTGAGATGTGGTCCAAAGAGTCGGCGCCCGAGCGGGTGCTCGCGATTTCCCGGGACCCCGACCCCGATTGGGACCTGCTTCAAGAGGCTCTCGCAACCTACCAGGCCGAAGCCGGTGACAAGATGCCCCCGTGGCTTCGCCGATCGTTCGACGGCGTGATCGGCCGACGGCGGAAAGAATTCCATGTTTTGCCTTACCCGGCCGGTGGGATTCCAGGTTGGGTTTTGGAAGGAAAGCGGCAACTCCGCGGCCCGGATGTGATGGAAGAAGATGCCGGCGCGGACGAGAAGAGCGCTGGTGAGCCGGTTCCTCTCTATACTCACACGGAGCATGTTCGTAGAGCGGCGCGCACTACGGCGGAATGTCTGCTTGACGCAGCTCACACCGAAGCGTTGGAACTGGCAGCGCTGTGGCATGACACCGGCAAGTCCGACGAGCGCTTTCAGACGCTGCTCCATGGCGCGGATGCGATGGCGGCCCGATTCGCACCAAAGCTGCTCGCAAAGGGGCGCTTCCTACCGCAAAGCCGTGTGTGGGAGCACTGGGACCGTAGCGGGCTCCCCAAAGGATTCCGCCACGAATTGATTTCGTTGCTGCTGGCCGGGGCGAAGGACTTGCCTGGCGATCACCGGGATCTCATTCTGCATCTGGTGGCGAGTCACCACGGCCGGTGCCGTCCGCTCGCGCCTGTGGTTTTGGATAAATCTTGCGGAGAAATCTGCTTCGACGGTATGACTTTATCGCCGGAGGAGCGGCGGCGGAATGCTCCACACAAGCTGGATCTCGGTGTTTCACAGCGGTTCTGGGATCTCACACACGCCTACGGCTGGTGGGGCCTGGCGTATCTGGAAGCGCTCTTCCGCCTGTCCGACTGGAAGAGCAGCCTGGAGGAGCAACGGAAAGGAGAAGCCGAATGAGCAGCGGCGTCGTTCTCGGCGGGTTGGACGGATCCAACCCGCTTGCGTTTCTGGCTGCCCTGGGAGCGTTACGCCTGTCGGCCTCGTTCGAGCCGGACGTTCGACTCCACTGGCGGATGGAGGGTGAGTGGCATCCCGTATTGACGGGCGTGGCCGGCACCGAAGAGGAAGAGCTGTGCCGCCGGCTTGCCGGTGCGGATCCGATTGCCGATGAGACGCTGAAGATCCTTGGCAAAAACCTGACCGTGCCACCCGATGTGTTCGAACTCTTCGTCAAAACGGCGGAGCGTAATCTGTTAGAGACACGGGACCGGCGTGCGGCGGATTTCGCAGCCGCATTGGGATCCGAAGTGTGCGTGGATTCCAGGAAGAACCGGATTGAATATACCAGCTTCTGTTTCATTACTGGATCCGGTCACCAGGATTTCGTTGAGACCGCCCGCGCGCTGGTGCAAAACACCAAACCCGAACAGATCCGAGAAGCGCTTTTCGGGCCTTGGCAGTGCACCGATAAAGGTTTGTCCATGCGATGGGATCCGTCCGACGCGGTGGAGTACGCGCTGCGATGGGACAATCCCGGTCCTCTCGGCGTCAAAAGCGTGTGGGGTGCCACCCGTTTGGCTGTGGAGGCGTTGCCGCTGTTTCCGGCGCATCCCACGTGGCGGGGGCTGGCAACCACTGGCTTCCGGGAAGAATCGGACCTGGAGGAGTTCACCTGGCCGATTTGGGAAACTCCCATCGGCCTCTATACCGTCCGCACGATCCTTTCGCTTGCAGAGTTGCGCCAGAAGACTCCGGACCGCCTGACACTTCGAGAGAGAGGTATCAGTGAAGTGTTCCGCTCGCGGCGGGTTCGCATCGGGCAGGGCGCGAATTTCAAAGTCAGCTTCCGGCCGGCGCGGTCCGTGTAGGAGAGTCCTGATGCGTTCTTCTTACCTGGTGTGCTACGACATTTCCGATGACAAGAGGCTGCGCAAGGTCTTTCAAACGATGCGCGGCTACGGCGACCATTTGCAGTATTCCATCTTTGAATGCCAGTTGACGCCCATGGACCTGGTACGTTGCAGGGCGGAGCTGGCAGGAATCATCCATCACGGGGAAGATCAGGTGTTGTTTGTGAACCTGGGCCCGGCGGAAGGGCGTGGCGATCGCGTGATTACGGCTTTGGGCAAACCGTACACGTCAATGGATGCGCCGTGCATCGTGGTGTGACATGACCGTTCCTGTTCCGATAGTTTCGAATCAGCGGGAGACGCGGCCTTCGCTTCCCGATTACCTGCCGGCGCGCATGGTGAATGAGTTCGTCTACTGTCCAAGGCTGTTCTTTTACGAATGGGTGGAAGGGCTGTTCCGCGAAAGTGTGGACACGCAGGAAGGCAAGATCCAGCATAAGCGCGTGGATCGCGAAGGAGGAGCACTTGCCGCGCCGGAAGACCTGGGCGGCGAGAAGATTCACTCACAATCCGTTACGCTGTCGAGCGATCGTTTGCGGCTGATTGCGAAGATGGATCTCCTCGAAGTGGAAAACGGCATCGTCA
>DASTMK010000386.1:0-14013 GCA_035714225.1 Bryobacteraceae bacterium | reverse complement strand
TGCTATTCTGTTTAGGGCGGGAGGCCCCCAGAATGGCTCGTACCGTCGCATCGTTGCCCGCAGGCAGTCGTATAACCGACTACATCAGTCTGGGTGTCATAGCGAAATACTTCCCACGGGAAAAGGTAGATGCTGTACTGGAGCAGACCGGACGTGCCAGCCTGCGTGAGCGCGACCTGCCGGCTCACGTGGTGGTGTATTACGTCATCGCTTTAGCGTTGTACATGCGGTCGTCCTATCGGGAGGTCCTTCGCTGTTTGCTGGAAGGAGTGCAGTGGTTGCTGAACCCATCGGCTTCGGTGAAAGTCGCCGGCAAATCGGGTATTTCGCAAGCGCGCAGCCGTTTGGGAGTTGAACCTATGCAGGCGCTCTACGAAGCAATGGTGGCGCCGATTGCCGGGAAGCGAACCAAAGGCGCCTGGTATCGGCAATGGCATCTGACGAGTCTCGACGGAAGTACGCTGGATGTGGCGGACACGAAGGAAAACGAGGAAGCATTTGGGCGACCCGGCGCCAGTCGCGGAAGCGCGGCCTTTCCCAAGATCCGCTTTGCGGCATTGCTGGAGAACGGAACCCATGTGCTTTGGGCGGCACGAGTGGACAAGTACGCCACCGATGAACTGACCTTGGCCGAAGAGGTTGTGCCCGCGCTGCAGAAGGGAATGCTATGCCTGGCCGACCGGTTCTTTCCCAGCCACAAGCTTTGGCAAAAAGCTGCGGCTACGGGAGCGGATCTGCTGTGGCGGACTCGCCAGAATGCGCGTCTGGAGATCGATGAGCGACTGCCGGACGGTTCTTATCTGAGTCGCATCTACCCGTCCACTTCGGACCGCCGCAATGAGCGTAAGGCGATGGTGGTGCGTGTGATCGACTACCGCCTGGACAAGGTCCCGGATGCCGAGCCCGTTTATCGCCTGATCACCACCATCCTGGATCACAAACTGGCGCCCGCCAAAGAATTGGCCGCGCTTTACCATGAGCGTTGGGAGATAGAAACTGCGCTGGATGAACTGAAGACTCATTTACGCGGGGCTCAGATCGTGCTGCGAAGCAAGACGCCGGAACTGGTCAAACAGGAATTCTATGGCTTGCTGATGGCACACTTTGCGATTCGCGGCCTGATGCACGAGGCCGCCCTGAAGGCTGACGAAGATCCGGACCGCCTCTCGTTTCTCCACACGGTGCGTGTTGTCCAGCGGCGCATGGCCCGCTTCGCCGCTATTCCCCCCTCCGCACAGAAAAGCACTTCATGAAGCGATTCTCGACGAGATCCTTCAGGAGCGCTGCAGTTCCAGCCGCAATCGCATCAACCCGCGAGGTGTGAAGCGAAAGATGAGCAACTATCCGTTGCGGCCGCGAATGCCGCAGTCGACAATCAAAACTGACTTCTCCGCATCTATCAAAATCATTAAGTGAACAGTATTGGAGTTAGGTGATAACGCGGAGGTCATTCGGGAACTTGTGAAGCAAGGGGCGGATGTGAACGCTCGTACTCGATACGAGGTTCAAACGCCGCTTCACATCGCAGCAGCGATGGGAAAGATGAAAGCGATCGAAGCCCTTGTCGCACTCGGCGCGGATCTGACGATTAAAGACTCGGAGGGACAGACGCCACTCGATGCTGCCGAACGAGCTGGCCTGACCGATGTCGCCGCATTCCTCAGACGTGCTGCGGCGGCCAAATAAGCTGACGCACTAAGTCCATGGATTCTGGCATCGCGAACTCAGCGCCGCCCGCGCCACTGCTGTTTCCAAGTCCGCCACCAGTCGGTGCTGTCGAGTTCGAGAGCGTTCCAGCAGAGGTTGAGCGTGGCGCGGTCTCTCGCGATGGCGCGGTCGCGCGCGACACCGGCTGGCAGGGGCACCAGTTGGGCAAACCGGTCGAATACCGCTGCACGCTCCGTTTCGCGGACTCTCGCCAGCAGGTGCCATAGCGTCAGCCCGTCGCGAGGGCGGGATTCGACCAGAACCCGGTCCAGCATCTTTTGATCGCCAAAGCGCTCAAACCCCTCGAGCGCGTTCCGGAACGCGATGGAAGCGTCCTCGAAGAAAGGGCTGCCCGGGCCGCCGGCGGGAGTGGTCCGGCAAGCGGCGCCTGCAGGAATGAACGATTCGATATCGCCGAGCTGGAAAGCGACCCAGCCGGTCTGAACCGTAAGAAAGCCATTGCCCGACTTGTCTACCGAAAGCTCGTACTGGCAGCCGAGATCCACTGCCGTGGCGGAAGGAGTGTCCACGATGAATTGCTGTGGAGGCGCCCAGATGAAAGCGTGGATACTCCCGTGTTTCAGCTCCATGCGCTGCCGTCCGGCGGCGGATTCCAGAAAGCGCATCTCGGAATCCGGCCGGATCTCGATCCGTCCGAAACCATCGGACTCCAAATCGAGGCGTGATGATTCGCCGGTTTTAAGACGTTCTCCGACCAGGACCTTTCTTACGGCGGCGGCGTCCCCGTCTTCCGACACTGTCCACGCGGTGAGTTGTGGCGGGTGTGTGGGAAAGAGCTGCCAGACTACCAATCCGAGAACAATGCTTGCGGCGATTGCTGCATAGGGAATGGCCTGTCTCGACGAGTGCGGCAATTGGAGCGGGCGCTTCGCGACCGGAAAACGCAAAGGGGCAAGTGTGCGCTCCAGAGCCTCGATTTCGGGTTCGGGACGGCCACTGCCGTCCCAGAGATAATCGTTCACTTTGTTCCTCCCCCGAGTTCTTCGCGGAGCATTTTCATTCCCCGAAAAAGGTTTACGCGGACGGAATCGGGCGTAAGGCCGGTTTGCTCTGCGATCTCGGGACCTGTCATTCCTTCCACCAGCCTGAGAATCAGTGTTTCGCGATACGCCTCGGGCAGCTTACGAATGACCCTGAGCACATCCAGGGCATTGCTCGCCGGTGCCTGCACCTGCCTTCGCGCGGCCTCGGCGTGGACATCGGATTCGTGCCGCGCGCTCCGGTGATATTCCACGGCGCGGTTTCGCGCGATAGCCGCCAGCCACCCCGGAAACGCTTCGGGCGCGCGCAAGCCGGAAAGTTTCCGGAGGGCAATGAGGAATACATCCTGCACCAGGTCTTCTGCCACAAACACCGGGACACGCGCGAGCAGGATGCCGTGCACCATGCTCGCGTAGCGAATATACAGCTCGTCGAATGCGGCCCGGTCTCCGCCGGCTGCTGCCCGAACTCTGGCCGCGTGGTCGAATGCAAGCGCGGCCGGAGTCCGGAGTGCGAACGTCAGTGGCATAAGCCGGGCAGTCATTGCCGTCATTTGCGGGCGACTTCGGGCTTGTCCTCGCCGGAGAGTAGTGCGGCGACGTCCTCCTCCGATGGTAAGCGCATCGCCATTTTCGCGGAGTGCCGTTCGATCTTGCCCGGCGTGGCCGCTACCAGTGTGCTGGCGGCGCGGCCCTGGTCGTTGGCTACGAATTGCAGCACCCAACGGCCCTTCGCGGGCCACTGCCGTGTGACGGCGTACATGCCGGGTTTGGAAAGGGCGATCAACTGAATCGGGACCGTCTGCCGCTTCCCGTCCACGACGGTGATGGCCGTCCCTTCAACCGGCACTTTTTCGGGTTCGTGACAACCGGCGAGTGTGAGCGTCAACACGGCATTGTGTTTGCGAGCCTCGGGGCTAGCTTCTGGATTGCCCAGCATCACGAAAAGTCCGCCGGCCGGTAACTGTGTGGCGGACGCCAACAACAGGGCGGCCGCGAAAAAGGTTCGGATCGGATTACGCATTGTCTTCTCCATTCGGGTTCGATTCGCCGGCGAATTCTGTTGGAGAGACGGCGTACAGGCGCGAAGTGTTAACCGTCGAATCTAAAATTCAAATCGGAGCATGAGTTGTATCTGCCGCGCAGTTTCCGACAGCGGCACCAGGAGCGGCACCCCCGCGGCCCTGCCTCTGCGTCCGTAACGGGCCACGGCAAATTCGGAATCATTCGGAGACTGGAACTGCGGATGCGGCAGCGTGGTGTTCAGGGGGTTGCCGGGATTTGCGTGGTTCAGCGCGTTGTAGAGATCGGCCCGGAACGTCACGGCGCAGGACCGGTCTCCAAAGCGGAATGGCAGGCGCCGGGCGACCGAAAAATCGAAGCTGAACTGCCCCGGTCCTACGAAAGCATTCCGGCCGGTCGAGCCGACCTGTCCATCGGCGGGGAATTGGAACGCGGACGGGTTCAGCAACCTGCGGCCACCATTCACACTGCTACCATCCCGCACCGCGGCCGGCGCGATGAGGTCGGGCCGGTTATTGACGATCAACTCGCCTGTTCCGGGAGCGCTCACATAGACCGTATACGGCGTCCCGGATCGCACCGCACCTAATAGCGAGATGCGCCAATCCCGAGCCAGCCACTTCAACCGCTCGACGCGCGGAACATCGAGCGCGGCGAAGAACACCAGGTTGTGCCGCTGATCGAAATCCGAGTTTGCGCGGTCCAGGCCGGGGCGAAATTGCCGTGTGAAAGAAGGGACCGGGCGCGGCGCGGCCGTCTGCGCGCGGCGGAACCAGTTGAGGTCCAGGTAATCGTCGGCTACCGGATCGGACTGCACATCAATCATATGGCTGAGCGTGTAGGCTACTTGTCCGGTGATGTTCGCTGCGCGGAAACGAACCAGGGCCGTTCCCGCAAAGTAATCCGAGTCGCCCTGGTTCGCACGGTAAGCCAGTTGCGGAAGGCCCGGCGCAATGCGCTGTTCGAGATTATCCGGAGTGCGAGGCACACTGCCATAGCGATTGATGCGATCGGTGGTGACGAGGCCCCGGCCGAGTGAACCGGCGCCGGTGGCTTCCACCCAAACGGAACGCGTCAGCGGCTGCTGTACCGACGTGAAAAAGTTGTGCGCGCGGCCGGCGGAAAACTGCGGGGCGAATGCAACATAGTCGAGCAGATCCGTGGGCGCGAAATCGGCCGCCATGGCTTTGTTGAACGCGAGCGGCAACAGCACATCCACCGGGTGACCGAAATGCCAGAAGCCGAACGCAACGGCATTGGTCGCGGCACTCACCCAAAGGTTGTCGAAAATGCGGTCGTAGAAAATGCCGTAACCGGCGCGCAGCACGGTGCCGCGGCGGGGGAGAATTTCATGAGCGATTCCAAAGCGAACAGCCCAGTGATGGGGCTGGCCTTCGAACATGTCGTGCTCGCCGCCGCGCCTGGCAAGCTGTGCACCCTGCAGCCGTTCGAAAACGTCATTGCCTTGTCCCCACGCCACAAGGAAGTCCGTTGCATCGCGCAGGCTCTTCGGTGTGCCGAAGCGTTCGTATCGCACGCCGAAGCTGAGCGTCAGCCGCGGGTGAGGACGAAAGCTATCCTGTGCGAAAAGCGCGGCGTTACCATATCCATAGCGGCGTCTATAGCCGGGTTCGGAGAGACCCTGAAGCCCGCGGGCCACCGAACCGAGAAGCGCGGAGGAGTTCCCCGCCGCAAAATCGTCAAGCGAATCGAAATAGTAGATCCCGTCCCGGCCCATCGACGTAAAGTTGTCTATGCGACGGTTCAGGTAGAAGCCGCCCCATTTAAAGAGATGGCGGCCCCAGGCGAGAGCGGTGGTGTTTGACACTTCAACAGAACTGGCCTTGGTTTGGAAGGCATAGAAACTCTGCGTGCCGGGCAGTGTTACTCGTGGCGCAAGCAGGACGGGCACTTCCGGGTGTGGACGATCGACGTCCGCTTCCAACTCTCCGTAGCCCGCGCGAAGTTCGTTCGTCAGCCGGGGGCTCGCACTCCAGGTCCAGGCGGCGGCCACATTCAACAGGTTCTGGTTGTACGGTGCGTTGAACTGTTCGTACGGGCTGTACAGCAGGTCCGGCTGATGAAGGCGGGCGATCGCGACCCGGCTCATAATGTGATGGGCTCCCCCGTCCAGGATGGCGTCAGCACGCGGCGCCGCCAGGTAGCGG
The DNA here is from genome assembly GCA_035714225.1 of Bryobacteraceae bacterium. Classification (GTDB taxonomy): domain Bacteria; phylum Acidobacteriota; class Terriglobia; order Bryobacterales; family Bryobacteraceae; genus CAADGY01. The sequence continues at coordinate 8,114 of DASTMK010000386.1, read as the reverse complement.
TTGATGGACGCGGTGGGCGCCAGCTCGATTTGTGCCATACCCGCTCCAGCACTCGGAACCGCCACCGCGGGATATTGCCGCAGCAGGCGTCCGGCGGCGCTGCCGTCGGGTAGCGAAGCGAGGAAGGAGGCCGAAGGCAACCAATACGGAACCGGATCGCGGCGGCTTCTGAATCGAACCGCGTCGAAAGCGAGCGACCCGAACACGCGGCCGGGCGAAAGTGGGCCTCCCGCTACGAAGCCCTCCTGCATCTCGCGAAGCGGCGGCTTGTTGTAACCAAGCCGCTTCTGTTCGAAGTCCTGGGCATTGAGCGCATCATGCCGCACGTTCCAGTAAGCGAGCGCATGCCAATCATTCGTTCCCGCTTTGGAAACGGCGTTGGCAATGAGGCCGGCAGCTCCTCCATATTCAGCCGAAGACGTTCCCACCGAGACGCGATACTCCTGAACGGCCTCCGGCGCCATGAGTGTCAACGGACCGGTTACCAACGGGTCGTTGATCTGTACGCCGTCCAGCAGGAAATTCGAGGATGTAGGCCGCTGGCCGTTCGCCGAGAGGCCCAGACCACGGGCGCTCGCCGGTTGTGAAGTCACTCCCGGTTGCAGGGCGACGGTCGCATAGACGTCGCGTCCTGCCAGCGGCAGGCGTTCGATCTCCTCGGGCGCGATCACGTACGATTGGCTGGCCTCGGCCACGCCCTGCCGGCTCTTGAGCGCGCTCAACGGCTCAGCCGCCGTCGTTTCCACATCCGCCGCATAGATGTGGACGATGGCGTCGGTGGAAGGCAGGTAGCCGGGCACATATTCTCCGTGCCAGGCCGCCGCGGGGAGCGCGCGCATTGGGAAATCGAGGGTAAGAAAACCGGCGGTAAAGAGGGTGACATCGAAAGCCGCGCGCGGCTGATACCCCTGTGCCGTGACCGTAATGGAATAGGTTCCGGCGGAAAGCGACGGCAGCCAATAGTAACCGAAGGCGCCGGTCACCGCCCGTTGCCGCAGGCCGGAGGCGTTATGCGTGGCGGTGACCACCGCACCGGCGACGCCGAATCCGATGTCGCGGTTATACACCCGGCCGGAGATCAGCGCTTGCGTGCTTTGTGGAAGCACCGGCGCCGTTAAGCAAGGCAGAAGCAGCGCGATTGCCGCAAGCCGCTTTACCGCGAGCATTCGTTCGCTTTCCTCGAGAGTTCGCGAAGATCGACTCCCTCACGATTCCACTTGAGGGCCTGCTGGGCCGTCCGGTAAAACTCGCAGGCGCGGCTGCGATCCTGCATTTCCCGGAACGTGTCGGCCAGTACCTGGTAGAGGGCCGCTTGCGCCAGGGGCGTGCGTTTGGAGGAAGGGTTCTCGATCCGGATCGCCGCGGTTTGCTGCTTGATTGCCTGTTCAGCGTGGATTCGTGCACCATCGAAATCTTTCCGTCCGAGCAACGCGCGCGCGAGACCCGCATGTGCGTCCACGGGCGCTGAGCCGCTTTGGAGAACAGCCCGGAACTCCGCTTCCGCCTCGTCGAATTCGCGCTGGCGGAGCAACAACGAGCCGAGAAGCAGCCGGGATGGATAGAACCGTTCGTTGCGGTCCCGTACCGACCGAAGCAGCTTCAGCGCTTCCGCGGCAACCGTGCCGGGCGTCTGACGGACAGCCGCGCGATCGACCACGGAGGCCCTGTTGTAGGCCGCTACAAACAACTCCGGGTTCATGTCGAGAGCGTGCTGATACTCTTCCGCCGCCTGGACGAGCGCGTCCTCCGCTTCGAGGAGCGCTCCGAGCGCATTGTAGATCTCGCCCTTGTTGCGCCGGAAGGCTTCGGCGCGCGCCGCAGCGAGATCCGCGTCCGCTGTGTGGCCCTCCCGTCCCCAACGCGCGGCAGCATCCCGCCACTTGTGAATGCCCTCGTCGGAGACTGTCAGGGCCAGTTGGTACTCCTGGCGCGCGGCCCGGTTCCGCCCTGTGCGATGCAGAAGCAGTCCGAGATTGTAATAGAGGTATGGGTAATAAGGCGTCCGGCGAATCGCCTCGCGATACTCGCGCTCGGCGGCAATGTAGTTTCCCAGCTCCGTGTATGCCAGTGCGAGATTGTGCCGTGGATAAGCCCACGTTGGAGCGCGCCGGATTGCCTCTTCCAGATGCGGAATCGCGCTCTTGTGTTCTCCACTTTCAAAAAGCGTGAGCCCGAAGGCGTTATGGATTTCAGCGGCCGGCTCCGCTCCACTGGTGGGTACTGCCAGCGCCGCCCCGAGAAGCCGGCGGGCTTCCGTTGCATTGGAAAATGCGCGGGCGCGCCCGTCACAAAAGAGTTGCCGGACACGGAGCGACTCGTCGGAAGGGCGCAGCTTGTAAGCGGCTTCGAACGCGCGCGCCGCGGCGAGGAAGTCGCTCTCCTTGAGTTTGGCGGGATCATCGGGGAACTGGTCTCCGATTCCGTATGCAGCCACCACGCGTTGCCCCTGGCTTTCCCACGCCAGCGCGAGACAGTAGGCCCTGCGGTTCCATTCGCCGCTTCCGGTTTGAGGCCGCGCTCCAAGAAATGCTTCCGCTGCACGAACGGGGTTGGCTATTTCCTCATTCGACAGTGACGGGCACCCTGCTTCGGTGGCCTGTGGAACCGCCGCGCCGGCCTGCATCGGAAAGAACTTGAGTGACGCCGCGCCGAGTGATGCCAACAGGACTGGTTCCGCTTGAGGGCGTATCGCTCCGCGCCTGGCTCCCAGCACGACAACGGCGGCGTTTGCTTTTGTGAGCGACCCGAATGCTTCCGGAACCTGTGGAGTTTTGGTGAACGGCGGGCGCTGGCGATCCAGCAGGTAGGCCAGCAATTCCTTTGTGCTGACGCGCCCGTCCCCGTCGGTGTCGGCGTCTTTGGTTCCCGCGGAAACACGGCCGTAAAGCGCGTTCACAAGAAAGTAGCTGAAAACACCATGACCATCGCTCAGGCTTGAACGGAGGGTTCCGCTTTCTTCGGACTGCTGTTTCTGGGAGGTAGCCAGCACGGCTCCGAAAGGCTTCGAAGCGATCTTCTTGAACTCATCCGCGAAACGATAGTTGATACGGTTATCCAGGCGTCTGGAGGACTGCCGGCACACGTCCGCAAACAGCCATACGCGCGTTGCCGGGGAGCCATCGATCCAGCTCTTCAACTCCTTGACGGACACGCCGGTGCTCTGCGGCTTTTCCGCCTGCGTGTCGGAGCAGGCGATATAGCCTTCATCCCATCCCGGATAGGCGAGCCCGCGCCCGGAAATAAAGATGAAGAGGGTCTCTCCCGGAATGGCGGAGCCGATCGTGTCGCGCAGGCCCGCGCGCGTAGCGATCTGGCCGGAGTTCGTCAGCGGCACGATGCCGGACGGGCCGAACGACGTTCCAAGGCGCCCCGACCGGAGCAGGCTCTCAAACAGCGCCGCATCTTTGCCGGCGTATTCCAACGGGTCGATACCAAGCACATCGGTGTAGCGATGAATGCCGAGTACAACCGCCCGGGCGGGCTCAAGGGAAGTTTGAGCGACGATGGCCGGCGGAAAGAGAGCTGCGGCACAAAGGAACAAAAGTTTGTTTCCCGCGTGCCGCCTCTGCATGTGTGTGGTCCAGTATACGCCAACGCACAGCGGAATCCGAGGTTACAATATCCGTGTGCATCGCCTCATAATTTGTATGATTTTCCCGCTACTGGCCGTCAACGCCGCCGATACCAGGCCGGTTCCCCTGTTTGACGGCAAATCGCTCAAAGGCTGGCAGCAGTGCAATGGCTCGGCAACCTACCGGGTCGAAGACAGGGCCATTGTCGGCACTACCGCCGAGGGCAGCCCCAACAGCTTTCTTTGTACGGACAGGGAGTATGGCGATTTCGTCCTCGAGTTTGAGACGAGGACGGATCCTGCGCTGAATTCGGGGGTGCAGATTCGCAGCCATCGCTATCCCGCCGAAACCGTGGTCCGGACTTTCGATGGCAAACAGACGCGGGAGCACAAGCAACCCGCCGGACGTTTGTATGGCTACCAGGTGGAGATTTCGAACGAAGAGAGCGGCACTTCCGGCGGCATCTACGATGAAGCGCGCCGGGGCTGGCTCGATAACACGTCGTCCAAGCCCGCCTGCAAGGCCGCGTTTAAGGATAACCAGTGGAACCGCTACCGAATTGAAGCAAGGGCCAATGTCATCCGCACCTGGGTAAACGGCGCGGAATGCGCCAATCTGGTGGATTCTGCCGATCTGAGCGGCTACATCGCGCTTCAGGTCCACTCTTATAAAGGCGACAAACCGGTGCAGGTCCGCTGGCGCAACATTCGCCTCACCGATTTAGGCAAGCATGTCTGGCGTCCTCTTTGGGACGGTAAGACATTAAAGGGGTGGCTCAATACCGGGGGCGGCAAGTGGACGATCGAAGACGGAGCCATACACGGCCAGAGCGTACCGGGCGACGAGCGCATCGGCTTTCTCATGACGGAGGAATCCTTCAAAGACGTCACCGCTCGCGTGCGATTCAAGATTCCGAAAGGTAACAGCGGTTTCTTCGTGCGCATCGATCCCGAAACCCGCGCCGGGTACGAGATTGAGATCGACGCTCAAAAACGGACCGGCGGATTCTGGGAGGTGCGCGGCCGCAACTGGGTCACGGGACCCGAAGACAATGCGAACGTGCGCACGGACGACTGGAACGAGATCACCGGCTTTTTCCACGGACATCGGATCGTTTTTCACCTCAATGGCGTGAAGACCATCGACTTTCCCAACGACACGCAGGGCCGCCTGGAAGGCAGGATCGGAATTCAGGCGCACGGCAGCAAAATGCCCACCGATGTTTGGTTCAAGGACATTGCTGTCCTCGAACCCGAACGGAAGTAGAACAGTAAGCTGCTCCATAACGTGATTCGCCGGTTCGACGCAGTCATCGTCGGCGCGGGTGCCGCGGGTCTGATGTGTGCGATCGAAGCCGGCAAACGTGGCCGGCGCGTGGCCGTGCTGGAGCACGCCGAAGGGGTGGGGAAGAAGATCCTTATCTCCGGCGGCGGACGCTGCAACTTCACCAACATCTATTCCAGTCCGGACAATTTCCTTTCGGCGAATCCGCATTTCGCAAAATCCGCCCTTGCACGCTACACGCCCGCCGATTTCGTGACCCTGGTGGAAGCGTATGGCATTCCCTATCACGAGAAAACGCTCGGCCAGTTGTTCTGTGACCGAACGGCGCGCGACATCATCCACATGCTGGAGGAAGAGTGCCGGCGCGCGGGCGTCACGATCTTTCTCAAAACGTCTGTTCGCGAAGTGCGGCGCACAACCGAGTTTGTCCTCGACACAGGCACGGAGGAATTCCGTGCGTCCGTGCTGGTGGTTGCCACTGGCGGGCTCTCCATTCCGAAGATGGGAGCTACCGGCTTCGGCTATGGCGTCGCGCGCCAGTTCGGTCTGAAGATTCGCGAATGCCGGCCTGCGCTGGTTCCTTTCACATTCGGCCGGGAAGATCGCGGACGCTATAGTAGTCTTGCCGGGGTGTCGTGCGAAGTGGTTGCTTCCATCGGCAAACAACGTTTCCGTGAAAAAATGTTGTTCACACACCGCGGATTGAGCGGTCCGGCGATTCTCCAGATCTCCTCTTACTGGACCCAGGGACAACCTATCATGATCGACCTTGCCCCCGGCGGCGATTTCACTCCAGCGCTTCTCGAAAAGAGCCACCGGGATACAGGCGCCGCGAAATCGGTATTGCGCGGCATGGTTCCGGCCCGGCTGGCGGAGCTTTGGATGGATCTGAACGCACCGGCACGCTGGACCAACCCTGCCATCCTGGAACTTGAGCGGAGGCTGCACCATTGGCAGGTGATCCCCGCGGGAACCGAAGGCTACGAAAAGGCGGAGGTGACCGCCGGCGGTGTCGACACGAATGAGTTATCAGCCAAGACCATGGAGTGCCGCAAACAAACGGGGCTCTATTTTATCGGCGAAGTCGTGGACGTCACCGGGCATCTCGGCGGTTTTAATTTCCAGTGGGCCTGGGCATCAGGTGCTTGCGCCGGCCGTGCGCTTTGATCTTGAGTTCCTCCGGAAACGGGCCGGCGGTACGCCGAAACTGCCCTTGAAGGCACGGTTGAAAGCAGCTTCAGAGTCGTAGCCGGAGAGGGCTGCGACTTGGGCAACACTGTGGCTGGTCGTCGTGAGTAAGCGTGCACCCAGATTCAGGCGCCACCGTCTCAGGTAGGTTATCGGCGGCTCACCCAGGTAGTGACGGAAACGTTCTGCCAATACCGCGCGAGACACTCCGGCCGACGCCGCCAGGTCCGCGATCGTCCAGGGACGCGCGGGTTCACGGTGCAACAGGGCGAGCGCTTTTCCCACCTCCGGATCCCGCGCACCTGCCAGCCAGCCTGTCTCGGTAGTTGGTAACAGCGCGATATAGCGGCGCAGTGTTTCAACGAATAAGACTTCGGAAAGTTTTGCAAGCACAGCTTCCGCCCCAGGCGCGGACGAAGCGGCATGTACCATGAAGAACCGGATGGAATCTTCGAGCCACACACCGGACGGGTCGTTTCGGATATGGATGGTGAGCAGCGAAGGAAGTCCGCTTAACAAAAGATCATTGATCCGGGGCTCACAAACCATGTATCCGCACACCAGTTTCGTGATCTGGCCGCCACCGCCCATTCGAGCTACTTCGAGCCCTTGCGACAGAATTCGTTGCAGCTCCTTTTCGTTGTCGACGGGCACCGCCGGAGCTCCACTGCCCATCAGGTGCGGATGGCCGTGCGGGAACATCACAATGTCACCGGCGCGGAGATCGATCCTCGGGCCTGTTTCGAGTTGGACCCAGGCGCCGCCCTCTGTCACGAGATGGTAGATGATGACGTGCGCGGCTTCCGCGGTCAGATGCGTCGCGATTGCGGCGGATGCCGGTGACCGGACGCTCCATGGAGCGGAAAACTCCGCATTATAAAATAACGCGCCTTTGAGCGTAACGAATTTCAGTACTTCAGACAGGGCATCCAAGGGTGCGATTAGCAATATCTTACCGCCGCCGGAGCAAAACAAACAGACGCCCGGGCAAATTCAAGGTGCCGCTTTCAACGCTTCTCTCTATGAAGGGCAGCGGCTGGTATCAGATTTGATTCCAACAGGAGGACATTCAAATGAAGCGGATCATTGCGTTTGCTTACGGTATCGCGTGCTACGGCGTGTTCTTTGCCACGTTGTTATATGCGATTGGTTTTCTGGGAAATTTCGGCGTGCCAAAATCGATCGATTCCGGCCGCGAAGGTTCGGTGTTCACTGCGCTGGTGATCGATGCTCTTCTCCTGGCGCTGTTTGCATTGCAGCACAGCATTATGGCGCGGCCATGGTTCAAGCGGGTGTGGACGCGCATCGTGCCGGTGCCGGTAGAGCGGAGCACATATGTGTTGTTTTCGAGCCTGGCGCTGCTATTGATGTTCTGGCAATGGCGGCCGGTGGGAGGAGTGATCTGGAACATTGACGGCGGAACGGCCCGAATGATCGTCTTCGGTCTGTACGCAGCCGGCCTGCTCATCGTGCTGGTCAGCACGTTTCTGATTAATCACTTCGATCTGTTTGGATTGCGGCAGGTGTACTTGTATCTGGCTGGGCGCAAGTACACTCAACTGGAGTTCCGGACACCGTTCTTCTACCGCTATGTCCGGCACCCGCTCTATGTTGGTTGGCTGCTTGCGTTCTGGGCCGCGCCGGTCATGACGGTAGCTCATCTGTTCTTCGCCGTAATGACAACCGCCTACATCCTGGTAGCGATCCAGTTCGAAGAGCGCGACCTGATAGATATGCACGGAGAAAAGTACCGGCGGTACCGGAAACAGGTGCCGATGATCATCCCATCTCTCCAAACAGGTGTTAATTCAGAACAGGAGCCCGTTTCAACACCAACGCCAATCGCAGTGTCGAACCAATAGACACTCCACATACGAGGGGTGGGGACACGATCTCGCCCACTCCTCACGGAGCCGGTGGCGGCGAGTTGTGTATTCAGTCCGTTTTCCTTTGACTTACTTCTCTGCATGGGTATACGATCGACTCACTGGGTGTTAGCCACACAACTTGGGGAGGAAATCACAATGCAGAGGAGATTTTTGTTTTTTGCAATGGGGATCTTTGTCCTCA
>DASTMK010000385.1:0-11638 GCA_035714225.1 Bryobacteraceae bacterium | reverse complement strand
CCATACCGGCTCGAATTCCGCCGTCGCCTGTTGCCGCGGCAAACCCCCGCGAAGCCGGCCCATCAAAGGAAGCCATGACGCGTTGCGCCGTAACAGTATTTCGCTGCCGGGTGCGAGCAGCCGTTCGGCGGATAACGGTATATATACATCCGCGGCCTTGCCGACCTCGGCGCCGGAGAACCCTGCGGGCATCACGCCGGCAATTGTGAATTGGATACCTCCGAGACGCAGCTCTCGCCCGACAACATCCGGATCGGCCTGGAATCGCACCTTCCACCATTTGTGGCTCAGGACCGCGACCGCCGGCTGCCCGTCCTCGTCGCCCAGTGTCCGGCCCAGGGTGGCGGAGACGCCCAGTCCGGCGAAGTAGTCTTCGGATACCTTGTCGACAGCGATCCATTCCATCGAGTCGCCCTGGCCGGCCCAGACGTTGGTGAATCGCCAGGTAAACACGTGCGAGAACATCGGCGCGTTCTCCCGCAACCATAGGTACGACGGGTAGGAGAAAGAGCCTTGCGCTCCCCTTCCATCCCTACCCACGATCTGCACCAGCGCTCCCGGTTCCCGCACGGGCAGCTCGCGAAGTACGATCGTTTCCAACAGGCTGAATACGGCGGTGTTGGCGCCGATGCCCAGCGCGAGGGAGAACAGGGCAACTACCGTAAATCCGGGGCTCTTTGCGAAAAGCCGCACGGCATATCGGAGATCGTGAAAGAAGTCTTCGATCCATCGCGTACGCCGCTGATCGCGGCAGGCTTCCTGGAATTGAGCGACGCCGCCGAATTGCCGCAACGCCGCAGTGCGCGCCTCTTCGGCCGTGATGCCCCGTTCGATCTGCCGGCGCGTCAGCTCTTCGATATGGAACGACAGCTCCTGGTCGAGCTCGCGCTCCACGCGTCCACGCCGGAGCAGAGAGCGGAAACGAAGGCGTAAGCGATCAAGCCACCGCATCACGCCATCTCCAGCACCAGCCCGATCGCCTGCGACAGGCGCTGCCAGTTCGCCAGCTCTTTTGCGTACTGCCGTTTGCCGGCCGGGGTCAACAGGTAATATTTGGCGCGCCTGCGATTCTCCGTCTCCCGCCACTCGGAGCGGATCCAGCCTTGCTGCTCCAGCCGGTGCAGCGCCGGATAGAGCGAGCCTTGCTGGATCTGCAACGCATCTCGCGAAGCCTGTTCTACACGTTGCGCAATTCCCCAGCCGTGCATCGGCTCCAGCGACAGCGTCTTCAGAATCAGCAGGTCCAGCGTGCCCTGGATCAAATCGGAAGGTTTGCCCAAAGTCCCCTACTCCTCTCGACTATCTACAATAGTGCCAGGTATTGTAGATAGCCAAGGGGAAATTTTGTGCCTGCGGCTTCAATCAGCCGCAACGGCTAGGCTGGCCTTCCGGCAGGTTCCCGGCCCGCACTCGCGCAAGCAGTTCCTGAAGCTTGGAGATGTTAATTGGTTTCGTGATGCAGGAATCCATTCCCGCTTCGAAACAGGCGGCAACCTCGGCAGGAGTCGCACCTGCTGTTACACCAATGATGGGGACGTCTCTGCCCGCCGCGGCTCGAATGTGCCGGGTTGCCTGCAAGCCGTCCATGCGCGGCATCTGAACGTCCATCAGGACAACATCAAACCAATCCTCCGAGAACCGTGCAACGGCCTGAAGACCGTCTTCCGCAAGCACTACGGAGTGTCCGCCGGTTTGCAGAATGCGCATGAGGATTTTCTGATTCACAACATTGTCCTCGGCGATCAGAACTCTGAGCGGATTGCACACACGCGGCTCAGCCCGGGCGGGTTCGGTCTCCCGCTTTTCACTGGACGACATCGTGAACATGGCGGTAAAGCTGAATACGCTCCCACGTCCGGGTTGGCTCTCGACCCGAATCTGGCCTCCCATCAGTTCCACCAGATCGCGACAGATCGCCAAACCGAGCCCCGTCCCGCCAAAACGGCGTGTGATGGAGCTGTCAGCTTGTGAAAACGCATCGAAGATCGTCTCCTGTTTGTCGGTTGGAATTCCCGGTCCACTGTCGGCCACGCGGAAGCCGAGAAGCACATCGGGCCCGGTGACGGACTCCACACGCACAGCGACTTTGATCGAGCCCGACGGCGTGAACTTCAGCGCGTTCGCAACGAGATTGACGATGACCTGACGCAGACGAGTCGGATCGCCCCTCAGACATTGCGGCACGGAGGGCTCGACGGTACAACTCAGGGCGATTTCCTTTTCGGCCGCCTGGAAACGGAACGGAACCGCCGCGGAGCATACAACTTCACGAACAGAGAAATCCGTTTGCTCCAGTTCCAGGCGGCCTGCCTCGGCCTTTGCGTGATCCAGTATCTGGTTGAGCAACACCAGCAGCGACTGTGCGGAGTCGCGCGCGCAGTCGAGGTCCTGCCGCTGGCAGGACGACAGATCGCTCCGGAGCACCAGTTCGAGCATGCCGAGGACTCCGTTCATCGGTGTACGGATCTCGTGGCTCATGTTCGCAAGGAAACGGCTCTTCGCTTCGCTCGCCGCGGCCGCGGCGGCTTGCGCCACCTCCAGTTCTTCCGCACGGCATCGAAGAGCGTCGCTGGCCGCCTGGGCGTTCCGGTACTCCGTATTTTGCCGGACCGCCTGCATCACGGCGTACGCCGCAAAAAGGATGGCGGCGATCGCTCCCACCCAACAGCGCCGGCCGTCTGCCGCCAGTGAAGCGATGACCACAGGCGACAATAACGAAGCCTGATAACCCAGCCCAAGCCGCAGATCGGGAGCCAGAGCCGTGGTGCCCGATATCGCACAGACCATGGCGAAGACATACATCAGCACGGTATTCCAGTCTTCGTACCCGTACGAGTGCAGAACGAATGCCGCATAGCATCCGGTCGGCACCGAGAGCGCATAGGCAGAGAAGCCGATCAGCCAGAGCGGTGGCTCGCGCGCGGGCATCCTTTTCCGGCGGAGGCATGTGAACACTGCGCGCCCAAGCAGCCGAAGAGTGAGGATGCCGAGAAACAACGATGTCACAAACGGGTGTTGCTGAAGCAGGTCCGTCCCGAACAGAAATACCACGATGGCAAACACGTTTGCGATTGGTCCGGCAAATGACCGTTGCAGCATGTCGGCGACGATGCGTGCGCGGTTGTGAGGACCTTGTGTGATCCCTCCTGGGTGTGCCATCGCTGTTCAGAGGAAGTATGGTCGGTCCGAACGGACATCTTGCGACGCTGACGTATCGGCCGGCACACGAAGTTGCCCGTACCGTTTGTACGCGAACACACCGCCGGCCCACAGACTTCCTATCTACTTATCGGACATGCTTGGGTGAAATTGACAACAATGTTTTGCAGTCTTATTCCTACAAAGCAGAATCATCGAACAGCGCCAGTTGAGGTTCGCCTTCCCACAGTTCGGGTTCATAGTTCGCGCCGCCGCCCACCAAGCCATGCCGCTGCCTCACACGCCGCACGCGCTCCCGAATGGACTCCGGATAGGACCCGTGTAAAAAAGCGGATTCTTCATACCGCTCGCGGTACCGCCGCAGCAGGTGCGGAAAATGCTCCGCCAGAAAAGGGAAGAACACGCGGCGTGAGCAGGGTTTCAGGAACAGCACTCCACCACCGAACGATTCAGCGCCGGCCTGGGCGGCGGCGGCCGCCACCGAGTCCAGATTTTCTTCACTGTCTGTAATCAGCGGCACAATCGGGTTTGGCAGCACTCCCACTCGTATACCCGCCTCGACCAGGGTCCGCACGGCAGCCACCCGAAGCGCCGGCCGCGGTGCCCAGGTCTCGAGCAAACGCGCCAGCCGCTCATCCAGCGTCGTAATGGTGATATTGACATGCAAAACATTTGATTGGGCAATTGTTTGAAACAGCAACGCGTCCCGCGCGACCAGATCGGATTTGGTAACCAGTGAAATGCGGCGGCCCTCTTCGCCGGCAAGGACTTCGAGGATCTGTCTTGTGACGCCGAACCGCCGCTCGGCGGGCTGATAGGGATCCGTCCCCGTGCCGATGGCGATGGACTCCTGCCGCGCCGTGGAGCGGAGTTCCTGGCGGAACGCGGCTTTATCGAACTGCTTCGCATAAATCATCTCCTCGAATTGAGAGATCTCGCGAAGTTCCATGAACTCGTGCGTGTAGCGTGCGTAACAGTAGCGGCAACCGAATTCGCAGCCCCGGTAGGGGTTGATGGCCCAGCAGAACGGCACACGCCGGCTGCGTACGGGGCTCAGAAAACGGCGCGTAGGCAGTTCGAAATACTGGACCCGGGCCTTGGCTTCCAGCAATTCGCTCCCGGCTGCCTGTCTGGCGATTCCGATGAGCGTGGGGCGTGCGAATTCGGGAAAAAGCACGGCAAATCCCCTCCCTCTTCCCGGTATATTCGTCTTTTATTCGCCCTGTGTCAAGCCTTGCGCGCCGGGAGCGCGGATAGTACCACGCGGGCATTGCCTTCCCTGCGTGTTACCCCCTCGCGGTCCAGGTATTCGAGAAGCGGAATCGCGTACTTGCGCGAAATGCCGGTCCAGTCCTTGAACTCCGGAACGGCGAAACGCTCGCCCACATGACCTGCCAGAAGGCTTTTCAGTCCTTCGAGAGCAGTCTGATGGTAGACAAGGTCTTCTCCCACTCTCACGAGTTTCCCGCCGCGCAAAAGCATCTGAAGCAGACGGCGGGAGCGCGCAGCGTCAAGGCCGGACCGCGCCAGCACATCCTTCGTGGCCGGGACAGTAAGACCCGCATCCCGAAAAAGGCGCTCCATTCTCTCCAGTGCTTCTGCCTCGTTCTCCTGCAGCGTAATTCGATGGGTGGCGGACCGCACGAACTCGCCGTCGGCTACCAGCCCCTTGTTGAAACGAACCAGCTCATCGAAAAGCGGTGGCGGACAATCGGGCAATTGGCGGCCTCGCAGGTCCTGCTTGGGAATGCCGGGAAGCAGCGGGTTGGCACGATGAAAGTCCTCGAGGATCCGGCTCAAGCCGGCGGAGGCGGCATTGAACCAGTCGCGGTCCACCAGCCAACCGCCCGGGGCGACAAACTCGTCGCGGCGGGCGAGAGTCTCCAGGGAGGCAAGCGGCAGGCCCGTCCGGGCCACAAGCTCGGCCAGGGACAAGCCGCAGGCCGATTCCCGTACCAGCGTCGACACGCGCGTGGCATCGTCCGCGTTAGAGAGGGATTGCATACGCCGGAACGCCCCGGCGCGGGAAATCCGGCGAGGCACATCGATGTCGATAACGCGTCCGCCTCCGATGGTCACGACCGGAGAGAACATACGAACGATGTAGCGGTCTCCCGGCAGCAGCAGGACAGGGTCGCGCAGCAGAATCCTTAAGAAAGCGCTCTCGCCGGGAGCAAGCGCCGAAAGGCGATCCAGCATTCGAATCTCGCCCTCCACCTCCGCGGTACCCGCATGAAAGTGAACCGGAGCGCCGTGTTTCAGAGGTTTCGCCAACGGCAGCAGATACAGCAGGCAATCGAGCCGGGTGGTTGGACGAAGCAGGCCCGGCACGGTAAGCATCATCCCTCGCGCGAGGTGGCGATGGTCCGCGCCGGCAAGGTTCAGAGCAGTGCGCTGCCCCGCTGCCGCGCTCTCTACAGCTTCACCGTGCACCTGGATTCCCCGGACGCGAAACCGCTGCCCGGAAGGCTGCACTTCCACCTCCTGTTCGGTCCTGACCGAACCGGCGATCAGCGTGCCCGTCACCACAGCTCCGAAGCCCTTCATGGAGAAAGAGCGGTCGATGGGGAGCCGGAACAACCCGCCCGCATTGCGTGGCGGAATAGAGGCGGCCATTTGTCCGATTTCCGCGCGCAACTGCTCCAGGCCCTCTCCCGTTGTCGAGCTGACCGCCACAATGGGAGCGCCCTCCAGAAACGAGCCTCGCACAAAATCTTCGGCTTCCAGCTTTACCAGTTCGAGAATGTCCGGATCGACCAGATCCGACTTTGTCAAAACCAGAATGCCCTTCCCGACGTCCAACAGACGGCAGATATCGAAGTGTTCGCGCGTCTGCGGTTTAATGGATTCATCGGCGGCGATCACGAAAAGAACCATATCGATTCCGGCCACGCCTGCCAGCATGTTTTTGACAAATCGCTCGTGGCCCGGAACATCAACGAAACCTATGCGAAGCCCGGACGATAAATCCATGTGTGCGAAGCCCAGATCGATGGAGATGCCACGGCGCTTCTCTTCCGCCAGCCGGTCGGTATCGACACCGGTCAAAGCGCGCACCAGCGCTGTTTTGCCGTGGTCGATGTGCCCTGCCGTGCCGATGGTCAGGTTTTTCATTCTTTGTATTCTCATCGTACTGCCTGCGATGAGATTGGCAGGCCAGGGCCAGGATCAGGCGCCGGCGCCTGCGGAAGAAACGCCCGTCTTCCGCACCGGCGTGACACAGGTAAGGGTAGACGTACAGGTGACAGACCGCGATGGAAACGTGATCACGGGTCTCACGCGGGACGATTTCGCTGTGTTCGACGAGAACGTACCGCAACCGGTGGCCTACTTTGGCCAGGACCGCGATCCGCTGTCTCTTCTCCTGCTGCTGGATGTGAGCGGCAGCATGAGAAGGTATCTCGACCAGATGGCAAGCACGGCCGAAAAGGCTCTGCGGTATCTGCGGGTCGGAGACCGCGTGGGCGTGATGCTCTTCAGCAGGCAGACGGAAGTCACGCAGCCCTTTACGGGCGATCTGGTGCAGGTAGCGGAAAAGATCCGGGATTCCAGTAACGAACATGACCTGGGCGCGGGCACGGCCATCAACGAGTCCATTCTCGATGGCGTATCCTACCTGGCGCGATACAAAGAGTCCGAGTTCGGAAACCGGCAGGACCGGCGCGCCGTTTTGATCCTCACCGATAATCTGAGCTTGAATTACCAGACGCCCGACTCCAAGGTCACGGGTGAGTTGTTGCGGGAAGACACCGTGCTGAACGCCATTGTGGTGGGCAAAGCCGAGCGTCCCGGCGCGCCACGCCCGGGTGTGTACCAGAACCCGGATTTCACTCCTGCCGATGTGTTCAAACTGGCCGAGCAGACCGGCGGAGAAGCCGTGAAGGTGAACCGCGCCGACCAGACCTTCCCCGAGATGATGGAGCGTATCCGCACACGATACACCCTGGCCTACAACGCTCCGGAAGCAAAGTCCGGAACATTCCGGCAGATTCGCGTGGAACTCACTCCCGCAGCGCGCCAGAGGTATTCCGGTGCGGTGGTCCGGGCGCGCAGCGGCTATTACGTTCGCTAAGTACACATTTTCAGAAATTCGCTTACGTATTTCCACGGAGCCGCGCGCGTCAGCAAGCGGTATCCGGCCCCGCGTAGCTTCCCGCGTTTGCGTACGCTACTGTTCTGTTATGGCCATGGACAGGCTGGAAGAGTTGCGGCGGCGTAAGGCGGCCGCGGAGACTGGAGGCGGACCGGAACGCCGCGAGCGGCAGCACCGGGAAGGGAAACTCACCGCGCGCGAACGCGTTGAACTGCTGCTCGACGAGGGAACGTTCGAAGAACTCGATAAACTCGTGCGCCACCGCTGCCGCGATTTCGGCATGGAGAAACACGTTGTCGACGGTGATGGATTCGTCACCGGTTACGGTCACGTCAACGGCAGACCGGTTTGTGTATTCGCCCAGGACTTCACCGTATTCGGCGGTTCTTTGTCGGAAGCCAACGCGCAAAAAATTGTCAAGGTGATGGATCTTGCGCTTCGGAACGGCTGCCCAATTATCGGGCTGAATGATTCCGGCGGCGCCCGCATACAGGAGGGGGTGCTTTCGCTGGCCGGCTACGCCGACATCTTCCTGCGAAACACGCTGGCGAGCGGAGTGGTTCCCCAGATCTCTGCCATCATGGGACCGTGCGCCGGAGGCGCCGTGTATTCCCCGGCACTCACCGATTTCGTCTTCATGGTGGATGGCGCCAGCCATATGTTCATCACGGGACCCGATGTCATCAAAACCGTCACGCACGAAGACGTCAGCAAAGAGGAACTCGGCGGCGGGATGACCCATAACCAGAAAAGCGGAGTGGCCCATTTTCTGGCCTCCGGCGACGCGCATTGCCTGCGGATGGTTCGCCGCCTGCTCAGTTTTCTCCCGCAGAACAACCTGGACGATGCTCCGTTGCGCGCCACCTCCGACCCCGCGGACCGGGAGGATCCGCAGCTCGACAGCGTGGTTCCGGAGCAGCCCGACGTTCCCTATGACATGCGGGGCGTCATCCTCCGCGTGGTGGATGATGGCGATTTTTTTGAAGTACAGGAACATTTCGCAAAGAATATAGTGATCGGGTTTGCGCACCTGGATGGCCGCCCGGCAGGCATCGTGGCGAACCAGCCTGCCCATCTTGCCGGGTGCCTGGACATCGACTCTTCCGTGAAAGCCGCTCGTTTTGTGCGATTCTGTGACGCCTTCAATATCCCGATCATCACCTTCGAGGACGTGCCCGGATTCCTGCCCGGGACGAACCAGGAATTCGGCGGCATTATTCGCCACGGGGCGAAGCTGCTGTATGCGTACGCCGAAGCCACGGTGCCGAAAATTACGGTCATTACGAGAAAGGCATACGGCGGCGCCTATTGCGTCATGGGGTCGAAGCATCTCCGCACCGACATGAATTTCGCTTATCCCACGGCGGAAATCGCCGTGATGGGTCCGGAAGGCGCGGTGAATATCGTGTACCGCCGGGAACTCGCGGGAGCCGATGGAGCGGACGAAGCGCGTAAGGCAAAGATCCAGGAGTTCCGCGACCGCTTCGCCAATCCCTTTATAGCTGCCGAAAGGGGTTTCGTGGACGATGTGATCGAGCCGCGCCAAACTCGCCCGAAGCTGATACGCGCGTTGCGGCTGCTCGAGAATAAAACCGATTCCTCTCCCAGGAAAAAACACGGAAATATCCCCCTTTAATTGCGGCCTATAGGAAATCCCCTAGTGAGTACTGCCCCCAGTTTTGCGGCCCGATTACCATCAAAAAAGAAGTTCTATATCTTAATGTTATGAGTAAAATTAAATCGTGGTCTGGAGAGGCTTCAGGACTGTTGTCTCCGAACTAAGGCTGAAACGTCATAAATCTCAGCCGGATAACCGCTATTCCAGCGGGACGTGGAGAGCGGCCCGAGCTCTCCGCGATTTTTCCGAACGCCTTCCATTAGCTCAAAAAGCAGCCGTAATTCTGTTTCTGCTGGCTTCCGGCGGCATTATAGCCCTGGGGACTTTCTTCTGGTTTCTGGGCCGCACCGCCGACGATAGCCGGTTTGAGGTGCTGGCAGCGCGGCAGCGCATGCTGGTGCAGGAGATGTACACGTACGCGCTGGGAGCGCGGATTGAAGAGCCTGGAATAGAGGACCGGCTGCTCTCGATCATAAACGAGTTTGACAGCTCACTCTGGAGTTTCGAGATGGGAGGTGGAGCTCTCGGGGTTCATATCCCCCCCGCGCCGCCGGAATTCCATCCGGCGCTCATGCGCATCAAGCGAACCTGGGTACGGCTCAGGGGCCCGCTCCTCCTCCTTGCCGAAGAACCCAGGAACACGCCGGAGCTCCGCGGTGCGTTCAAAGCGGCTCAAAGAGGTTTGCCCCAGCTCGCTGCCGGCACAACGGGGCTCGCGGCACTCTTTGAAGAACGCAAACAGCGTCTGCGGGCCAACATGCTGACTGTGCTTTTTTCCATCTGTTTCGTGAACCTGCTGTTTGTTGTGGCGGCACTGCGATTCACGAAGCGTCAGATCGCCGCTCCTATCGCCGAGGTGACGCACGCCGCCCGCTTATTTCAGACCGGCAACTTCTCCGCGCGCGTGCGCGTGAGGGCAAAGAACGAGCTGGCGGAACTGGCGGAGACTTTCAACCGGATGGCAGCCAATGTGGCATGGCTGGTAGCCAGAGTGCAGGCCTCCGAGGCGAGGTTTCGCGGCCTGTTCGAGAATGTTCCCGAGGGGGTATGCAAGACCACGACGGAAGGGCGGATCACTGCGGCGAATCCGGCTCTGTTGTCGATGCTCGGTCTCGAAAAGGAAGAGGATCTCTTTCTCGACACCCTGAATTCTTACGTTGCCGGACAGGCGAAGACACCCAAAGAGGAAGCTTTTCCCGGAGCGGCCCAGACGCGCAATCTCGAACTTCAGTTGCGGCGCACCGACGGGCGAACCATCACCGTGCTGGCAAACACGTGTGCCGTCCGCGATGAAAGCAACAACATCATTGGCTACCAGACCACTCTGACGGATATCAGCGATCGCAAAGATCTGGAGCAGCAGTTGCGCCAGTCACAGAAGATGGAAGCCGTTGGCAGGCTCGCCGGCGGTGTGGCCCATGACTTCAATAACCTTCTGACCGTGATCCTGGGCTATAGCGAATTTGCGTTGGAGTCGCTTCCAAAGGGTGATCCGGTTCGGGACAGCATCAATGAGATCTGCGGTGCGGCAAAGCGCGCGGAACGCCTCACGCAGCAATTGCTGGCGTTTAGCCGGAAGCAGGTGGCGCGCGCGACCGTCCTCGACTTGAATTCCGTCATCCACGGAATGGAAACCATGCTGCGCAGGCTCATCGGAGAGCACATTCAGCTTCATCTCGCGCTGCATCCAAACCTCTGGCCGATTTATGCCGACCACGGCCAGATGGAGCAGGTCGTAATGAATCTGGCGCTGAATGCGCGAGATGCCATGCCCACGGGGGGTGTGCTGAGAATAGAGACCGCCAACGTTTACCTCGACGAGTCCACCATCGGGCAGAACTCCCTTCAGTTGGAGCCGGGACCTTGCGTGATCCTCTCCGTCGCGGACGACGGGGCGGGTATGACGGACGAGGTTCTGTCGCATCTTTTTGAGCCGTTCTTCAGCACGAAGGAAAAAGGCAAAGGCACGGGCATGGGGCTCTCCATGGTTTATGGCATTGTGCGGCAGTCCGGGGGCGATGTTCGCGTCGGCAGCCAGCCCGGTATGGGAAGCGTGTTTCAGATTATGTTGAAGCGGGCGGGCCGCGTGGAGACCAGTTCGCTACCGGAGCCGGAGGAGACCTCGCCGGGCCAGGCCCACGGCGAAACGATCCTCCTGGTGGAGGACGAAGCGGGTGTGCGGCAATTCGCAGCGGAAGCGCTCCGGCGCCGTGGTTTTAAAGTATTGGAGGCTACCGACGGCCGGGAAGGTCTTCGTACTTTTGAGCGGCATCGCGCGGAGATCGATCTCGTTCTGACCGACGTGGTGATGCCTGCCATGACCGGCAGGGAACTGGCACAGATTATGAGAGCCAAGGACCCTTCACTGCCCGTACTCTATATGTCCGGCTACACCGACGACATCATCCTGAGCTATGGTCTCGACGGCGCGGAGATTCCGCTGCTGTCGAAGCCTTTTACAGCCGATGTCCTCACGCGGCGGGTTCAGCAGACGCTCGCCGCCTCCGGGTCCAGATCTTCCTCGCGATTCTCGACAAATCAACACTAAAGTCCTGATGAATTCAGCCGATATATGGAGCGCAATATGCCCGATCTTCTGATCACGATAACGGTTCTGCTGCTCAGCTTCATTGCGGCCTTGGGAATTCAGTTCGGCGCCCTCAAACTTCTCTTACGATCCATGTGCGCCAAGTCACCAGCCGGCCGCTGATTACAGCTTCTCGATGCGGATCGGCCCGTTAGAGGTGGAGACCTGAATTAACGGACCA
>DASTMK010000384.1:0-3987 GCA_035714225.1 Bryobacteraceae bacterium | reverse complement strand
GTTTTCGGCAACTCTGAGACGTAGCGCCGGAGATAGTCTTCGGACGCGCCCGCCATGGAATGGCTGATAACGGAGCCGATCTGGCTATCGACGCTCCAATGAATGAACAGGCCGAAGCCCTGATCCCGGAACCACTCCAGTCGCTCGGGCCGGTTCGAAGGTTCTATCGCGGACCACGAGAGGGAAGCACAGGCTACGGCCAGAAACAGTATCCGCCGCTTCATAGGTCTTTGCAGATTGTAGCGGCACAGCGCGGGGAAAAGAAACCCGCCCGGCGGAATCGGGCGGGTTGCAGGATGAAGGACCGAGCTCCACCTTAAACCCGTAGACAAGAATGCGCTCTTAAAAGCTAACGTGCAGGGCGTAAACGTCTCACGCCCTGCATTCCGACTCGCAGCTCAAAATCGAGACCAACCTGTCTTTGCCTAAAGCCTATCGTTGCGTGTCCACCGCGTAAATACAGCAAATCCTGTATTTTCGATCGGTGCCGGTTGACGGAGAATAACTGTTTGTGTGAACTGGGAAAGTTGGCGGCGGGAACTCCCGGCAGCCGCCATCCGTCCAATCAAATAGATGTACAAAAAGGTGGGTGCCGTGAATCCGCTGGCTATTGAGCTCTATAGAGCATTCGAGAATGGGAAATCGGTTCTGGAAATCGCTCGAGAGACGGGTATTCCCGTCGTGCGCGTCGAACAACGTTTGCGTGCCGCGGCGGCTTTCCTTGCCCGGAAAAAGTCTGCCGAAGTTGCCTGAAATCGCAGGTTCTCGCTCGGAATCTGTCTCCGCCCGGCTAGGACACAGTGGCTGACGTGCGGCTTTCTCCGCGCGTGATGCCCGCTTCGCGCATCAGCCGGTCTGTCTCCCGGTAAGCTTCCGTCACCCAGTCGACAATCTTCTCCGGCTCCGGGGAATATTCAAGTTCAATGCTCAAGGTTCCATCGAATCCGATGCCGCGGATGGCTTGGAGATAAGGCAGGAACTCCACAACGCCCCGCCCGGGCGGCAGGTCGCCGTGCACCTTTCCGTCGCAATCGGAGAAATGTACGTGACTGGCGCGGCCCTTAAGCTGCGATAACGCTTCAGGTGGCGTGTGGACCAGCGCGAGATGGGAAACGTCCAGGTTTGCTTTCACGACCTCCGGCAGGCCGACACCTTTCAGCAACCGGTCCATCGAAGCGACCGAGTTCACAATCGACAGCCGGAAGGGTTCGAGTTCGATGGCGATCTCCAGGCCGAGCGTTTTCGCATACTCTCCAAGTCCGCGAACACGGTCCACGGCCCAGGCCCACTGGTCTTCCGGTTGAATTACTTCCTGCTGCCAGATGTACTCTCCCAGAACCAGCAGAAGGTTGCGGGCTTCCAGTTCGTACACGAAGTCGAGATGCGCCTTCGCACGGTCGAAGTGAAACTGCCGCACCGGGGCGCTGAAATCCGCGATCCCCAGCGCGCAGCAGCAGACGGAAATCACCGGCAGTTCCATTTCCCGGCAGGTGTCCTTGATCAGTCTGCGTTCCTGGATGCCGATCTCCATCGGGTCGGCGGAGATGTCGATGGTGTCGAAGCCGATCTCCTTCGTCTTTCGAATGCCTTCCGCGGTCCCCACGGGTGAACCGAGCCAGGCCGAATTGATGAGTCCGAGATTCATGATTCCTCCAGTATTTCGGTGATCCGCACGGGGCGGTGTTCCTCGAGCGATTTATAACAAGCGTCCACCAGGGCCATCGTATGAAGATTGTCGCGCGCGCCAATGGCCGGCTCGGTGCCATCGGACACGGCTTGAAGCAGTTGTCCCATGGTTCCGGCGAAAGCGTCGGGAAACCACACTTCCTTCCACCGCGGCGAAAACCAGCACTGTGGCTGCAACTTCGTCGTGAAATCGATGGTGCTTGGCGCGGCGTTCGGATAGGAAGGCCAGCCGAGCGTGCCCTGCGCCATTCCGTCCATGCCTTCTACGCGCCACTTGATGTAGTTGTCCGGCGCGGTACCTTCGCGGGCCGGTCCCGTCCAGACATCATCCCAAGCCGCTGCGCGCAGCCCGTTCGCATACTCCAGGATGTACAAAACAATTCCATCGCGATGGGGGAATGCAGTGCGCGGATCGGGACGGGCGCTCACATACACCGACTCCGGGTCGCCGAAAAGGTAGCGGAAGGTGTCGAGGTGGTGGATGCTCATCACCAGCATCGTGAGCCGGCCGTATTCGCGGATCCAGGGCTGCCAGTGTGGAATGGCCCGCATCTCGATGGTGGCCAGCACCGGTTCCCCAAGATACCCGCGATCCAGCACCGTTTTCAGCGCGCGAATCGATTGGTCGTACCGCATATTCTGGTTCACCGCGAGCGTAATGCCGGCCTCGCTGCACATTTCCGCGGCCTGCTTCGCCTCCCTATAGTTCATTGCCAGTGGTTTTTGCGCCAGGATGCCTTTAATGTGGCCGGAGTGCCTGACGGCCTCTCTCAGGACCGCAAGCTGCGCGTGCGGCGGCACGGCGATATCGAGAATTTCGATGGACTTGTCGGCGAGCAGGTCCGCGGGCGAGTCGTAGATCTTCGGAATTCCATGGGCCGCTGCTACGGCCCGCGAGTTCTCCGGAACGTCGGAGGCGATCGCCTGCACGTTGTAGCCGGCCTGCCGGTAAGCAACCAGTTGTATATCTTTTACGATGAATCCCGCTCCGATCACGCCGATGGCGTAATCCTTCTTCGCCGGTGGAGCGGGAATATGTCCAAGATCGAGATCGAGCATGTGTATAAGCCGAGCACATTATCCGATTGCCGATTTTGCGGTGTCAAATCCACGGCCCTTCTGTGTACCATGACTTCATTAACTTATGATCGGCCGTATCGTTTACTCTCTCGCCGGATTGCTCTGGCTCACCGCTTCGGCTATGGGCCAGGCCAGCGAACCGGTCCGCTATACTCTCCGGTTTCCACAGCCCGAAACGCACTACGTCGAGGTGGAGGCCTCCTTTCCGGTGGACCGCCAGGAACGGATCGAGATCGTGATGCCGGTCTGGACGCCCGGATCCTACCTGGTACGCGACTACTCGCGCCATGTGGAAGGCGTTGCGGCGTCCGCAGGAGACCGCGCTCTCAAAATTTCTAAAACGCGCAAGAACCGGTGGACCGTGGAAACAGCCGGGAGCGCTCGCGTGGATGTGCGGTATCGCGTCTACGGATTCGAACTCAGCGTACAGACCAACTGGATCGGCAGTGAATTTGCCATGCTGAACGGGGCAGCAACGTTCCTGTCGCTGGCCGAAAAGACTCCGCGCCCGCACGAGATCACCGTCGGATTGCCGCCTTCCTGGAAAACGGTCGCCACCGGTCTTGCCGAGGCGCCGGGCGGGGAGAATCATCGCTTCGTCGCGCCGGACTACGATACGGTTGTCGATTCGCCCATCGTCGCGGGCAATCCCACCATCCACAAATTCGAAGTTGGAGGCAAGCCGCACTACCTGTTCAATTTCGGCGGTGACCGTTTCTGGGATGGTGAAGCCGCCGCCAGGGACGTCCGCCGCATCGTGGAAAGCAGTTTCCGGCTGTGGGGTTCCTTACCCTACGACAAATACGTCTTTCTCAATGTGATCGCGGAAGCGTCCGGCGGTCTCGAACATAAGAACTCAACTCTGTTGTTGACCAGCCGCTGGGCCTACCGCATCCGGGAAACCGGCACGGACCGGCCGAACTACATCAACTGGCTGGACCTGGTTGCTCACGAGTTCTTCCACGTCTGGAACGTGAAACGGCTGCGCCCGGTTGAGCTCGGGCCATTTGACTACGAAAACGAGGTCTACACGAAATCGCTTTGGGTAGCCGAGGGCCTTACCAGTTACTACGCGCCCCTGATCGTTAAGCGCGCCGGCCTGATCAGCACAACGCAATTCCTGCGCCTGCTGTCCCGCCGTATTGAAACGCTGGAAACGACGCCCGGCAGGCTGGTCCAGCCCGTCGAGACGTCTTCCTATGACGCCTGGATTCATCTTTA
>DASTMK010000383.1:0-4791 GCA_035714225.1 Bryobacteraceae bacterium | reverse complement strand
GATCGCGAACGGCGATCATGGTGAATTCGATATTGGCTCCGCGAGGGAGGCCGGTCACTCGAATCGTCGCACGCGCCGGTGTGTTGCCGAATTCAAAGTGCTTCGCATATACCTTGTTCATCACGTTCATCGGAACGCCATCGGTCAGGTACGGGTTGACGAAAGCCACGTGGCGAAAATCGAGACCCGCTTCGGCAAGAGTCTCTTTCACCCGGTCGAGCGAAAGTTGAACCTGCGCGGCCGGGTCGCTCGGGATCTCGCCCGTTTTCGGATCGCGTCCCACCAGGCCCGAAACGTACATCCTGTTGCCTGCCAGGACGCCGGCGGAGATGGTGGAGGCCGCCTGGAAGCTCCTTGGATTCACGATCTTCTTCATCTTCAAATCGCGCACGGCAACGGCGTTGATCTCGATCGGGGTGTCCGTCGGCATGCGATGAACTCCGAGCGTCGCGCGGGCCGGGGGATTCTTCGTAAACACCTTGCGCCAGGATTCGTTCATGCGGTCGTAGTGGGTGACATCCTTCATATAGACCTGCATATAGACGACGTGTTCCATCGTCAGTCCTGCGGCTTCGATCACCGTTCGCACATTTGCGAGGCAATCGGTAGTCTGCTGCTCGGTCGTTTCGGCGAACTTGCCCTCGGCGTTTCTTGCGCCCTGGCCGGAGACATACAGAAAATCGCCGGCGAAGATGCCGGGGCTGAATGGCCCGACCAACGGTGGACCGGGCGGTGCAACAACTTTCAAATCGGCTGCCTGAACTGCGAACAAACCTAGCAAGAGAAAAGCGATGAGCTTCAAAATATTCCTCCAGTAAAGAGATCGATGGATACTATGCCCGATAGGGGTAGCGTTCTGCTGTCCATTCCCCTAATCCGTATTCGCCCATACCGACTTTGCCCGACATCTGCTCGCCCGCGAGTTTGCCGGCAAAGTCATATTCGAGTGATGTGCCCTCATAACGGTGACGGCTGCGGAAACGGATCTCGCCGGCTTCCACTTCACCACGAAGATCGCCTTTCAATTCTTCGCCATGATGTACGCCGGTGAGCGATGTTCCGTTCTGCTCCAGGAACAGGCGATGTTCCGCCGTCCCGCAAAAGTATTTCATGCGTAGAACCCACTGTCCCGCGATATTCGGCATGGCTGCACCTGCCGGCGCGGCGCTCCGGGCGGCGGGCGGCTTCGACAGAATCGCATAGAGGCGATCGGCCACAACCGTGTGGTCCGCCGGCGTCATCATGTAAGGCATGATGGTGACCGAGCTTTCCGCCGCGTCGCGGCTGCCGCCCCTGGCACCGCTGAGAATGATGCGGGGCTCGGTTTCGATCAGGATCTTTTCCACATCGCGGCCGTTGATGCCCAGCTTCGTGCCGTCCCAGCGAATGTGCAGTAGCGGCGCGTGGTTCGACAAACCTCGTGGAGCCTGCACCTGTGTGGTGACGCCGGCCACTTTCGTCACCTTGCCCGATATAGACTCGAGCCACGACTCCCACACTTTGTATTCCGCCTGGTAATCGCGCTTCACCCACTGTTCCACGGCCGCCAGCATGCCCATGATCTCTTCCTTGCCAACCTTCATTGGACGGCCGAAAGCGTGATGCGGCGCGCTGTGCAGCCAGGCGGCCTGTACCAGGTCTTTCCGGCCCAGCAGCAGGCCCGCCGATTGCGGCCCTCGCAGGCACTTGCCTCCGCTGTAAGCCACCATGGTTGCACCGGCCTGGAGGTGCTTATTCGGAATGGTCAGCACTTCGGCGGCGGCATCCACCAGCACAGGCACTCCGTGTTTGCGGGCAATTTGTGAGACGGTTTGGGTTGAGAGTGGCTCGCGGTCTGCCGCAGGGCTGGCGAGGATCATGATCATCGCGGTGCGGGGATTGAGCGCCCGCTCCAGTTCCTCAGGCGTGTTTACGTTGATCATCTTCACGCCCAACATGCGGATCGCGTGATCGTAGACGTTGCGCGAATAGCGCGGGCAAATCACCTCGTTCTTGAGCCCGTCGAGATCCGGCAGGCGTTGCAGTTTCTCCGGATCGGCGCCGGCAATGCAGGCGGCAGTGGAATGCGCGAGAGCCGACGCGCAGCCGTTGGTTACGATGCCCCATTCGGCGCCTGTCAGTTGCGCAAGACGCTGGCTGACTCCCTGCATGAGCTCGTCGAGATGAACGTAGTGCTTGCTCGCCTCCATCATCGCCTGCCGCACCTCGGGCAACATCAGCGAGCCGCTAATGATGGTGAACGTCCCTTTACAGTTGACCACCGGCTGGACGCCGATGGATTGATAGATGTTCGGCCCGATGTCGAGAGCGCCCGCCTTCGACGGCGCCGCGGCCGCACCCGGCAGCAGAGAACCGGAACCGGCCGCCAAACCGGCCCAGTGAAACAATCCTCGCCGCGTTACCCTGCTGAAGCCATTTTCGAACAGCGCACGAAATCCGACAGACATTTCAGCCTCCAGGAACTCCAGCGTATTGCCACTGGCTAAGAATTGCAACATAGGAGGCTGCTGTCCTACCCTCATTTCACCGGCGTTACCCTGATGATTATGAACGCGGGCTCCAACTGCAATTCGGCATCAAGTTCCTCTGGTAAACCATGAGAATCCTACTTTCATTGTTGATACTGGCCAGTGGCGTCTTCGGCGATGAACTGCTTACGGGCTATCGCCTGCAAGGGCTGAGGTATCAGGGACCCGGCGAGTGGCGGCAATCGGCTGAACCCATCTGGGTTTACGAGTATCACACGCTGCGCTTTCGCTATCGGGCTTCGGGGCTGCCGAAATCCGATGCCGCCGTGCTGACGTTGCGTCCCGGCAGTGTCGGACCGGTCACTCCCGGCGCCAACAATATCGAGAACCCCTTTGTGGCGGGCCGCCCCGTAGTGGTGGTTACCGCGCCGGACCTGATATCGGACGGCGCCGTTCACACCGTCGATATCGAGTTGCGCGGTAAGCTCCGTACGGCGCAGATCGACCAGTTGCAGTTCGCGCTGCCGGATGGCGCCACCCTGGAGATCGAAGACCTGCAATTTCGCGGTGATCCGGCCGCGCGGCCGTGCACTACGGCCGGACCGCCGCTGCCCGAGGACGCGGTGAAGCTGCCGGCCCGCGGTCCGCTCGCGTGCGCGGGTTGGCCGGCAACCGGCTTGCGCGGCCGCGACAGCATTCACATCGAGG
This sequence comes from Bryobacteraceae bacterium, assembly GCA_035714225.1. Lineage (GTDB taxonomy): Bacteria > Acidobacteriota > Terriglobia > Bryobacterales > Bryobacteraceae > CAADGY01. The sequence continues at coordinate 1,615 of DASTMK010000383.1, read as the reverse complement.
GCGGCGGGCGCAAGGGCGCGACGCTCTATCTCAGCATGAATGCGCAGTTCCCCGGGGTGGGGAAGTGGCTGGTGAGTTCCCAAAAGAGCTGGCGCGACACGGAAATCAAGGAATCCAGCGAGACAGCATCCGTGCTGGCGCGGATCCATTACGCAGATGGCTCGGGTGAAGAGCAGTTTCCGCTGCTGGTGGCGGAGCGCCGCCACGCGGTGCTTAACCGCAAAGCCGCGCTCTATGCACTGAGCCTCGATGCGGCGCGGCCGGTCGCTTCCATCGAGTTGATGGACCGCAGCCCGCACGCGCAACTGGTGCTTTACGCAGCGGGGCTTTCTCCGAAGAGTGCGCCTTCAACTCGCGCGGAGGAAGAGCCTCCTCCCGTCACGGGGCCCGCCTCCGGTGAGCCGGAAACGAAGAGCACCTACCGTGTGACGACCCTGGAGGGCAAAAGGGCACCGGGCAAAGCCGTGCAAGCCGAATTTCGGGAGGAGAAACAGCCCGCCGGACGCAGGTTATCGCTGGCCGTGAAGAACGTCAGCAGCGAAGCCCAGGAGTTCAACCTGGTATTTCCTTCCGTGACCATCCGCCCGGCCGCCGACGCCTCCGACGTGTGGTATCTGTTCCCCCGGCAGGGCGCGGTCCTCTCGCGCGAAGAAAAACCGCTCGAGGCGATGTACAGCGGTGAGTTCCCTCTTCAGTTTGTGGACGTGTTCGCCCCCGCGGCCAACCGCGGCACCTGCATGATCTTGCAGGACCCCGGCGGCCGCTGGAAAAAATTCCGGTTGCACAAGACCGGCGCGAGCGTGCGGGTGGAGGTCGAGTACACCGTGCGCCTGGCGCCCGGTGAAACCTTTCGGGCGCCCGACGCCCGGATCGTCGCACACGGCGGTGACTGGCGCCAGGGTTTCGAAACTTACCGCCAATGGGTAGCGACCTGGTACAAGCCCAAGGGGCCGCGGCCCGCATGGCTCCGTTCAGCCTTTTGGGCGCGCCGCGACTACCCTGTGGGTGGCACCGGCCGCCTCTTCGACACGCGCCGGAACCGCTATACCTACGACGAATTCATCCGTGACGGCCAACTTTTCGACGGGATCGATTTCATTGATATCTCGGGGTGGGCGCTTTCGGAAACGCGTGGCCGCGTAGGCGACTATTCCATCGAACTGGGCGGCGCTGACGATCTGCGGCGCAACGTGGCCGCAGGCAACAAGGCGGGCATCCCCACCGGTCTGTACTTCGAGGGCTACCTGATCGACAAGAACTCGAAGGTCGGCCGGGAACACGGCAGCGAATGGCAGATCATCAAAGCGGACGGCACCGGCCAATGGTGGCAGGGCGCCGTGGAATTGTTCGCGTGTCCCTACGCGGAGGGCTGGCAGCAGTTCCTCAGCCAGCGCGTGGCAGCCGTTGCGCGCGAGGTGGGGGCCGCCGCCGTCTACCTGGACGAGTTTGGCTTCGGACGCAAACGCTGCTATTCCACTAAGCATGGACATCCGCCCGGGGAGGAAACGCTGTGCGGCGAACTGGCCATGACCAGCCGCGTGCGTCAGGCGCTGGATGCCGCGGGCATGCGCGACACCATCATCTATATCGAAGAGACCCCGCCGGATGCCGCCGC
>DASTMK010000382.1:0-4429 GCA_035714225.1 Bryobacteraceae bacterium | reverse complement strand
AGGGAAGGTGCGAGCGTGTTGAGGACGGCCTGCATCCACACGCCGTTGATGCCGGAGCGAGCCAACTTCTCGAGGTAAGCGTCGGGAAACGGGTCGCGCTCTGTGTCTATGAGCGGGTCGCCATACAGCGCAAAATAGGAGTAGAGGTAGCGCGGATTCCACACTGTTTTCCGCTCGATTGTTCCCCGGCGCAGAAACGGGCCGTCACGTACCTCCATGAGGTCCTCAAGCAGGTAAATGCCTTGCAGCACGCCCGCGTCGTCGTTACCCAGGATTCGCACCTCGCGTTCGTTGACCTCGATTCGAAAGGCTTCGCGCCCGCCGGGAACGCCCGGGCTGACTTCCAGTCGGATGGTCTTTAGGCCGGTTCCGGCCACGATCTCGGCATTCATAACCGATTGCAGCCAGTTGGCGAAGCGGAACGCCGCGGGTTCGAGCGACCCACCCGCTGAGATAGCCCAATCCCGCGACAAATCGATCTCGTCTTCGTGTGGTTTCGCCGCCGGATCCCGCGCCGGAACATAGAGGGTCTTGCTCAGATCCGTGACGAACGCAAACAGATCCTCCCCGGGCCGGTCGATCGCACGGCCGAAGGACTCCAGAACGGTCCGGCGGATCCCTTCGGCGGCGGATTTCTCCCGCTGCGAAGGCGGCTGGTAGGTCAGTTCGTCACAGCGAGGTTTCGTCCCGAGCTTGAAATCGAGAAAATCATCTTCCTTGAGGATGAAATCAAACTTTTGTCGGTCCCAGCCCAGCAGCTCGATGATCTGCGATTCAGGCAGCAGGTGCCAGTTCTGGCGGATCACCGTGATGTACAGCCGGGCGAGCTGATCGTCGATGAGATGCCGCTTCTTCGGCAGGCCCATCGATGAGCCGAGGTCGACAACTGCTTCCGGACTGGCGCGGATCACAGCGGCCATCCTGTCGGAATTGGCGAGCTCCCAGTTTCGCCAGACGAACTGATACAAACGGTTTGGGAAGTGCGGCTCCGGAATCGGCTCGCGGCTCTCCCTGGACAGAGGGTCCGCGGCGGGGCTGCGCAATGCGTACACCCCCGGGCCTAGGTAAAGGAATTCTCTTCGATTCATAAATGCCGGCCTCCGAACAAAATGTCGTTCCGGCCATTGCCGGCCACGCGACGCGAACACCGCCGGAGCGGGCCACCAGCCAGCCGACACAGCCGACACATTGAATACAATGAATATACTATCCTATAATCCCAGCGTCCACTGATTTTCCACGAGGCGCTGGCCTCGTTCTTTCGGCGCTGACGAGACATTTGAGCAGACTGCGTCGCGACGGAAGGCCGCACACGTCAAGCAGACTACATACATCGCGTATACTAATTACGTGCTTAGAATGCGCCGCCCCTGTTGAGGGTGGCGGCGCATTCTGACAGGTGGATTGATCGTAGTGGAGGGAATTGGATGGATAAGGTGCGTCTAGGCGTGGTAGGCTGTGGCCTGTTCGGTGAGCGTCATCTTCTGGCTCTGCGTGTTGTGCGCAACGCGGAGGTCACGGCCGTTTTCGATCTGGACCGCGCACGCGCCCGCCAGATCGCGGCCGAGTTTCGGATTCCGCGAGTCTGCGACACCATGGAGGAACTCTGCACGCTGCCCGAACTTGACGCCGTCGACGTGGTGACGTCAGAGGAGGCCCATCTCCAGCCAGTACTTAGGGCGTTGGCGGCCGGGAAACATGTATTTGTAGAGAAACCTCTCGCGGTGGAGCTCGACGACTGCACCAGGATGATTGAGGCGGCTTGCACCGCGGGCCGAATTCTCATGGTCGGGCACATCCTCCGATTTGAGACCAAGTGCATCATGCTGAAAGACGAGTTGGTCTCGGGCCGACTGGGGGACATCGTCTCGATACATAGTTGGGGCAACCGGCCGAAGACTTTGCTGCCGCGCTACGGCCGCACTCACCCGGTGTTGGAGAACTCTATCCACGACATCGATCTCATGCTGTGGTACACAGGGAAACACGTGCGGCGTGTCCGCGGTTTCGGTCGCTGCATCACCACGACCAAGCACCCGGACATCTTTTGGGGAGTGCTCGAATTCGAGGACGGGGCGATCGGCATAGTTGAGACAATCTGGCTGCTGCCGGACGCCGCCGGAATCGGGCTTGACGATGGCGTTCAGGTTGTCGGGACCGCGGGTGTCGGCAACATACAACTGCTCCCCGGTAATTACAACCTGCTACGCGAGACCGGCTACGAGGTTCCGGATATCAGTTACGATCCGAGCGTAGCCGGATCGGTTCGGGGCGCCCTGCGCGATGAACTGGCTTACTTCTGCGATTGTGTCGCTGATAACGTCGAACCGAACATCATCACGCCGACCGAAGCAAAGCGTGCGGTCCGGGTAGCTCTCGCGCTGATTGAGTCGGCGGCAGCCGAGCGCGAAGTCGAACTCCTCGACTGGGACTGATCGCGGCAAGTCGCCAGTACAACTATATATGCCGAGGCCTAGCAAGACCGCCTTCGCTCTCCTGCTGTTGAACCAGTTCATCTGGGGCAGTAGCTGGGTCGCGATCAAGTGGGCGCAGCAGCAGGTGGGGCCGGTTGTGTTGAACCTCTGGAGCCTGGGTATCTCGGTGGTTGTGCTCTACCCTTTTGTCCGTACACAGTTGCGTGGAAAACCCAGACGGCGGAGCCTTCAAGAGTACTCTGATTTTGCGATGATGGGTTTCGCCGGCGTGAGCGGCATGGCGCTTTTGTATGCGTGGGGCACCAGCCGGACTCTGGCCGCAAACGGCGCATTGATCTCAACAGCCGTACCGGTCCTGACTTCGGTGCTGGCGGCAGCCGTTCTTGGCGAGCGGCTAACATACATTCGGCTGGTGAGTCTGGCAATCGCCCTGGCGGGGGTATTCACTCTTTCGGATATAGGCTGGTCAGACGCCGACTTTTCGCGCGGGCACCTGACTGGCAATCTCATGCTGCTTGGCGGCACCGTCTCGAACGCGCTATATGTCGTCTACAGCAAGAAGCTGATCGCTGTGACAGAGCCTGTCCTTCTCCTCTTCTGGGGCCAGTTGCTGGGATTCCTGGGAGCCCTCCCCTTCCTTTACTTCGACGACTTTACCGCAGCCGCGGTCGCCGGCTACACTCCCACCACCTGGCTATCACTCGTCTTTCTGGGCGTGGTATTCTATGCGCTCACGATGGTCATCTTTTTCAAGCTACTAGTGTATCTTGACGCCGGACAGATCATGGTAGCTACCTACCTTCAGCCAGTCCTCGGCGTGCTAACTGCGGCCATCGTGCTTCGCGAGAATATCACCTTGCCGATGATCGGCAGCGGCGTGCTTGTCCTTGCCGCGACTATCCTCGCGACCTATGGCGAATCCGGGCGTCTGAAACCGGGTCCGTTGCCAGGAGTCGGACAGCGTGAAGGTTCTCCGGACTAATACGCTGCTAGCTGTAGCGACGACGGTAAGCCGGAAGCTGCTCGTTCAATGTCAAGCGCAACAGGTTAAGCTTCTTCTCCAAGACCTGCGGCCAGTAAATATAGTCATTTTCCCACTCGTAGCCGAGACGGGAGTCGCGCCGGGCGGCTTCGAGGGAGGCTTCCGTTCGGGCCATTTCCGACTCCACAATTTCTGTCATGCGCTGCAGCAGGTCCAGGCACACGGCCTTGTCGCGGGTGTTCTCCAGCCGGAACCGCAGGTCTTCAAACTCTAAAATGGCCTCGCTGCTCCGCATCGTGCGCTCGATCTGCTCTGCCAGGAGGACTTCGCGAAAAGCGTTCGCCCTCTTCGAAGGGGGCGCGTTCAACGCGGCGCGCCGATAACTCTCCAGTCCTCGCTCCATCTCGTCCGCGGCGGCTAGAAGATACTTCCTGAACACCTTCAGGCTAAACGGCTTCGTATATTCCTGGGCCATGTTGACGCGGTTGGTGAAGTCCGGATAAAAGAGGAACGAACGAATTACGTAAGGCCAGTACGGGTTGGTGTTGGTAGCCTCCATCCATTCTTTTTGATCGCAAAAACTGTGACCCATGGTGTGGATATGCTCCGCCGGTTGCTTGAAAAACAGCGGATTTGCTACCGCATTATAACCGCACGCGCTCGGGCCCGTGTTGGGATTCATGCGGACGGCGGAGCTGAAGCGCTTCCAGGCATCGAGGACCAAATCCTCCGATCCCGCACCAAAATCGCGGCGGGCGATCTGCCGGAGGATATGATCGAGCGGCGGCGCCTCGGTCCAGCTATACCACGCGCGTACCTCGGCCACGAAGTTCGGCTTGAACCCGGGAGTCCAGCTCTCGAGCGCTCCCTCGACTCCGCTCTCCTCCAGCGCCCTGTACCGCTCGTACCACTGATAGGGAAACGGCAGATGAGGCAACGTCCCAAACTGCTGGCTGGACCACGTGTCCGCATTTGTATAGACGGTGCCCATTCCGCGCTTGCGCGCCTGGGT
>DASTMK010000381.1:0-14564 GCA_035714225.1 Bryobacteraceae bacterium | reverse complement strand
CGCTTCTCGGCCCCATTCCGGAATGACTCAAGGCCGCGCCCGTGCGATGATGTAGTTCAGGTTACCCCCTATGAGGATGCGACTCCCAGTTCTGCTCGTGTGCATAAACGCCGTGCTGTTTTCGGCATCGAAAGATGATCTCAACCGCCTGAACGAATCCGCCGCGGTGCTGGAAGAGGTTATGGCGGCGCCGGATAAAGCGATTCCTCAGGATCTCCTCGACCGGTCGCACTGTATCGTCGTGGTTCCGGGTTTGAAAAAAGCCGCCTTCATTATCGGCGGGAAATACGGCCGCGGTTTTCTGTCCTGCCGCAAAGCGGGCAAAGTCGGCTGGTCCGCTCCAGGTGCGGTTCGCGTGGAGGGAGGCAGTTTCGGTTTTCAACTCGGCGGGTCGGAGACGGATGTAGTGATGCTCGTGATGAATGAACGGGGAGCCGACCGGCTGCTCTCGAGCAAGTTTACGGTGGGTGGCGACGCCTCGGCCGCAGCCGGTCCCGTGGGCCGCACGGCATCGGCACAAACGGACGCAACGATGCGCGCTGAAATACTCACCTGGTCCCGTTCGCGCGGCCTCTTCGCCGGTGTATCTCTGCAAGGCGCCACGCTGCGTCAGGATATCTCGGTGAACGAGGGCATCTACGGCAAAGCCTACGCGAACCGCGATGTCGTCAACTCCGGCCTTGCCGTACCCGCGGGCGCCAGCCGGCTCATTTCACTGCTGAACAAATACTCGAGCAGAAAATAGCGGCCTAGCGGCCTCAGCTATAGAACTGCTTGCGGTGGTGTTCGGCGTATCCCTTCATTTTCGCGGCCACGTCCGGGAATTTATCGATCACATTGGTGGTCTCCAGAGGATCTTTCTCCATATCGAAGAGAGAAAGCTCGATGCGCTCCTGCCGGTACTTTCCAGCCATACCATCATGACCCGCCTTCTCTAGCACCCGGTATTGGTGAGGAAGGTGCAACTTCCACCGGCCGTCCCCGCTGATTACTCCCTCAAAGACACTGCCGGTAGAAAAGGGATAGTATTCGTGCGGATTCACCGCGCCCGGCTTTCCGGAAATCAGATCCCACACGTTCCGGCCGTCAATCGGATTTTCCGGTAGTGGCGCCCCCGCCAGATGGGCAAGTGTCGGCAGCAGGTCCACCGAGCAGAAAGTCCGTTTCGAAACGGACCCCGCTTTGATGCGGCCCGGATACGTCATAATGCACGGGCTGCGTGTGCCCCCGTCGAAACCGGTCCCCTTGGCTTCCCGGAAGGGAGTCTTACCGGAGTGGTTTCCATACGACGTCCACGGACCGTTGTCCGAAGTGAAAATCACCAGGGTGTTCTCTTCCACTCCGGCGGACTTCAGCGCCTTCGAAATCTGGCCTACTGACCAGTCGACTTCCATTAATACGTCTCCGTAAAGGCCAGCCCCTGATTTGCCTTTGAACTTGTCGCTCACAAACAGTGGTACATGCGGCATGGAGTGGGGAACGTACAGCAGAAACGGATTCTCTTTGTTCCGGCGAATGAAGTCGACGGCATGCCCGGTGTACCACGTCGTCAGCATGCGCTGGTGTTCCGGTGTAACCCGCTCAATCGTGATCTCGCCGTTTTTCCAGAACTGTAGCGGGTACTTGCTGTAAGCTTGCGGGTTTTCCGGATGGAACTCCCACATATCGTTGGAATACATCAGCCCGCACGATTCATCGAAACCCCTCCGGAGAGGGCGCGTGTCCGGCTGATCGCCGATGTGCCATTTCCCGAACGCGGCTGTTTTATATCCGGCGGACTGGAACACATTGCCCATGGTGGCGAATTTCGGATCGAGCCCACGCGCCCGCGGTCCATGTGCGCCAAACACTTTTGTCCTGCCAGGATAGCATCCGCTAAGGAGGGCGGAACGGGATGCGGAGCAGACCGCCTGCGGCACGTAAAAATTGTTGAACGTGCAGCCGCGCGCGGCCATTCCTTCGACATTGGGTGTGGGGTAATCGGGCTTACCGAAGGGCCGGAAATCAGCCCATCCGCATCGTCGAGGAAGATGATGACGAAGTTCGGACGCTTGCTTTTCTGAGCAATGCCGCGCGACAGGCCGGGCACTGCGAAACCGGCTGCGCCAAGACCGGCTCTCCTCAAAAACTCTCTACGATTAGGACCGATATTCATTGAATTTCTCACTTTATCGATACAGGCCATTGTATATCCGGACGTCGGTTTTTCTTGACAGCACATATTGCCGTGATATAAGCATCTAGAGGTCTGGGAATTAGCCACTAAAGGGGGCGACATGCTGCAACGTAAAACGCGGATGCTTTTCGCGCTGGCGCTGATGTTGGGTTTGCCGGCGGTTCTTCTAGGCCAGGCGGCTGTGAGCGGCAGCCTCACCGGAAAGATTACGGATGAGGCAGGCGCGCTGATACCTAACGCGGAAGTAGTCCTGACGAACGAGGCCACAGGTGTGAAGTTCGTCACCAGGACGAATGAAGCTGGATCGTATACTTTCACGAACCTGTCCCCCGGCCGCTACACACTTTCGGCCCAGATGACGGGGTTCTCGCCCGTGGAAGTTAGCGGCCTGACCGTCACTGTCGCGCAGTTCGCCCGCGCTGACATCCAGATGAAGGTGGGCGTTGTGTCGGAACGGGTCGAAGTAACTGCACGTGCGGGCGTACTGGAAACCGAGAGGCCGACTCTTTCTTCCGTCATCACGCATACGCAAGTGACTCAACTTCCATTTAATGGAAGATACAACCTCGGAGGATTGATCGCACTCGCACCGGGAGTGCAGCGGGGTGGCCGCTTCGTCTCGGGAGGGTTTTTTACCGGAGGCCTTAACGTGGTAGTCGACGGCGCGGTGAACCTTGACATGCAGAATGGCGGTCCCAGCGCCGCCGACCCAACGTTCGACTCGATCGAGGAGTTCCGGTTTATCACGAATACCGCCTCGGCCGAATACAGCCACGGCACGGCACAACTCATCGTCGTCACCCGGTCGGGAGCCAACGACCTGCACGGGAGCCTCTTCTGGTTCAACCGCAACCGTGAGTTCGCCGCAAAGTACACACTGGATCACCGCGAGAAGCCACCATATAACCGGAATGAATTCGGCGGAACGCTCGGTGGACGCATCATCAAAGACAAGCTGTTTTACTTCGGATCGTTCGAGCAGCTCAGCCAGCGCGAGTGGGCCACGCGGACATTCAACATGGCGACCGTTTCGATGAAGCAGGGAAACTTCGCCGGGCTCAGAACCATCACCGATCCTCTTACGTCTGCGCCGTTTCCGGAAAACCGGATGCCTGGTTCCCGCATCTCGCCGGCGGCAACATTCTTCATGGGCTACATGCGGGACCCGAACCTGGAAGGCACCGGACCGGCGGGTACCGGCGTCAATTTCATCGGCAGGAACCAGACGAAACAGGATTCGCCGAGGATAGGCATCAAGATGGACTACCATCCGACGTCGAACGATATCCTGAGCGGCGGCGCTAAGATCTTCAACGACGGCCCCTATCTGCGAGCCGGCACCGGACCGGAACTGTTCGGCAATTACACGCAGGGTTTCGACCAGCGCCAATACTTTGCCGCGTACACCAAAATCATTTCACCGCGGTTGACCAACGAGGTTCGTCTGGGTGTTACCACACCTTACGGCTATCACCTGACCAATGAGCACAACGATTTCGATCCGGGAACGCTCTTTCCCCAACTCGACGGCCAATGCTGCGCGGAAAAACGGAGTCCCGACAAAAATTACGATGGGCGATTCGGCGGCGGTCTGCCCGGCGTAAACATCACCGGCTACCAGGGAATTTCCACGGTTGGCGCACACGCGAAAGACAACCGGATAGACATCAATATTTTTAACAACCTGGTTTACATCCGGGGCACGCACCAACTGAAATTCGGCGGATATTATTACCGTTACCAGGGATATTGGGGCGGCATCTATCCGCATGGTCTGGGCATCTTCGGATTCACCGGACGTTATACCGGCGACGCTTTCGCAGACTTCCTGCTGGGGTATGCGAACGAGAGCCAGCGCGGTCCGGCGTATCAGTTCGGCGATTTCAACGAGAAGCGCTTCGGGGGCTATGTGCAGGACGACTGGCAGGTGACCCGCAACCTCACACTAAATCTCGGCATCCGCTGGGACGTTGAGACGCCATTCAAGGAAAAGAAACTCCGCCAGGCGAACTACGATCCGGCATCAAACCGGTTGGTGACCTATAGTGGAACCGACCAGTTTCCGCCGGAAGTGGTTACGCGCCTGGCAGAGAGCTATCCGGTCGTGACGAGTGTACAGGCCGGTTTAGGGACCACCACGCTTACTCGGGACACCAACTGGCGGAACTTCCAGCCGCGCGTAGGTTTCGCATGGCGGCCTTTCGGTGACAGTAGCACAGTCATTCGTTCCGGCGCGGGGATCTATTACGCCTACGAGGCTTCCAACCAGCTTGGTCTTCGCCAGGTGCTGTTCGCCCCGTTTGCGCTGATCGAGAACTATAACTCTCCTCCGGGCAACAACCCCTACGTAACATTCGCCGATCCGTTTCCGGGCATCGGGAGCATCCCGTCGAGTCCTTCGATTCTTGGAATGCCGCGGGATTTCCCGAACCCGCAGAGCCTCCAGTGGAACTTCACGATCGAGCGGGAACTGGTCCCCAACACCTCTCTGCGCATAAGCTATGTCGGCAATCAGACACACTTCGCCGCGCAGGAGTACGATTTAAATCTTCCTCGTGCGTTCGGACCCGGAACCCTGCAAACGCTGCGTCCGCTTCAGCCTTGGGGCGATATTCGATGGATCGATCCGCGTGGCAATGCGGTGACACATCAATTACAGATCGGCTCGACCCGAAAGGCGGGCGACCTCACCTACCAGTTCGAGTATCAGTTCACGTCATCGATCTCGGATGGCGCGGGCGCTGCCGACGGCTGGGGAAGCGTCGGCGGTATCGATTACCCGTTCGACGCCCGGCGAAACCGGGGACCGATGGATGGCATCGTAAGGCACCAGGCCGTCACCAACTGGGTGTACAACCTCCCATTCGGCCGCGGCAGGAAGCTTTTTTCCGGCGTCCCGGCTCCCCTCAACCATGTCATTGGCGGCTGGCAGGTTTCGGGCATCGCTACGCTGCGCACTGGCACGCCTTATCACGTCAGCTACAGTGGGCAGTTGGTCGGTTTTCCAACCAGCGGCAGGGCCGATGTGGTTGGCGATTGGAGGGTATCCGATCCAGGCGTGGAAGGCTGGTTCAACCCGAACGCGTTCCGGCAACCAGCGCCGTTCACACTTGGGAACGTTGGGCGCAATAGCATGTGGACACCAGGCGCGTGGTTCCTGGATGCGGGCATCATGAAAAACTTCCGGTTCGCCGAACGCTACGACATCCAGTTCCGGAGCGAGTTCTTCAATATGCTCAACCACCCGAATCCAGGCGGACCTGGCGCCAATCTTTCCGTGCCCAGCACATTCGGAAAGACGACCAGCTTCACCGCCGCGCGCGTGATTCTCTTCGGGCTGAAGTTTGCATTCTAAGGCCCGCGGGGTTTAGCCGCTCGAAACAGACTGCCCGGAACGAGGATCACATTGTGAGGACCACGCGGAACCGGGCCTTGCCTTCGGCAACCCGATCATAGGCCTTCACTGCCTGTGTCAATGGATACGTCTCGACAATCGTCTTGACTTTTCCTTGCGCTACGAAATCAAGCGCTTCGTACAGATATTCGGGGCCGTTCTGCTGGCTGCCAATTATCCGAATGCGTTTCCCGATGAGATCCGCCAGCGAGACCGAAAGCGGCTCCACGTCGGCGCCCATGGTGACAAGCCGGCCATCCGGCCGCAATCCCTGAAGGCTGTCCACCATCGACTTGGTCGAGTTTGAGGTGCTGAGGATTACATCGGCACCTCCAACTGCCGCGAGGCTCTTCCCGTCGCGGACGACCTCATCCGCGCCGAGATCGCGGATCATCTTGTCTTTATCGGGTGAATGCGAAACTGCGATAGTCTCGAAGCCTGCGGCCTTCGCATATTGCACGGCCAAATGCCCAAGTCCGCCGATCCCGAGCACAGCCACACGCTCATGTGGCTTGGGATCCGCCCAGCGAAGCCCGCTATAAACTGTGTAACCTGCGCAAAAGATGGGGGCTGCTTGCTCATAGGAAACCTTGCCGGGAATCAGATAGGTCGCATCAGTATTCATCAGCATGTACTCGGCGTGTCCGCCCTGTACCTCAACGCCTGTACCCTTCAGGTAGGGACAGAACATTCTGCGGCCACGCTGGCACCATTCGCAGCGCCCGCAAGTGGATTGGATCCAAGCGGTGCCCACGCGGTCTCCCACCTTCCGCGTGGTGACGCCGGGGGCCACGGCAATAATCTCGCCGACCGGCTCGTGGCCGAGGATTCGGGGGAATGGTCCGGGCAAGCGCCCAAGAGTTTGATGGACGTCGGTGTAGCAGATGCCGCTTGCATGCATTTTCACGAGCACTTGATTGGGTCCGGGCTGAGGTTGCGGAACTTCTTTGACCTGCCACGAAGTGTTCACAGCGGAAACGACCGCAGCCTGCATAATACTTCCTCTCTGCCCGATTCGATGCTATCGCGGTTAGCTCGATGCATCATTTAGATGTCGCCAATAGTCGAGGATCCCGATTCGGGTGACACCCCGGGCCGTTCTCCCCTTGTACTTCTACATCAGTTGGAGTAAGCTCAGTTGTAGAAGTAGCAGGGTAGCCCATATGCCGGCTGAACGTATAGACCTTCCGCAAGGCACTCTTGATCTGCTGATTCTCAAGAGCATTGCTCTCGAACCACAGCACGGCTGGGATATCTCGGAGCGCATCCGGCAGATGTCGAAGGACATCCTGCAGGTGCAACAGGGATCGTTGTACCCTGCGCTGCATCGCTTGGAGCGCCGCGGCTGGATCAAAGGCAAATGGGAAGTGACCAGAAATAACCGCCGCGCGAAGTACTACCAGCTCACTACTGCGGGGCGGAAACAACTCGAACAGGAAACCCGCTACTGGCGCATGCTGGTGGCGGGCGTGGGCGGGGTACTCGAGACGACCTGAAGGAGAACACAGTGATCCGCGATCTTCTGTACCGGCTACGCGCGGTCGTGCGGCGCAACGGCATGGAGCGGGACCTGGAGGACGAACTCCAATTTCACATCGAACGGGAGACCGAAAAGCTGGAACGCGCCGGGCTCTCGCATGAAGAGGCACGGCGCCGGGTGAACCTGGATTTCGGCAATGCGGAACAGGTCAGAGAAGAGTGCCGCGACGCGCGCGGGATCGCATTCGTCGAATCTATCCTGCGTGACCTGCAGTATGCCAGCCGCGTTCTGCGTGCCAATCCTGGATTCACGGCCGTAGCGGTGCTTTCCCTTACACTCGGTATCGGCGCGACTACGTCGATCTTCACTGTAGTGAACGCCGTGCTGGTCCGCACTCTTCCGGTGAGCGACCCGCAGCAGCTCATGGTTGCCTACTGGAAGACGGATGTGCCGGTCCGAATGCCCACGCAGAACGGTGTTAACCGTAAGGACCCGGCATCCGGCCAATGGCTGAACAGCACGTTCACGTTGGCGGCGCTGCGGCAATTTCGGGAATCCGGTGCCGGCATGCTGGACGTATTCGGTTTCTACGTTCCCGGACATGTTAGAGTCAGCGACGGCACGACGATGTGGCCGGCACACTGCACCTTCGTCACCGGCAACTTCTTCGAGGCAATCCGGGCCAGGATAGCGCTCGGCCGCCCGTTGACGGAGGAGGACGATCGGAACGGCGCAACGGCGGCGGTGGTCACCTATGATTTCTGGCAGCACTCGCTCGAAGGCGATGCGTCGATTCTGGGCAAAGTGCTGCGCGTGGCCGGAGTGCCCGTGACGGTTGTGGGCGTGTCTGCGCCAGGATTTTACGGCGTCGCATCGGCGGGCTGGGGCGGTCCCACCGAGCTTTTCCTTCCCCTGAACGCGATGGATACAGTGATGCCTCGTGAGCTTCGCACCGGCAGGCCGAAGACCGCGCCCGATTTCTCATGGGTTCAGATTTTCGCACGGAAGCACCCCGGCGTGACCACCAAGGCCGCGGCAGCAAGGCTAACGGCACTGTTTCGCGGCACATTCGCGGCCTCCGGCGTGCCCGCGCTGGAGCAGGCCCGCAATCCGCGTGTCGTCCTGTTAGACGGCGACAAGGGGCTCGCGCAGCTCCGCGACAGCATTCAGCGCCCGCTGCTGATTCTTTTCGGCATGGTCGTTCTGGTGCTGCTCCTCGCGTGCGTCAACGTGGCCAATCTCCAACTCGCGCGCTCCGCTGCGCGGCATCGGGAGGTGGCGGTGCGGCTGTCGCTTGGCGCTGGGCGCGCGCGCATCGTGCGACAGTTGCTCACGGAGGGTTTCCTGCTGTCGGCCGCGGGAGCAGCTTTGGGACTGCTCCTGGCGGTTGCCGGGTCGCGGTTGATCGCTGCGCAGTTGACCGGCAACGCTACGGTCGCATTGGATCTCGCTCCCGACCTGACGGTTCTGGCGTTCACTACGCTGGTCTCGGTGACAAGCGCGGTGCTGTTCGGGCTGGTTCCCGCACTTAAGGCGAGCCGCGTCGAGATCGCGCCGAATCTGAAGCAGGGTGGCCGCACAGCGGGCGCACGGCGCTCGGTCGGATGGCATGGAGCCGTGATGGGGCGGGGGCTGATCGCCATCCAGGTCGCCCTGTCGGTGGTGTTACTGGCAGGCGCCGGGATGCTGCTTCGCACTCTCGACAATCTCGCGCACGTCGATGCCGGATTCGTGCGCGACCGCGTTCTGACATTCCGTCTGGATGCGGGAGAGTTGGGCTACCAAGTGGCGCAGGCTGGGCCGCTCTACGATCGAGTACTGGAATTGATCCGCGCCATACCAGGTGTTGTTTCTGCGGCGTCGTTGTCGCAACCGATCATTGGTGGCGGGGTTGATAGCACAGATGTATCCTTGCCGGATATCGAGAATGGCCGGCGGATCAATCTGTGGATGAACACCGTTAGTCCCGAATTTTTCCAGACGATGGGAGTGCCGGTCGTACAAGGCCGCGCTCTTTCGCGCCAGGACACCGCGACCGCGCCCAACGTGGTGGTGCTGAATCAGACTGCCGCGCGCCGGCTGTTCGGCGAGCGGCCGGCAATCGGGCAGGTGTTGTGGCGGCATGACCACCATGACGACAAGGCGCGGTGGCAGGTGCAAGTGGTTGGGGTGGTGCGCGACGCCAAGTACAACAGTCTTCGGACAGCGCCGCCGCCTACGGTGTTCGTACCGTACGCACAGGATCACCGGCCGTGGACGGGGATGGCGTTCGCAGTGCGGACCGCGGGCGATCCGGCGGCCATGGCTGGACCGGTGCGGCAGGCGATTGCACGCGTGAACCGCGACCTCAACATGACGGATGTCAAGACGCAACGAAGACTGATCGAGGACAGCCTCTACGAGGAGCGGCTCTATGCGCTGCTACTGACCCTGTTCGGGCTGTTCGCGCTGGTGCTGGCGGCGATCGGACTCAACGGCGTGACGGCCTATGCCACATCGAGGCGGACGTCAGAGTTCGGACTACGGATGGCGCTCGGTGCGCAGCGGGGACAGATTTTGCGCCTGATTCTGAGGCAGGTGCTGGCGGCGGTAATCCTCGGAATGGCGGTGGGCGTTGGCGGGATGTGGGCGGCGAGCCGGTGGATCGCCTCGATGCTCTTCGGCGTCCAACCGATGGATCCCGTTAGCATCGTTTTCGTGCTGTTGTTGCTTGCTGCCGTGGCTTCCGGCGCGGCATTCATGCCCGCTTGGCGCGCAGCACGTCTTGATCCCATGGTCGCCCTACGCGCCGAGTGACGCAAGAGGTGGCCAGACGCGACTGGCCGGTGTCATCTGTTAGCAAGACGCGCGACAGTGACCCGCATTTTGTTCCGGCACCCTACGACCAGATTCGCACGGGGAGTTCACGGCCTCTCAGCCGTCGTAACAGCCTGCAATGCACACGTATCGCGGAGAGGCTCGTCCGGCAGGTATCTCCGCCACTCGTCCGCAGACAGATTCCGGTTTGCTCGCGCGCACGCTCGCTTCGCCCACGACGCGATGTCCACATCAATGGTGGCCATCATCGGCTCCGATCCGGGGCGCTCCATTTCAACAATCGCCCGGGCGCCATCGAAACGTACATCCAAAACGTTCGCACCCGTCGCAATGGGCCGCGTGAGAAGCAGCCCAGATGGCACGTGCCACAATACCAGCTCACCAGCACACCCCGAGAATGTCGCGTATTGTCCGCACCCTCCGGCAACCAGCACGGTCCCGTCCTTGTTGAATGCGGCCGCGACGATCTCGCGCGTGTGGCCGGTGAGCGGTCCCGACAACGGACGCCCCGTTTCTACGTCCCATAGCCGCAGTTCGGTCTCGCCTCCATTCACGTGCTGCGCCAGTGACACCAGGATCCGGTCGTCTTCGCTCACGGCGGTCCCTTCGACGCGCAGGTCCGAGTTCGTCGATCGTATTCGGGCGGACCTGCCTGTGGTCGAGTTCTCGACTTCGATGTCGCCGTCCATGTACGTAACACGCACCTTGCCGCTCCTGCTTAAGAATGTCGACTGCCGGCGCCCCGCACGGGTGCTTGATCCAGACCCTTTCTCGACGACCCGTGATTCGATGGGCTCTATCAGCGGATGCTGGTTGGTGATACGCCACCACTGTGCGACTCCCTCATCGTCGATCGTTACGAAGTTCTGCCCGTTCGGATTCATCGCGATCGAATCGATGAACCGCCTGACCTCGGACATCGTCGCCGCGTGGCTCACGGATTCTAAGTCCCATAGCGAGATATCGCCTGCACAGACGCCTGCGCCATCGCGCTCCATCTCTCCGCATCCGGCCGAAAACAGGGCAGTGGCGCCAGGCACGAACCGGAGATCGTGTACATCCCCCGCAACGTCAGGCAATGAGTGTCCGTTTACCTCCTGGCGTGTGTCCCACACGACGATCTCGCCACTCACACACTCATTAATCCCCGTCGGATTTTCCCCACAGCCCCCCGACGCCAGCAAGCCTCCTGTGTCATCCCACGCGAGGACCCGCACAATTCCGGTTGGACCTTTCAGCTTCGTGGAGCGTCCGCTCTCTAAGTGCACCAGCCGTACTTCGATCAGGTCCGCATAGGCGACCCCGGTAGCTGGCCCGCGTGCGAAAGCAACCACACGGTCGTCGGGGCTGAACGTAGCAGCCGTGATCGGCAGCCCAGCCGCGTTTGCAAGGACACGTCCTTCTGGCGGCTGCCTGTTCAGGTTCCAGATCTTCAGGGTTCCGCTTTCACCGCCGGTAACCAGTCGAGATCCATCGTGGCTGAATGCGATGGTGCGAACACCTTCTGGATCGGCAACCCAACCGGGCCGTACTGTTCGGCACATCCTCGCGTCCCAAATGGAAACTGCCCCTGCCGAATCCGCGTGTGCAAACGCTCGTGCGTCAGGGGTGAGCTTCACTTGTCCTGAGCGGACATCGAGCGTCGAAGGTAGTTGACACACCGGTCTGCCGGCAGTCACATCCCACACGGCTGCTCCGCGATTACTGTCCCATGTCACCACCGTCACAACTCCGGTCGCATCGAGAGCGGGTTTCGATATCCGTGTTCCAGGTAGCCTGACCAACTGCGCCAGTCTCGGCTCGTGCTCCAGACCGGCCAGGAGCGACTGATAGCTCTCTACCGTAATCTCGTGGCGATAAGACTCGACGCTTAGCAGCAGAGCCAGATCGAAGTGACCAGCTATGGTGGCGGTTGCCTGCGCCGCAAGCTGGCGCGAAACCGCAATGCGCTGCCGGTGTTCCGCTAGGCTCCGTTGTTGCACGGCCTCGAGCCGCAGGAACCACGAGAACGCCGTTAAAGTCATGAGAAGCAGTGAAACACACGACAACAACCCGAGAACACGCCGGCGCTGCGACCGCTCCTCGCCGCGGAGTTGTCCCCAGTCGCGATCCGGATAGAAACGAAGAAAAACTTGCTTGAGATCTTCGATGAGTTCTGCTCGAAGCCGTTGGTCTGCCGGATTGGCCAGAATCCGATCACGCCGCTGCCGGATCGAGGCCCACACCGGTGCTGACGGGAGATTCATTCTCAGCGATGGCGGAATCAGGCACTCCCGAATCTCCTCCCAACCTTCGGCATCGCCCGAAGAGATGATGATGATCACCTCGCCATCCCGCTTCCGGCTGAACCAGTACTGGGCCTCGGTTTCCATTCCGCGGCTCGTAGCAGCTTCCGTGGAAGCGAGCACGATGAGATGTTTCGACCGGTCCAAACGGTCGAATAGTTCAGCCTCGAGGCTCGAACCGGCTGGTAAACAGGACAGATCGCGAAACACTGTCTTGGCCCTCAACCTGTACCACGGCCGGAGAAATCTCTGGATCAGCGACTGAACGACGGGAGCGACTTTACTGTCCGACTTCCAGCTATAGGAGAGAAAGGCGTCGTATCTGTCCGCGGTGTCGATCCAGATGAGAGACCGCAACCACGGAGGCACAAAACGCCGCCAGCGTTTCGGCGGAGCCACATCGAGCGGCGAGATGGCAGAGGCGGAAGCCATACCTTCGCCCTGAGGTCGTCAAGGCAACGATGTCACTGTCGGATTCTATATCATGCGTGCTTTGCCAAGGCAATCCCCGTGCCTAATCGCCGTGCATGATCGCGCGCGACCCCGTACGTGATCCGTAACTGGTTGCCCCAGCGGAGGCCAATCAGGTGGAACACCGTCCTGCCAAGATTGATATGACGGTCCGGATGCTCATCTTCTCTTCTTCGTTTAGATACAAGCGTCACACGCAACCACCAGCCTCGGATCAGATCACGCGCTATGCAGAGGGTGCCCGGCTGTTGTCCCGTGGTCTTCGAAGTAGAGCGGAATCGTTCGAAGGAGAAGGGTGCATCGGTGTTGGTGGATTTCCGCCGTTGCTGATTGCGTCCGCGAACGCCCGAATTCCCAGGATCATCGAATCCAGGACCGAACGTCGAAGGAGAAGCGCGAGCATACAGATGATCGTAGCGAAGGCCAACCAGACGCCGGCAGATTCCATTTCCTCCTCAACTTAGCATAATCAGATTGCCCTTCACGTCCGGCGCGCTTCACGGCGAAGCCCTTCATGCGCCAGGCACGAGGTCAGTTGCTGGCGCGAAGCCGAGCCCTGTGAGACGGGCTCGGGGAGCAATACAGTGCTGATGCAGAGGGAAGGGCGCTCAACCGCCGCCCCCTCCCTCCGCACTCCAGTTGGGCCCCAGATCTTCAGGATCATTTGCATTGGAATCACTTCAGGCTTCAGGCTCATTCTCGGATTGGAAAATACTCCCTCCTCGAGCAAGGGCACCCGTCCGCTCCAGAACATCTCGTTTGCAGTGCTGCGCTAACTACTGCCCACTTAACTGGCCTCGAACTGCGCCCGCCGGGTACTCTGCATTGTGCACGTTCACATAGTACGCGTCCGGATCCTGCCTGATCGCTTTGACCAAATCCCGTGGGACCGCGACACATCCCGACGACGAACCGCTCGCCGGTGCGTTTAAGGGCACAATCGCAGGACCGGTCTGACCCGCCGCACCCGGGTGGATGTGCGCCGCTGTCGCAGTGGCAATGTTTCGGACCGTCAGTTCATAACAAATCTCCCCCTGGCCGCTGTTCAGGCGGAACGTCGCCAGGCCGGTGCCATCGGGATCCCCAGGCGGGATCTCCACCGCTCCAGTCAATCGGGTCACTAGCGGTTTACCTGTTCCACTGTTGTCATCGAACGAGTTCCCTGAACGCCTGGACAGCTCATAGATGCTGCCTTGTGTAAAGGAGACGAGATACAGAGTATTCGCCGGCGACGTCTCGATATCCGTCAGAATGCCGAATCCGGACCCGAGCACCAGGCTCTCGCTCTCGGTCAGGTCCTGTTTCGCGGTATTGTCCGCGACGTGGTCCGAAAGCCGGGAATCCTCGAATGCAAGACCTCTACGGTTGCCTGTAAGACCGAAAG
Organism: Bryobacteraceae bacterium; assembly: GCA_035714225.1. Classification (GTDB taxonomy): domain Bacteria; phylum Acidobacteriota; class Terriglobia; order Bryobacterales; family Bryobacteraceae; genus CAADGY01. Next base: position 557 of record DASTMK010000381.1, on the reverse strand, counting down.
CAAACAGGTACCCTGAACCAGAAGCAATCCCGACAATCATTTTCCGGGCCAGATCCTTGCCGAAGGTCTGTGGCGCGAAATTCAATGCAACCGGCAGCGTAGCGTACTTCCAACTGAACTGCGGGTCGGCGTAGTGCGCGCCGGGAAGCATCACCAGGCGCGATAGCGCCGCCGCAGGACTGTCGGCAGGATTGGTCGGCGGCCGCCGAAGCTGCTGCAATCCAAAGAACTCGTTGCTCGTTTCAATTGCCTTGAACTGATCAATACGGCTGATGGGACCCATAATCTGAACCCACCCGCCGTTATGTCCGGCCTCGATCCTGTTAATCTCGTCAAACGTGTCGTCGCTGTGCTCGGTCTCCCAAAGCTCACCGCTGAACGGATCGAATTCCATGCCGAAGCTGTTCCGGATTCCATATGCAAACACCTTCTGCAGATTCGCGCCGGCCTGTCCTCCGAGTTGCGCGCCGTGCCTGTAAAAAGGATTGTCCTGGGGCGCTGTGCCATCGGGATTCAGCCTCAGCACGACGCCGGATAGATGTGCATCGTCAGGCTGC
>DASTMK010000380.1:0-8090 GCA_035714225.1 Bryobacteraceae bacterium | reverse complement strand
TTCCTCCAGGATGTGAGGCGTGGACGAATCGAAAATGGCATGGACCGCGTCCAGGCGCAATCCGTCGAAGTGGTAGTCGCGTATCCAATGAACGGCGTTTTCGATGAAGTAGCGCCGCACCGGCCGGCTGTCCTCGCCATCGAAATTCACCGCCGGGCCCCAGGGCGTCTGGTACTTTTCCGTGAAATACGGGCCATACTGCCATAGGTAATTGCCCTCAGGACCGAGGTGATTGTAAACGACGTCCAGAATAACCGCGAGTCCGCATTCGTGCGCCGCATTCACCAGCCGTTTCAATCCTTTGACGCCGCCATAGGCGGAGTGCGGCGCATAGGGATATACCCCGTCGTAGCCCCAGTTCCGCGCTCCCGGGAACTCGGCCACCGGCATTAGTTGAATGGCTGAAATACCGGTTTCTTTTAACTGATCGAGGGTTTCGATGATGGCGTCGAACGTTCCTTCGGCGGTATAGGTTCCTACGTGTAGTTCATAAAGGATCAGATCCTTCAAGGGCGGTGCAGCCCAGTTCTGATCGGTCCAGGCAAAGTCGTTTTCCACAACTTCCGAGGGTCCGTGCACTCCCAGCGGCTGCAAACGCGACGCGGGGTCCGGGAAGTCCCCACTGTCGAGATGAAACTTGTAGTGCGTGCCCGTCGTGACGCCTTTGAGGATCGCCTGATAATAGCCGTCTCCCACGGCTTCCATGGGAATTAGCCGCTCTTCGGGCAGGAACAGGCGTAACTGTACGAGTTGGGGGTAAGGCGCCCAAACCAGAAAACGCGTGGTAGCGGCGCCCAGATACTCCGCTCCTAATCGCTGGGATCCTTCAACAGATCGGGAGGGAAAACTCACAACCTAAAAGCCGGGCGGCGACGGCTGAATGACGGTGATCTCCGATTTCAAAGTCGAAACCTGGTGCTGAAGACGGTCGATTCCGGCACCAAGATCCGAAGCATCCTTCCGTAGAGCCGAAAGATCTTCCGTGAGCCGGTCCAGCGTCCCGGTCAACTCAGCGATCGGCTCCGAAAACGTTTGACGCCGGCGGTCCAGGCGATCGGTAAACTCCGTCCGGAGGATGTCCAGACGCGCATTCGCCGCAGTCACGTTCTTCAGTGCCTGCTCCAGGATTTCGACCGTATCCGGCAGCCTCTGTTCAATCGACTGCTCGATCAAATCGACTTGCATGCCGATCTCATTCACTTCGCGTTGAAGTGCAAGGTACGCCTCCTTGTCCTCGCAGGATAGAAGGAGGAGGGCGAAGGCTGCCATGAACCACCTGGCCCATTGCGTCCTCATATTTTCATTATACCGGGAAGTACGAAAACGCACTGATTCCATTCGCTGAACCGGCCCTAGTGCTCAAAAGGAAGCCATCTCCCGTATGTGGGGGATACCGTCCGGGAGACCACCTTTTTAGCATAAAAGGAGGAGATGTCATGAACGAGGCACGGATCGCGAAATTCCGAAAGGCGTTGATTGCCAGGGAGCGGGAACTGCAACAAAGGCTGGAACACCCGGAGGGAATTTCCGTTCAGCAGCAGGCGGAACAGCAGGACGTTGGACGGCAGCGCCTCGATATAGACGTGTCCATAGAAAGTCTGGCGGTGGAGTGGGAACTGTTGCGCAACATTCGCGAGGCGCTTCACCGGATGGAGCGCGGCACGTACGGTATTTGCGGCGTGTGCGATGGGCCTGTAGGCATTCGCCGCCTGAATGCGCTGCCCTGGGCTCCCTTCTGCGTGAAATGCCAGTCCGCTATGGAGTCAGGCGATATCTTGTGCCTCCCGGGCAGCCAGCCCGCGGCTGCCTGAGTCATCACTCGATACGCAGCGCACGAATGGGATCGACGGAAGCCGCGCGTAGTGCGGGCACAAGCGCGGCGATCAGCGCGACCGCCGCCAGCATCGCCACCATCGCAGCCAGGGTCACCGGATCGAACGCCGAAACACCGTAGAGCATATTCTTCACATACCGCACGGCGAAATACAGGCCGAATGCACCCACCAGCATCCCTGCTCCTACCAGGCGAAAAGCGTCGGAAAGGATCATCCACAGTATGGTCCGGCGTTGGGCGCCCAAGGCAACACGAATGCCGATTTCTCCCGTGCGCTGAGCGACGCCGGAGGACAGGAGGCCGTACAGCCCAATAGCGCTCAAAAATAAGGCTACCCCACCGAAGAAGTTGCTTAGCGTCGTAATCGCCCGCTGGCTTCCGAGCGCCGCTTCCATCTGCTCGCGGAGGGTGGCGAACAGGACGAGTGGGACGGTTGGAGCGATCTCCTGCAACGCCTCGCGGTAAGCGGCAACGGCCTGGGCTTTATGAGGCGAATTCATTAGGAACACGAAGTTAAAGGCCTTTTCGAGGGCGTACGTGGTTATGGGGAAATAGAGAGTGGGAGGAGGAGGTTCGCGAAGGCTCCAGTATTTCGCATCCTCCGCGATTCCGACGATGAGGCAGGTTGCAGGCTGCGGAAATTCCTGCGGATCGGCGGTTCGCACATACTGCCCCAAAGCCTGCCGGCGGGGAAAGAGGTAATTCGCAGCCGCCTGATTCAGAATGCACACATCCCGGCGGCGCTCGTGTTTGAAGAACTCGCGGCCGGCCACAATTTTTGTTCCCATGGTCCGGAAGTAACCTGGCCCTACGTCGTTGTAGGCCATGGTCACATTCCCGGTGTGACTCGCGCCCTCTACCAGCGCTTGAAACACCGCAGTGGATTGTACCCCTGTCATCGGAGTGTTCCGGGTAATTGCAGCCGACCGGACGGCAGGCGAGCGTTCGATCCGGTCCACCATTCTCTGGTAGACGTCAAGCCGCGAATCGCCTGTCTGTGGCAGAAGATGAAAGGGCGGCGTCTGGATCGTCACGTGGTCCACGTCAAAGCCGGTGTACTCGCCCTGAAGGCGAAGGAGGCTTTGAGAGAGCAGTGTAGCCAAGGCAACCAGGATCAAAGATAGCGACACCTGAATCGGAACGAGAGCGCGTCCGCCGGCATGCCGGTGCGCCGCCGCCGTACGCGTCTTGAGGAGCATGCCTGGATCCGATCGCCCCATTTTCCACGCCGGAATCAAGCCAAAGAACAGCGTCGTCAGAACCGCCGATGCCGCGGTCACGGCAAATACTGTGTTGTTGGGTTCCACCGACATTCCGAAGCCAAAATTCGGATCGCGGAAGAACAGAAGCAAAAGCCCGCTCCCATACCATGCCGCCACCGATCCAAGCGCGGCGCCGGCCAGCGCGATCACAAAACTTTCCGTCAGATACTGGCGGACCAGGCGCCATCGCGCAGCGCCAATAGCGGTCCGAATGGCGAACTCACGCCGGCGCTCGTGAATCTTGGACATCATGAGGCCGCTGACATTGACGCAGCAAAGCAGCAGCACGAACGCGACCAGCCCTTGCATCAGGTACAGAGGGGTGGAGTAGGCCGTTTGAAAAAATGTGGGCAGTCCTGTGCGGGCCGGTTCCACTTGCAGTTTCGCTCCCTGAAATCCCGGATCCCGTTCGTACTCGGGCGGCAGGAACTCGCGCAGCAGTTGCCCCTGATGCACTGCTATCTCCGCGGCGGCCTCTTCGAGAGAAACGCCGGGGTTCAGGCGTCCCACGACAGCGCAAGTCGCGAAGGATGCCGGCGTATTGAGAACATCCCGGCCCACTAGCACGTTAACGAACTGCATCGGCAGGTACAACTTCGGATCAAACCCCGGCCATAGCCCCTGGAAATCACGCGGGGCAACACCGACGACCGTCAAAGCGGTGTTGGCAACGTTGATGCTCTTGCCAATGATGTCGGGGTCGCCACCGAACCGGTCTTTCCAGAAACCGTAACTGAGCACGGTGGACCAACCCTCGGCCGGCCCGCCACGAACGTCGTCGGATTCGTTGATCAAACGGCCGGCATACGCAGTCATTCCGAGCACTTTAAATCCATTGCCGCCCACCAGCCCTACGTGGTAGTAGCCAGGCGTCCCATCCCGGTCCTCCACCGTGGCCAAAAAGATCCTCCACGCCGCGATTCCGGAAAGCGAGCGTTGCTGGGCCTGGAGACTCGGAAGCATACGATAGGGAACGGTGTGCGTAGCAGCCCATTGGGAGGCATCGGCCCTGGCTAGACGGAGGCGGACCAGTTGTCCTGGATCGGCGACCGGCAAGCTACGCAACAGCAAGCCGTGAAGCAGGGTAAAGACCGCGGTATTGGCTCCAATGCCGATCGCCAGGGTGAGAACGGCGGCAAGACAAAAGACCGGGCTCTTTCGCAGAGAACGAATACCGAGCACAAAGTCGCGGTAACAGCTTTCCAACATCGTGATGAACTCCTGGTCCCGGACATTTTCGACAACGGTCCCGGCACTTCCTAAAGCAAGACGCGCGCGCCGGCGTGCTTCGTGGACAGACATACCGGCGCCCAGGTGGTCCTCCTCCTGCATTTCCAGATGGGCTTGCAGTTCGTCCTTCAGATCGTCGTCGGTGCGATAGTGCCGGACTCGTGAGACGAGACCGGAGAACCACGTAGCTACTTTTTCACGACCCATGTCTGCTCTCCGGGGATCAGGTCGAGCAATCGTATCGAAGGCAACGCGTGCTTCCAGTACAGGATGAGAAAGGGAGTGGGTTGCGGATCCAGGTACAGGTCCTGCCGGCACAAATACCAGGGACCGTGTGTTTCGGGATTCGACCGGTCGTCCGGACCGGCCTCATATCCGAATGCCTGCAAATCGCTGCCGAGTCCGTTTTCGAGCACAATAGTGCGTTCAAACGGCGGGCGGTGGGCAAGCCGGGCATCATAGTCGACGGTGCGAACATACTCGCGCAGCATCCGTGCGTCGTGGCGCAGGGATCGCGGGCGCACCCGGTAGCGCGCAATCGCGATCGAGCCGCGAAATGCGGTTACACAGTTGCGCCCCTCTTCCCCCTCCGCCGAGAGGCAATAGCGGCGATCCGAATTCCGCTCGCCGAACCAGAAGCCGCGGCTGGTATATTCGTCGTGGAACTGAACCGCCATTTCGATGTCGGCCTCCTCAGTCCGGAAGCGGTATACCTCCTCCTTCTTCGCAGTGGCGGGGGACCTGGCGGCAGCTGCCGCGGCGGCGCCAAGAAACAATCGCCGGCTGAAGTCCATCGTCAATGACCTCCTGGCCGTCCGGCAATGCATCCCGCCCACCATTGCAGCGAACCGTTCGTTTTGTTCAATAAACGCCCACCCGCCGTTTTCGTCTCTCCAGTCCGGCTGTCCGGTTTCGATACAGCCACTGTCCGTTTTCGAATAGTAGTTAATCTACCTCTTGCCATACTACTATTGCCTCATGCTACCATAGCAAGGCGGAAATGGGGAGGAAGAGAATAGAGAAGCTGGATCTGCTACAGGGTACGCTGGACATGATGGTGCTGCGTACTCTTTCGGCAGGCCCCGCCAACGGTTATGAAATCGCGAAAGCGATCGAACGCTCGTCGGAGGATGTCCTCAACGTCGACCACGGGTCTCTTTACCCGGCGCTGCACCGGCTCGAGAAGAGCCGTCTGGTCACGGGGAAATGGCAGATCTCTTCCACAAACCGCCGCGCACGGTATTACCGGATTACTCCGGCAGGCCGCAAACGGCTGGTCGTGGAACGATCCAAATGGGAACAGTTAGCCTCCGCCGTCAGCCGCGTCATGCGGCCGGCCTGAGGCCGACCGCGATACTATTTCGAACCAACCTCGAGAAGGCTTTTCATAGTCTCCTCCAGTTGCCGGGACTGATTCGACAACTCGCCAGCCGACCGGAGTAGTGAAGAGGCGTACTCCCGAGTGCTCCCCGCCGTTTCCCGGACCCCTGCTATCTGCTGGCTGACCACCCGGGTATTTTCGGCAGCGCGATGAACGCTACTGCTGATCTCCCTTGTGGCCTGACGCTGTTCGGTGATCATTTGAGTGATGTCCGCTCCGATGTTGTCCATCTGATTGATGCGTTCACCGATGTTTTTGATGCCTCCGGCCACGTTAGAAATCGCCGCCTGGATGCGGTGTACCTCCTCGGTGATGCCTTCGGTTGCCTCGGCGGTGCGTTGTGCCAGGTTCTTGACTTCCGCGGCTACTACCGCGAAACCCTTTCCCGCTTCGCCGGAGCGCGCTGCTTCGATCGCCGCGTTAAGCGCCAGGAGTTTCGTCCGTGCGGCGATTTGTGTAATCAATTTGATGATGCCGTCGATATGGCGCGAGGCAGCCGAAAGGCCATCCATCGTTTCAGCGGTACGTTCGGCATCTTCGACGGCAGTGCGGGCGAACTGTTCGGATTGTTTCGTTTGACGTTCAACCTCGGCGAAGGAGGCGGTCAGTTGCTCGGTGGCCGAGGCGACCGCCTGCACATTGAGAGATGTCTCTTCGGCAGACGAAGACACCTCCGTTGAGACCTCACTGGTGGTGTTGGCGCCGCTCGAAAGCGCATCCGCGGTTGTCCGGACCTCCGCCGCCGAATCGGCGATGCTTCCGATAACACGGGCGAGTTCTTTGGCAACCCCCGCGCGTCGTTGCTCCAGATTCGTCAATGCGACACTTTTTTGCGCCATCTCGGCTGTCGCTGAGTTGGCGAGCTTTGCCGCGTGCTGGAAGCTGCCTCGCATTCCACGCAGGATGATGTTGCGGAAGAACCGGCCGCGAGCGGCCGAATCCATGCATGCGCCGGATTCACGCACAAACGCGTCCGTCATATCCAGCAGATGGTTGATGGCATGAAGAAGGCGGCCGAGGTCACCGTCCGCGGGTGCGAGCAGCAATCGCTGCTCCAGATCGCCGTTGGCGGCACATTCACAGACGTCGGCAGCGCGGCGAATCCATTCGCGGTAGTACCCGGCTGGATCCGACTCGCTCGCGTGGCAGATCCCGATTTCAGTCCTCGAGGGAGAAGATGAATTCGTCATATTCAACACCAGCCTGTTTTAATTTCTGATTGAGTGCTTCGCCGGCTGCCGCCATGCCCTCACGCCAGTTAGAGTGGCGGCTTTCGATGGAGCGGAGTTCCCGATAGAGGTCTTCCATGTACGACACGGCTTTACGGCCAGGAACACGACGGTTCGAGTGATAGCCGATGATCTTCCCCAAGGAATCGTATGTCGGGGTGACATGCGCGTGGACCCAGTAATAGTCGCCGTTCTTGCACAGGTTTTTGACGTAGGCGAAGATCTCGCTTCCCGCGCTGATGGTGTCCCACAACAGCTTGAATACGCACCGCGGCATGTCGGGATGGCGTATGCAGTTGTGCGGCTTACCGAGCAGTTCTTCTTCCGCGTAACCGGAGATTTTCATAAAGACACGGTTGGCGTACGTGATGATCCCCTTGGTGTTGGTTTTGCTGACGATGATCTCGTCCAAGCCGAAAAAGGCTTCCCGGTCGGTCGGCACCGGCCGGGCAACCTGCGTCGGCACAGCAATGGTTGGTTCGCTAGTCGTGATCACAAAGCCCTCTCAACAAATTTGGCGACCACAGGCCGCGATCTCGGCAAAGGCACGCAACACGCCAAACGCTGGGTATCGACTTTGCGGCATTTTCCGTCCGTCAAGGTCCACATATCGTTCCATATCGGAATAGCTATGCCGATTTTGAATCCGAAAACGGTACTTCCGCTCAGTATTCCTTCCGCTGAAGCACTAGCACGGAGGTGTACAGAAAAATGGCAATAAGCACTACGGAGGCCCCGACCAGAGCCCAGGGCACGGATGCGGTGACCGGATAGGACACTAAACTCATGCCTCGGAGCGGGCTGAAGTCCGAGATCACAGCCACCCGGGACTGAATCGCTAAAACAAAGCCCAAAATCAGGCAGCCGCCCATAAACTGCCACGTTTCGTCCAGCACGCAGGCCAGCAGGGCGGAAAGGGCATACACTGCCATGGTACAGACCATCGCCCGCAGACCGTAAAGGAAAGCCTGGGATGTACCTGTTGTTTCCGGCCGCAAGAGTAGTGTCAAACCGGCTGTCATAACAACAAAGGCACACGTCTCTATTGCTCCCAGCCCGGCCCGCACAAAGAACAATCGTCTCCGCGTAACCGGCATCGATAAAGTAAACAACATAGAGCCGTGAAACCCCGACATCATCCCATAAGTGGTTTG
>DASTMK010000379.1:0-9677 GCA_035714225.1 Bryobacteraceae bacterium | reverse complement strand
ACCGGGCGGTCACTGGAGAAATACTCCCGCAGCGCGACCGCACGGCCGGTTTCGTCCGTAAAAGTCAGTCCCAGGTCAATCGAATCGCCGATCCGTTCGACGACACCCACACCCTCCAACTCCGCGGGCAACTGCGGGTCGGCGGCCGGCAGAAGTGCCGCAATGAACAACAGGCTAATCCAGGCTGGCAGGCGCATGAGGTGCCTCTCCCTCCTGAGGTTGTGCTTCTGCCTGGGCTGCCACTTTCACCGGTGCCGGCCTGGTTGGATAGGCGAGCTTTCCTGCCGCGGCTTCCTTCTCCAGAAGCTCCATGGCCCTTTCGATGGGAATGCGCACCTTACCGGCATCGCGGTCAGTATAGCCGTAGGAGTGCAACTCGCCGTCTTCTTTCGCCCGCAACGATTGCAGATCGTCCGATACGGGAGCAAGCACCTTCTCGTACAAATGCTTCTCCCGCACGTGATCGTAGTAGGTCTGTATGGCGAACACTGCCGCTACAACCAGGACAATGGCTGCAATGCCGAAGAGCGCAATCAGCCCGGAGCGTGGTTCGCCGTAGTCGTATCCGCCATGCTGTTTGTGGTCTTGCATCAGCCCTCCTACGCGTTCTCAAATTCGAGCGACTTTTCCAGCCGCGGATCTCCTACCGGAACAGCAGGCCGCGCCCGCGTGCCTGTCCAGAAGACCCAACTGACGATTCCACCCGACGCCGCAAAAGTGGCTGCATCGGCCCAGTGGAACTCGACTCTGTGCGCATGGAAGTTGGGCATAATCTGCCAGTACAGATCGATAAAGTGCGCCGCCAGAATCCATGCGGACATCAGCCCCAGAATTTTCAAATTCCGTTTAGACGAGCTGGGTAGCAGCACCAGAAACGGCACCATGAAATGTCCGATCAGCAGCGCGGCGCTCATCCACGTCCAGCTTCCCTCCAGGCGATGGCGGAACCAGATGGTCTCTTCGGGAATGTTGGCGTACCAGATGAGCAGGTACTGCGAAAAAGCGATATAGGCCCAAAAAATCGTCAGCGCGAACAGCCACTTTCCAAGGTCATGATAGTGTTCGACCGTGATGGCATACCGCAAAATACCGGCGCGGCGAAAAGCCAACGCGATCAGTATCAGCGCGGCGATAAATGCCAGCGCGCCGCCGGAAAGAAAATAAATCCCGAAGATGGTGGAGTACCAGTGTGGATCGAGCGACATGATCCAATCGAACGAAGCGAGTGTTCCGGTGAGGATCAACAGGATTACCCCGGGAGCGCTCCAGCGGGCGCCATCGCGGACCGTCTCGATGGAGCCTGTCCGGTCCTGCTTCGCCGATATCGCGCGAAGCTTCCACGCCCACAGTCCCCAAATAGCGAAGTACAGGGCGGATCGAAGCAGGAAGAAGGACGGGTTCAGGTACGCGCTCTTGCCGAGTAGAATCGAATCGGGGCTGACGGCAGCGGCGTTCGACCATTTGTACAGATCGTTGAAGCCGAACACCACCGGAACGAACAGCAATATCGAAGCCGGCAGTGTGCCTGCGCAGTTTTCCATCAGGCGGCGAAGCGTCACACTCCAGGCTGCTCCCGTGAGGTGTTGCACCATTACGAAGAAGAGTGCACCGAGGCCGATACTTACGAAAAAGGCAAATGACACCAGCCACGACGCAAAGAATCGCGGTGCGTCCGCAGCATAGGCCGCGGCGCTTGCAGCCACGCCCACCGCCGTGAGCAATGCGATGCTATTGCGCGCGTGCGTCCAGCCCTGCGGCGCGATCTCGTACGATTCGAGTCTTTCGAATTGTGTTGTGTGGGCCGGCATCAGATCACCTCAAGTCCGATCGAAGTTCGCGCGGGACGTCTTCGATGCTTCCCGCCGAAGCACGATGCAGCGCGCGTACATAGGCAACGATGGCCCAGCGGTCCGCCGCCGAAACCTGAAACCGGTGAGCGGGCATGGACCGGCGGCCCATCGTCGCCACGGAAAAAATCTCACCGTCCACCATGTTGCGGACGCGGTCGTCCTTTAAATTGGTGGGCAGCCAGGAGCCGCTGCGCTGCGAGACAATGCCATGGCCGCTTCCCGTGCGGTCGTGACACGGGGCGCAGTAAATGTCGTATCGCCGCCTGCCGGTCTCCAGGGTTTCCCGCGTCATCGGAAGCGGGTTTTTCGCCACGTAGAAGCCGTTTTCGATCCCCGTGTGATAGGCATCGTCTTCGTTCAGTTGGCCCACCGCGACGGTACCCGGAACGGGCCGGTATGCGGCTTGCTGCGGCCGGGGCTTGCCCTGCCGGTCCATGTCCGCGAAGATCTCGATGGGCGGCTTGCGCGATGTAGAGCCTGAGCAGCCCCAGAGAATCGTCATGGCGAAAAAAGCGGCGCTGGTTGCCAGAAGCTTCATGCTTCCACTACCTCCGGGTGAGCGGCCCCGAGCGAGCGCATCAACATCAGAGTTTTCTCACTGTCGAATTTCGGATCGGCGGCGTCTACAGCGAGCAGGAAACGGTCATCGGTCGCTCCCCGAAATCGCGAGTAGTTGAACGCGGGGTGATACAGGCGCGGCAGGCCGTTGAAGGCCAGCATACCCAGTACGGTCCCGAAGGCGGCAAACAACACCGTCAGCTCGAACGTGACGGGTATCGAGAATTCAAACGCGAAGAATGGCTTGCCCCCAATCACCAGCGGGTAATCCACCGCGCCGGTCCACCACTGAAGCAGCAGTGCCGCGCTTGCGCCCAACACGCCGCCGGTCAGGCTGACAAGCCCCAGCCGCGAACGGCGCGCCCCCAGCGCCTTGTCCATACCGTGAACGGGAAATGGAGTGTAAGCGTCCAGCCGCGTATAGCCGCGCTCGCGCATCGCCTTCACGGCTTCAAGCAAAGCTTCCGGGCTGTCGAATTCGCCGAGGATGCCGTGGATCTCCACTTGAGCGGCGGTGGTGGAGACCGGTTGATCGAGAACGGAATCTTCCGAATGAATCATTTTCCAAATCTCTCCGTTGCGCTGTGAACCGTCATTAGTGGCGCGCTCTCTGTTGCGCCATCACGCCTTTCACTTCCGAGATGGCGATCATTGGCAAAAATCGGACGAACAGCAGGAACAACGTCAGGAACAATCCGAAGCTTCCCAGGAAAGTCAGAATGTCCACAATCGTCGGGCTGAAATAGCCCCAGCTTCCCGGCAGGTAGTCACGATGCAGCGACGTCACGATGATGACGAAGCGCTCAAACCACATGCCGATATTGATCAATATGGAAACTGCGAACATCATCGGAATGCTGGTGCGGAAACGCTTGAACCAGAACACCTGCGGAGCGATAACGTTGCAGGTCACCATCGTCCAGTAGGCCCAGGCGTAAGGGCCGAAGGCGCGGTTTGAGAACGCGAACTGCTCGTATTTGTTTCCGCTGTACCAGGCGGTGAAGAGTTCGGTCGCGTAAGCGTAGCCGACGATCATGCCCGTGGCGAGCATGATTTTGTTCATGTTCTCCAGGTGCTTCATCGTCACCAGATTCTGAAGGCCGAAAATCTGGCGGGCGAGCACCATCAGCGTCACCACCATGGCAAAGCCCGAGAAAATCGCTCCCGCGACGAAGTACGGCGGAAAGATGGTGGTGTGCCATCCGGGAATCACCGAGACAGCGAAATCAAAACTGACGATCGTATGTACTGAAAGCACCAGCGGAGTGGAGAGCCCCGCCAGAATCAGGTACGCCATTTCATAGTGGCGCCAGTGATGCGACGACCCGCGCCAGCCGAGGCTCAGCACACCGAAGATGCGTTTGCGGAACAGGGATTTTGCCCGTTCGCGCAGCGTTGCCAGGTCCGGTATCAATCCGACGTACCAGAACAGCAGCGATACCGTCGCGTAGGTGCTGACGGCGAAGACGTCCCACAGCAGTGGACTGCGGAAGTTCTGCCACATGTTCAGGTCGGTGTTTGGAATCGGGAACAGCCAGTAGGCGCGCCAGGGCCGGCCAACGTGAAACAACGGAAAGATGCCCGCACAAGCCACGGCGAACAACGTCATCGCTTCCGCAAAACGGTTAATGGAGGTGCGCCACTTCTGCCGGAACAAAAACAAAATCGCCGAGATCAGCGTTCCGGCATGCCCGATGCCGATCCAGAAAACGAAATTCGTGATGTCCCAGGCCCAGCCGATGGGCGAGTTATTGCCCCATACACCGATACCGGTGAGCGCCAGGTATCCGAGCATAGCGCCCAGCAGCAGCGTGATGCCGCCCGTGATGGAGATGGCGACGTACCAGGCGCGGGGCGTTCCGCTTTCTGTAATCTCACTTACCTTCTGAGTTACTTCGGAGTAAGTAAGATCGCCCGTAACCATCGGCGGGTCGAGTTCGAGGGAAAGGGGTCTTCGAAGCGCCAGGTCGGCCATCGTTATGCAAGCTCCGGATTCAGATTTCGCAACTTCGTCAAATAAGTGGTGCGCGGTTTTATGTTCAACTCCGAAAGGACAGCGTAATTGCGCGGATCGCCGGCCAGTTTGGCGACCTTACTTTCGGGGTCCCGCAAGTTCCCGAACGTGATGGCTTGCGCCGGACAGGTCTGCTGGCACGCAGTCTGTATTTCGCCGTCACGGATCGGGCGGCGGCCTTCTGACTTCGCCAGAATCTTCTTTTCCTGAATGCGCTGCACGCAGTACGTGCACTTCTCCATGACGCCCCGCACGCGTACGGTGACGTCGGGATTGTAGGCCATCTTCTGCACGGCCGCGACGTCCTTCTGGAATTCAAGAAAGTTGAACCGGCGCACCTTGTAAGGACAGTTATTCGCGCAATACCGCGTCCCGATGCAGCGGTTGTACGCCATGTCGTTCAAGCCCTCGGGGCTGTGCGTGGTCGCCGCTACGGGGCAGACCGACTCGCACGGCGCGTTCTCGCACTGCTGGCAGGCCACCGGATGATAGACCACCTGCGGATCTTCCTCCGAACCGTCGAAATACCGGTCCAGCCGGATCCAATGCATCTCGCGCCCGCGCTCGACTTGATCCTTCCCTACGATCGGAATGTTGTTCTCGGCCTGGCAGGCGACCAGACAGGCATTGCAGCCGGTGCAGGCATTGAGGTCGAGGACCATTCCCCACTGGTTGCCTTGTTCGTAGCTGTGCTCTTTGTATAAAGAGAAGAGCTCCGGATGCGCAGCGCCTTCGGAGTGCCCGTGCGGATTTTTGCGAAAGTCCTCCAAGGCGCTCTCACGGACGATGTCGCGGCCTTCCATGGAATGATGGTCCTGCGTGGTGGTCAGCCGGTATTTTCCGCCCGTCTTCCGCAATGTGACGCCAGTCGCCATATGCAAGCCGGCGCTGGCCCGCAGCGGGTACACGTTCACTCCGACGCCCGTACCCACGCGTCCGCAGCGGCTGCGCCCGTACCCGAGCGCGAGCGAGATCGAATCATCCGCCTGTCCCGGTTGAATCGAAACAGGCACGGTGATTCGGCGCCCCTCTTTTTCGAGCGTCACCATGTCACCCGTGGAAAGGCCCAGTTTGCCGGCCGTTGCCGGGCCGATCAACGCGGCGTTGTCCCAAACGATTTTTGTCAGCGGGTCGGGTGCTTCCTGGAGCCAGCCGTTGTTGGCGAAGCGGCCGTCAAACAGCGATGCGCTCTGGTGGAACGCTACTTCCAGGCCGGACCCGGTGGATTCGAGTGCGGCGGAGGCATCCAGCACGCGCTTCGCGTTAATCGCCGTTTTCCATTCGGGGCTGCGCGTTCCCGCCACCACACCGTCATGCAGCGACCGGCGCCAGATCTTTTCACTTTGTGCTGCGGGCCATTGCGCCACCCAGTAGTTCCGCACGATGTCATAGGCCCGTTGATCCTTGTAGCCGGAAAGCAGGGCCGTCACTTCCGCCGTGGTCTTTCCGCCATACAGGGGTTGAATCAGAGGCTGTTGAACCGTAGCCGTTCCGTCCCACGCGCGCGCGTCGCTCCAGGATTCCATGTAGTGCGCCGCGGGTACGTGCCAGCCCGCGAGAGCGGCCGTCTCGTCGTACTCGAGACCATGATGGATAACGGTGGGTACCTTCCGGAGCGCGGCTTCGAACTGGAGATCGGCGGGCGCGTTAAACACGGGATTCCCGCCGAGGATCACCAGCGTCTGAACCGCCCCCGACGCCATTTCGCCGGCCAGTTGCCGCATCGCCGAAATCTGCGGCTGCCATTCCGAGCGGGAATACGTTACGGTCCCCCCCGCATTCCCGAGGGCGGCGTTCATCAAGTGCGCCAGCGCGTGCACCGCGGCAGGTTGGCGCGGCCCCACCACCACAAGAGAACGTCCGCGATGGGCCACCAGGTCGCGAGCCACCGCTTGAATCCATTTCGCGCGGGCGTCGTTCGAGTTCGGAAGAACCGTAAGCGCGGCAGGATTCAGCTTCAGGGCTTCCGCCAACTCCAGCGCAAGCCGCCCGATATCCGACGCGCACAGCCGGAGCCGGTGGTCCGCCATCGTGCCCGTGACGGAGTATTGTGCTTCGCCGGCGTAGAGCCGGTTCATCGACTCCGGACGGCGGCGCTTCGCGAAGTCCCGCGTGTACACCGTGGAGGGCGAATCGAGACCAAGGATGTCTGCATCGAGCGACAGCACTACATCGGCTTTCTCGAATTGATAGTGCGCGCGCGCATAATCGCCAAAGGCCAGCCGCGCGCCTTCCATCGCTTCGTCCTGCGAAAGCGGCTCATACTCGATCCATTGGGCTTTGGGAAAACGCTTCAGCAGATGCCGTCTCACCGCATCCAGCGACGGCGATGTGACCTGCTCGCTCAATATGCGCAATCCGGATCCGTCTCCCGTGAAATGCGAACCGGCGAACTGCGCAAACTCCTCCCAGCTCGACTTGCGTCCGTTCTTGAGCACTGTCTGCGAGCGGTCCGGATCGTATAACCCAAGAATGGAAGCCTGTACGTAAGCGGAAGCCGTACCTGCATTCGCCGGATGCCGCGGATTCCCTTCCACTTTCGTCGGCCTGCCGTCGTGTGTTTCCACAAGCAGGCCGCTCACACCCGCACCCAAAGACATCGCTGTGCTGTAGTAGAGCGGATTTCCGGGGATGTAGCCCTCAACGCCTTTCGCCGCGGGGAGGATCTTCTCCACCGGCCGGCGGCAAGCGGCCAGGCCGGCTAGGCCGAACGACGCCGCCATCAATTTCAGCAGGGTGCGCCGTGAACCACTCTCGAGCAGTTCCGAGGCGTTTTCCGGAAACTCCCGATGCAGCCAGTTGCGAAACTCGGGCTTGTCCGCGAGTTGGTCCAGACTGCGCCAGTAATTCTTTCCTTTGCGGCTCATCGGTGGCACCCCGAACAGTTGGTGGGAGGAACGATTCCCTTTTGCGCAATGATTTCCCGCCCGATCTCGGCCGCATCGCGCTCCGGCGTCCAGTCCAGCTTCGTCACCAGCGATGGAGGACGGATATGCGCCGCGGGACTACGATGACAATCCAGGCACCACGCCATACTGAGCGGCTGTACCTGTTTCACTTCAATCATCTGGTCCACACGGCCATGGCAACTGACGCAACTGACACCGCTAGTGACATGTGCCTGGTGGTTGAAGTACACATAGTCGGGCAGCTTGTGAACCTTTACCCACTCGATCGGCTGGCCCGTGGCGTGGCTTTCACGCACTTTCACGAGCAAGGGGCTCTGCGGCTTCACGCGCACGTGGCAGTTCATGCAGGTCTCTGTCGTGGGAATGGCGGCGAACGAAGATTTCTCCACCGTCGAATGGCAGTAGAGGCAATCCATGCCGAGATTGCCGGCGTGCAGTTTGTGGCTGTAGGCTACCGGCTGTACGGGAGAATAGCCAGTGTCGATTACGCGAGGCTGAGTAAGATAAGCGTAGACTCCAATCACGGAGGCGCCAACTGCTGCCAGCGAGACGGCAGCCAGGCGTAGATATCTGTCGGCTGACTTAGGGAATATGGCACTCATCCAGTTCGGGAACCCAGGCCCAGATTGCTCTTGCTATAGATATTTTCTACCAAACCCGCATTCAATGCTCAATCACAATAAAATTTCTTGTTTTACAGCAATTGCAGTGATGATCCGGCGAGGGGAAAAGATTCAATGAAACTGGGAAAAAAGTTTGCGGATTTGAAGGTCAGGCCGAAACTGATCGTTCTGCACAACATTTTCTTCCTGGTGCTGACGTGTGCCGTCTATTTCGCACTGATCCCGCTTTTTGAGAGGACCGGTACGGATCCCGACGTGGTGCACGGAGCCAGACTGGTGTTATTTCTTGTGCTCGGCATCGTGTACGTACTGGCTGTGATTCTGCTGGAAGCGGTCATCATGCCGCGATACGTGTACCAACCGCTGCAACTCATGCTACAGGCCGACGAAGCCACGCGGCAGGGCGACCGGGAACACGAATATATCAGCGACAGCGGCATACCCGGGGATGAGATCGGGCAGATTATGCGCTCGCGCAACGAAACCGTAAGACAACTGCGGAGGCACGAAGATGAGTTGGAGGCGGCGCTGGTCCGGCTGGAAAAGGCCAAGCAAAGCTTGCTCGAACAGGACCGGCTGGCGAGCCTCGGCCTGATGAGCGCCAGCGTCGCCCACGAACTGAATACGCCCATCGCAGTGCTGCAAGGCTCCATCGAAAAGCTGATGGAAACCATCCCCAACGCACAGGCGCAAGAGCGGCTTTCGCGAATGTTGCGAGTTGCCAGGAGACTTCACCGGATCAGCGAGACGCTGCTGGATTTTGCGAGCGCGCGAACGGATGACATGGGCAGCGTTTCCATACGCCCCCTGGTGGACGAGGCGTGGGCCCTGCTGGCTATCGATGAGAAAGCGTCCGAGGTCAGTTTCCGCAACGACGTGGACTCGCGCCACGCCGTCATCGGGAATGCCGACCGCTTGATCCAGGTGTTTGTCAATCTGCTCCGCAATTCCCTCTATGCCGTCCATTCGGCGGGCCACCTGACGGTGTGGTCCCGCGAAGTGGAGGAGGATAGCGCAACCTGGATCGAGATGAGTTTTGAAGACGACGGTCCCGGCATTCCCGCCGATCTTCTTCCGAACATTTTCGAAGCATTCGTTTCATCCCGCCTGGATTCGCGCGGCACCGGGTTGGGCCTGACGGTGGCCGAAGGAATCGTGACGCGGCATGGCGGAAGAATCCGCGCCGAGAATCGCGAAGGCGGCGGCGCGATGCTCGTGGTCCTGCTGCCATCGGCCAGTACCGCCACCACACCTTGAACGATAATTTGGCAGGACAGGGAAACATAAACTGGCAGTGCCTTATCCCGAAAGTCCTTGCTCCTAGTCGCTGAGCCCTATTCTGGAACATGATGTTCAGGCGTCTGGCCAAGGGACGGATCGTAAATGCTACGCCGTCAGAACGAAGCCGCCAGCGCGGCGGACGCTACGCGTGTCAGTAGGTTCGGCATTTCCATCAGTGGTTGACGTAGTGTGTGGGTCACAAGGAGGTCCCTGTGACCCATCTTCGAAAAATGATGCTGGAAGAGCTCCAGCGTCGAAATTACTCCCAGACTACCGTAAACGCCTACCTGAAGATCGTAGGGTCGTTTGCGAACTATTTCCAACGTTCTCCGAATCAGCTCGGACCAGCGGAGATCCGCGCCTATCAGGTCTACCTGCTCAAGGAAAGAAAACTTGGGGCGCGAACCGTCGGACACCACACGGCCGCACTGCGTTTCTTTTT
>DASTMK010000378.1:0-8511 GCA_035714225.1 Bryobacteraceae bacterium | reverse complement strand
ATTTCCCGGCGCACATGCGGGAAAATTTGATCCATTGTGTGGATCTGGTCGTAGCGGGGATTCCGGTTCGGTACGGCCAGCACCTTTTGGTCTCCTTCCTGGTTGTCCACCATATTCAAAATGCCCACCGGGCGTACTTCGATCATGCACCCGGTAAAGCTGGGTTCCTGCACCAGAACCAGGACATCCATGGGATCCCCGTCTTCGGCTACCGTTCCAGGGATGAAGCCGTAATCGCCGGGGTAGTGCATAGGAGAGTACAAAGAACGGTCGAGCCGGAATAGCTCCAGCTTGCCGTCGTATTCATACTTGTTCGCAGAGTTCTTCGGGATTTCAATGATCGCCCGAACCAGCTCGGGGCACTCGGGACCGGGATCCAGATCGTAAAGCGATGGCACCTGTACAGCGTAGCATGCAGGTGCGCTTTCAACGTGCCATTACGGAACGGTGTTCGTCGTCCCTGATACGAGCAATTGCGGCTCGTATCGTCTTGCTACAACATGTAGACCTTAAGGTAGTAATGGGAAAAAAGTATTGCAACCTTCGGCAGGCCATGCGACAATCCATTCAGTGGTAAAAAGTGGTTACGAGTGGAACTAGGTGGACCAAAATCCCACGCCCGCTGATGTCGTCGAGCCTCCCCGGGGGTTCCTGCCGGCACGCGTAGATGAAAAAGGCCGCCTCAAGCTCCCCGTAGCCGTACAGCAATATTTAGCGAGTTTCGGACAGGAAAAGGTTTTTATTACCAGTCTGGATACTCGCATAGCTCGAATTTACCCTATTTCGGTTTGGAAAGAAAACGAGATTTTCTTCGAGCAGGCAAGTGAAGATCCGGACGCGGCCGAGGATGTGGCTTTCATCGCTGCGTACCTGGGTGCGGATTCAGAGCTGGACGGGCAAGGGCGTCTGTTGCTGCCCACGGACTTGCGGCGTACGTTGAACCTCGAGAACCAGCAGGTTTGGCTGTCCTGTTACAAGGGCAGAATCAACGTTTTCAGTAAAGAGATTTTCGAGCAGCGGAAGCAGCGGGCGCTCGGCGGGCTGGACGAGAAACTGCGCCTGCTGGAGAAGCGGGGTTTCAGGTAGGCGTCATGTATGCACGCTCCGGTTCTGGTCGACGAAGTGATCGAGTATCTCGCGCTCCGGAGCGGCGGTATCTATTTGGACGCGACAGCCGGCCTCGGAGGGCACACCGCGGCGATTGCTCGCAGGGTCACCGAAGGGATGGTGATTGCGAACGACCGGGACGCGGAGTCGCTCGACATGGCCAGACGGAATACGGCCGAATGGGCCAGCCGCATCCGCTACGTACAGGGAACGTTTTCGGGTCTGTCCTCCACCCTGCCGGTTCTGGGACTCGCCCAGGTCGACGGCTTGGTCGCCGACCTGGGTGTGAGCCGGTATCAGTTGACGGACGCCGGACGAGGGTTTTCGCTGATGGCCAGAGGGCCGTTGGATATGCGGATGGATCGCAGCCAGGGCGTGCCGGCTGCCGACATTGTCAATCACTATGCCGAAAAGGCGCTCGCCGATTTGATTTATCAACTGGGCGAAGAAAGGAGGGCGCGGAAGATAGCCAGAGCAATCGTCCGGGCGCGGCCAATTCGGGACAGCCTGCACCTGGCAGGAGTCATCGAAGAGGCCGTGCACCGGACGGGACGGCTTCACCCGGCTACGCAGACGTTTATGGCCCTCCGGATTTTCGTGAATGACGAGACCGGGCAGTTGGACGATCTTCTTGAGCAGGCTCCATCGCTGGTGAAGAGCGGCGGCAGGATTGTAATCATCTCTTTCATGTCGCTGGAGGACAGGAAGGTGAAGCGGAAGTTTCAGGCGCTGGCCCGTGCGGGCAGAGCGCGAATTCTGACCAGGCATGTGGTCACCCCAAAGGAAGAAGAAGTGAGAAGGAACCCGGCGTCGCGGAGCGCTAAGCTTCGGGCGCTGGAGATGAGCTGATCAGAAAATGGCGTCACTGGCGACTTTCTACAACCGATTTGCGGGATCCAAAACGATGGATAGCGCGTTTGCTGCCGGCAGGAGCCGGGCACACGACGATGTGTTCCGGTCCCGCGCAATCCCAAACGAAGACATCTACTTTTTCGTGAAGCAGATTGACAACACAAACGTCGTACGGCAGCCCGACAGCCAGGCGCCGCAAACCTGCTGGAAGCTGATCGGCACAGCGTCTATCCTTTCTCTGCTGCTCGTTGCGTTACTGATCCCGAGCGCGTACGGCCTGCTCGCGGGCTATGAGATGGAGACGCTGCGGGAACAGCGGGAAATGCTGGAACGCGAGAAACTCAGCCTGGAGCTGGAAGCATCGCGGCTGCTGAGTCCGGAGCGGCTTCAAGAACTGGCGAATGCCCAGCAATTCATCGATCCCGCCCCGGGAACGGTGGTGTACCTGGATCCGAAAGACGGTTCCCTGGCCCTGAACGTACCGGCCAAGAAGTGACGCCCCTCGCGGACTCGACCGTGCGTGCGCGATATGAAGATACGAGACTGGGCCACCTGGCGGCGGAAGAGCCGGGGTGGTGTGTACGACCCACCAAGCTGGGGAACAAGCGATGAGACCGCCGAGCCGGAATCGGTCCGGCGGCTGCGTCATGTGGCCCGGTTTGCCCTGATCTGGGCGATTATCATCATCGTCCGGCTCGTTTATCTGCAAATCTTCTCCCACGCCGAATACAGCCATCTTGCCGAGCAGCAGCAGGAGCGCATGCTGGAGATCCTGGCGCCGCGCGGCACCATCTACGACCGTTCCGGCGAGCCGCTTGCCATGAGCGTGCCGGTGGATTCGGTCTGCATCAATCCCCAACGGATAAAAGATTTCGCGGTGGCCGCGGAGATTCTTTCGGGCGTCCTGAACATCGATAAGCAACAGTTGCTGGAACGGATGCGCTGGGCGAAAGAGCATGATCGCGGCTTCCTGTGGGTGAAGCGGAAGCTGGAACCGGAGGAATCGCGCCGGCTGCGCGCGCTGAATCTTGGCTGGGTCGAGTTCCGCAAAGAGAGCCGCCGGTTCTATCCGAAAGGACAATTGGCCTCACACGTTATCGGCGCCGTGGACCATCGGGAACGCGGCAATGCCGGCCTCGAGTTGAGCCTGGACGATGAGCTTGCGGGCCGGGCCGGTGCGTTGCGCATGATGGCGGACGTCCGGCAAAGGGGATTCGAGACGGAGGTGTCGGTCGAACCCGTGCCGGGCGTGAGTCTCACGACCACGATCGACGAAAGGATTCAATTCACCGCGGAAAAGGCGCTCGCCGAGGCCGTGGTTTCGAACCAGTGTACGACGGGCAGCCTGGTGGTAATGGACCCACGCAACGGAGACATCCTGGCTCTCGCCAACTATCCGACCTTCGACCCGAACGCTCCGGTCGCGGACCTGGAAAATCGCGCCAACCTTTCTGTGTCGACGCCGTTCGAGCCGGGCTCCGTGTTCAAGGTGATCACGGTATCCGCCGCCCTCGAGACTACACGGCTGAGGCCGGAAACCATTATTCCGTGCGGCAACGGATCCATCAATCTGTTTGGCCGCCTGATTCGCGACCATAAGGCTCATTCCGCTCTGCCGATGGAAGAGGTTATCGCGAAATCGAGTAACATCGGAGCGATTAACATTGCTCTCCAGGTCGGGAATGAACGCCTGTTGGAATACGTCCGGCGATTCGGATTCGGTTCGCGCACCGGCGTTCCCCTGCCAGGCGAGTCTTCAGGCCTGGTCAGGGATCTGCGGCTGTGGGGCAAAAGCTCCATCGGATCGGTGGCCATGGGACACGAGATCAGCACCACGACAGTGCAACTGGCGCAGGCGTGCTCTGCGATCGCCAATGGTGGACTGTTGATAAAGCCGCGCCTGATCCTGCAGCGCCAGGCGCCCGGCATGAAAGCGGAGCCGCAGCCGCCGCACCCCGCCAAGCGCGTCCTGAAACCGGAGACCTCTATCACCATGCGGCGGATGATGGAAGGCGTCGTTTTGCACGGCACCGGTACGCGCGCGAAACTGGACGGCTACACGGCGGGAGGCAAAACCGGTTCGGCGCAGATCTTCGACCTGGTTCATCGGGTGTATACGCATAAGTACAACGCGTCGTTTATAGGATTTGCACCGCTGACGAATCCTGCCATCGTTGTCGTTGTGACGCTGAACGGCTCATCGAAATTTGGAGGAGCGGTAGCCGCTCCGGTATTCCGCGAAGTCGCATCGACGGCCCTTCGAATTCTGGATGTTCCGCGCGACCTGCCCTACGAACTGCCGCAACTGGCCAAAAAAGAGCCCGAGGACGATTACGATCTTGCGATTGCGGAAGTAGGCGGCGCACCGGATGCGGAGATGCTGCTCGCCACCACCGGAAACGTGCGGGAGGGGAACGGTTCAATGCCGGTGCTGGTGCCCGCGGCTTACCCGGTGGAATTGCTCGGCCCGGCCGTGCCGGATTTTTCGGGCAAGACAGTTCGAAAAGTGATTGAGGAATCAGCCGCCCAGGGGCTGCCGGTAGAGTTCACCGGCAGCGGCGTAGCCAGAGGCCAATACCCGCCGGCAGGTGTCCGGCTCAAGTCGGGAGAGAGAGTCCGAGTGCGGTTCGCCCGGTGAAACCATGACACTGGGTGAGATCTTCGAAGGTGTCGAACTAAAAGCCGGACTTCCGGAGCAACTGGCGAATACCCCCGTCGCCGGTCTCGAGTATGACTCGCGACGCATCCAGCCGGGATTCCTGTTTTTTGCGTTCGAGGGAGCCCGGGCGGACGGCCGCAAGTATGCTCGGCAGGCGCTCGACAAGGGCGCCGTTGCCGTTGTTGGAGAGTCGCCGCCGCCGGCGGATTTTCAAGGCGCATGGATCGAGGTGGCGCATGGACGGCAGGCGCTCGCTACCATCGCAAGAAACTTCTACGGCAAGCCCGATGAGAGGTTGTTTCTTACCGGCATCACGGGTACAAACGGCAAGACCACTACTTCCTACCTGATCGATTCCGTGCTGCGCGCGGCAGGCAAGACAACCGCACTGATCGGCACCATCGAGTATCATCTTGCCGATGAGATTCTGCCCGCTGTCAACACGACGCCGGAATCGCTGGACCTCTTTCGCCTCTTCGCCGAACTGGAGCGCAGAGGAGGGACCCATGTCACAATGGAGGTGTCTTCCCACGCACTCGCGCTGGGGCGCTCGTTCGGGCTGCGGTTCCATACGGGAGTATTCACGAATCTGAGCAGGGATCACCTCGATTTCCATAAGACCATGGAGGACTATTTTGCCGCCAAGCGGAGGCTTTTTACCGGCTATGGCGCTCCTCCTCCGCCATTCGCGGTGCTGAATTCCGACGACGAGCACGGACGCGGTATGGAGGTTCCTGCGGGAACCCATGTTTTCCGGTACGGCCTTGATGCGGATCGGGAGATACGGGCGTCGAATATCGTCAGCGGATTCACCGGGTTGAGGTTCGATGTGGTGAGCCCGGAAGGTTCCTTCGAGATCCAATCGCCGCTGGTGGGCCGGTTCAACGTCTATAACATTCTGGCGGCGTGCTGCACTGGTATGAGTTACGGTTTCACTCCGGAGACAATCGCTCGCGGCATTGCGGAATGCGGTCCGGTGCCCGGACGTTTCGAGCGCATAGACGAGGGGCAGCGTTTTCTTGTCGTCGTCGACTACGCGCACACGGATGATGCGCTGCGAAATGTGATCGGCGTTGCCCGCAGCCTCTCGCCCCGCCGTGTGATTACGGTGTTTGGCTGTGGCGGCGACCGCGACCGGACAAAGCGGCCCCTGATGGGAATGGCGGCGGGAGAACTGAGCGACTTCGTGGTGCTGACATCGGACAATCCGCGCTCCGAGGATCCGCTGTCGATCATCAACGACGCGCTGGTTGGCCTGGGCCGCTACGATACTCCGCACGTGGTGGAACCGGATCGCATGAAAGCGATCCACCGGGCGATTCAGGAGGCGGGCGAATCCGACATCGTTATTATTGCCGGCAAGGGGCATGAACCCTACCAGGTTCTGAAGGACCGCACCATCGATTTTGACGACAGAGAGGCGGCGCGCTCCGTTCTACAGAAGTTGGGTTACCGTAAATGAAGTTTTCGCTGCGGCAGATCGCGGATGTGCTCCAGTGGGAGAAGCCTGTGCCGGATCTCGCCGTGGCGGGTTGGAGTATCGATTCGCGCACGATCAAAGCGGGAGATCTGTACTTTGCACTCAAAGGCGCGAGGCACGACGGCAACGCTTTTCTAGAGGATGCGTTCGCCAACGGAGCGGCCGCCGCTGTCGCCCAGGTACCGCTCGAAGGAAAACCCGTTATCGTCGTTCCGGAGACGCTGGCGTCGCTTCAGGAACTCGCGCGGTGGGCGCGCCGCGAATGGGACGGCAAGGTGGTTGGCATCACGGGCAGTGCCGGGAAAACAACGACGAAGGACGTTATTGCGGCGATGCTTGCGGTGGAGAGGAACACCGGCAAGACAGCCGGGAACTTGAACAACCACATAGGGCTGCCGCTCTCGATTCTGCGCTTGCCCGATGAAGCCGATGTTGCGGTACTCGAATTCGGGATGAATCATGCCGGTGAAATCAGGGATCTTGCGCGAATCGCGAAACCGGATATCGGTGTGGTTACCAACGTCGGCTACGCCCATATCGAGGCTTTCGACTGCTTGGATGCAGTCGCAGCGGCCAAGCGGGAACTGATCGAATCGCTTCCGCCCGATGGTGTCGCCGTGCTGAATGCCGACGACCCCCGCGTGCGGAATTTCGGCGAAGTGCATCCGGGACGTACCGTGACCTTCGGGTTGTCGCAGGACGCGGCCGTTCGCGCCGAAGAGATCGAGTACTCCGCGGAAGGAGTACGGTTCCGCGCGCTGGGTTGCCGGTTTGAGACGGCAATGGCCGGACGTCACGCGGTATTGAATATTCTTGCCGGCCTGGCCGTAGCCGGTGTATTCGGCATTGCGCCGGAGCGGCTTCAGGACGCCGTCCGCGGCTTACGGGCCGCGACGATGCGCAGTGAGCGCATACAAAAGGACGGCATCACGGTCTGGAACGATTGCTACAACTCCAACCCCGACGCGGTGCGCGCCATGCTTGACGTCTTGAAAGAGACGCCCGCGAGCCGCCGCATCGCCGTGCTTGGAGAAATGCTCGAGCTTGGACGCTGGTCTGAGGCGCTGCATCGCGAGGTAGGCCGTTACGTCGCGGGCAGCGGTATATCTGTGCTTGTTGGGATACGCGGCGCGGCCCGTTATATGGTCGACGAAGCAGTCCGTGCTGGTCTGGAGGCCGGCGCCGCGTACTTTTTTGAGGATCCCAGCGAGGCGGGCGACTTCGTCCGAAGTATGGCCGCGGAGGGGGATGCCATCCTTTTTAAAGGATCCCGGAGTGTTCAGGTGGAGAAAGCCTTAGAGAGGTTTTTCGGGTAGCACCAGATGCTTTACTGGCTCCTATATGAACAGCTCTTTCCTTACTTCAGCCCGTTCCGCATTTTCCAGTACGCCACCATCCGTGTAGCCTTCGCGAGCCTTACGGCCCTGTTTCTGTGCGTGGTGCTGGGACCGTGGCTGATCTCGAAGCTGAGGGAATTTGAAATCGGGCAGCACATTCGGGAAGAAGGTCCCAAGTCCCATCAGAAGAAGGCCGGAACGCCAACAATGGGGGGTGTCCTGATTGTCATCTCGATTGTGGTTCCCACCATGCTGTGGACCAACCTGTCGAACCAATACGTGTGGATCGCGCTGTTTGGGTTGTTAAGCTTCGCGGCCATCGGGTTCTACGACGACTACACGAAAATACGCAGGATGCGCAACCTTGGGCTCAGCGGGAAGCAGAAGTTCGGGTTGCAGGTCCTGGTGGCGCTGGTCGTTGGTTTCTGGCTGCTAGTGCTGCATTCCTACGGTATGTATTCCACCGAAATCAATATGCCGTTCTTCAAGCAGTTCAAGCCCGATCTTCTCATCGACGAGTTTCTCGCCAACCCGTGGACCTATCCGCTGGCATTCATTTTCTTCTTTCTGTTCATGGTAGTGGTCCTGGTTGGTTCGTCGAACGCGGTGAATCTCACGGACGGGCTGGATGGTCTGGCGATCGGATTGATGATCATCGCCGCGGGCGCCATGACGGTGCTCACCTATGTGAGCGGGCATCGCGAATTCGCCACCTATCTGGAGATCGCGAGGTTGCCGGGTGCCTCGGAGCTGGCCGTGTTCTGCGGGGCCATGACAGGCGCATCCATCGGCTTTCTCTGGTACAACGCGCACCCGGCCGAAATCTTCATGGGCGATGTGGGGTCGCTCGCCCTCGGAGGGGGGCTGGCGCTGATCGCGGTGTTGATCAAGCAGGAAATCCTGCTGATCTTCATTGGCGGCGTATTTGTGCTGGAGGCGCTGTCGGTCATCATCCAGGTGGGCAGCTTCAAAATACGCGGCAAACGTGTCTTCAAGATGGCTCCCCTGCATCATCATTTCGAAGCGCTCGGATGGCAGGAGTCGAAGATTATCGCCCGGTTCTGGATTCTCGGGCT
>DASTMK010000377.1:0-2701 GCA_035714225.1 Bryobacteraceae bacterium | reverse complement strand
CCAAAAACGTGATCGAGCGTTATGCGGCGGAGGCACGCGAGTTGGAAGCCCACCTCAATGCAGCCGCCGGCAGTTCGGCCCACGCTCCCGAGAAGGTACAGACGGCGATGGTGGATCAGGCCACGCTGCGGCAATTGCGGTCTCTGGGCTATTCGGCCGGGTCTTCCGAGCGCGAGTTCACGCTCACCGGCCAGGGCATCGACCCGAAAGATCGCACCGAGGTTCTCCGCCTGCTGTATCTTGCCGTTTCTCCGGAAGCCGGCACTCCTGTCTCGCGCCGCGCCGAACTGCTGCGGCGGGCACTGGCGGCAGATCCGGGAAATCCAACCGTTTACTTACACCTGGGCGATGAGTATGGCCGGACCGGCCGCCGCGAAGACGCGCTGAAGCTATACCAGGATGGCATTCGCAACGGAGTCCGGACGGCGTGGCTTTACTCGCGGCTCGGTTTTCTGTACATGGCGCAAGGAAACCTGGAGCAGGCGATCACCGCCTATGAACGGGCAGCCCAACTCAATCCTGCCGATTGCGACAGCCTGAACGACCTCGGCATGACTTACCTGGATACCGGGAGACCTGGAGACGCCGAACGGGTCTTCCAATGGTGCCTGGCGACAGGCGA
This sequence comes from Bryobacteraceae bacterium, assembly GCA_035714225.1. Lineage (GTDB taxonomy): Bacteria > Acidobacteriota > Terriglobia > Bryobacterales > Bryobacteraceae > CAADGY01. The sequence goes on along the minus strand of DASTMK010000377.1, from coordinate 2,079 downwards.
AGATCATGCTTTATCCCATAACGGCCTGGGGCTGGTTGCGGTGCGAAAAGACGATTTTGCGGCGGCTCGCGGGCATTTCGAGAAAGCGGTCCAAATGGATCCCGGTCTCCTCGAAGGCTACCTGAATCTGGGGCGCATTTACAAAATGTCCGGCGACTACGCGAAGGCGCGCCAGTGTTTCGAAACGTTTCTGGCGAAGGCTTCGCCCGCCCAGTACGCGCAGATCATCCCCCGGTTGCGGGAAGAGCTGCGGCAGATGCGATAGCAGCCGTGGTAGACACCGCTCCCTCGCGGTCGCGGCTCCGAAACGCAATGATCCTACTGAGCCACGCGCGTCAGCAAGTGGCCTTTTTCGGACTTCCGTCAACTCAGAACGTCACGCCGAAACGCCGCCGGAGCAGCAGCATGGCGGCAAGCCAGAAGAGGGCGAACCAGACTAACCAGTGCGCGTCGAAACCGAAGAGGGAGATCTTGCGGGTGCGGTAATCCACGGCGATGGACTCCACTGAATTGCTCTCGAGGGCGCATCCGTACCAGATCGACGCCAGGGGAGCGGACGAACACTCCGGCGTCACGTAACGAAGGCCGGGGCCTGAGTGGATCGCACGATGCAAGCTTTCTCCAGCGGTTTGGAAGTGGAGCTCACCATCGGTGCTCCCGCGTGCGCGAATGCGCCAGCAGACCTGCCGGAGGTCTGCGATACGCACCGGAGGTGTCTCCACGGTGAAGCCGGACGGTGCGGTGAGATCCGCCGCCACGGGTTGCGTGCCGCGTTTCAGTTGCACGGTAACAAGGGTCGTCTCCCCCGGCATCAGCGGCTCGCTTCCATACACCGCTTCCAGTTGGCTCATGATCAGAATCGCGGGGACGGCAACAATCGCCGCCGGCAACAGCGCGAGCCGGGCATACCGCAGGTTCCACAGCAGCAGCTTCTTTTGCGCGCGCAGAGCCAATACCGGATCGTCCCCGAAGAGGCGCATCTCGTAAAGATGTGCGCGAACGCGTGCCTTGGCGGAACGCACGGCGCGCTGGTCGGAGAAGCGCCGCATCGCCAGCAGCGTGCCCACACCGCATACCGTTCCGGCCAGAGCCAGCAGCAGCGCCGCGGCGGCATCCGGAATCACTCGAGGTAGCCCAGCCCCTTCAGCTTGCGTGCGATCTCTTCGTCGGACTGTGCATCCTCCAGCTTGGCGACTTCGCGCTCCAGAATGTGGCGGACAAACTCCTCCGGCGAGCTATATCCCGCCGCGGCAGCGCACGTCCTGATGCGCTCCCAGAGTTCCTTATTTACTTTGATGGCCGGCCCGAACATAATCCTGTCCCGATCAGGATACCGCGTCGGTCAACACGGGCGCGCCTTCCATCCAGGCGGGCACCGGAATCCCGAACAGCCGGAGCGCGGTCGGCGCCATATCCTCGATGCCGGGGTCGGTTGCATCGATCGGTACGTTCGAAAACAACACGCCGGGAACCAGCAGCGGGTCCACGCAGTGATCGCCGCTCCAGGCCTTATCGTTGTCCTCGATCACCTCTACACCTGTTTTTCCGGTCGCCGCATCCCAGGCGACACGGTAACCCTCCGCATACCCCACAATCAGGTCAGGAGCGGCATCGAGATACGGACCGCGGTAGAGAGCGGCTGTGCGATATACCTTTCGCACAGCCGCCACTTCATTGCTGTCGCGCAGCGCCTCCAGCCCCTCGATGAGTTCACGCGCGAGCGCGTCCGCTTCGGCGCCGGGGCGGACAATGCCGCTCGCCTCGCGGCCTTCGAGATTGAGATACAGGCCGGACAGTCCCAGGGCGTAGGCCCTGGTGCGGCTCCAGTCGACATTTTTGAAAAACGGGCCGCTCTCCTGCGCCCCGTCGCGCAGCGCAAGGTATCCGTTGCGGTACAGCCATGTGTTGAGGTTAACGCCGCGCCGGAACGAGCAGAAGCCGTGATCGGAAAGGACGAACAAGGCCGTGCCGTTATCGGCAAAGGCCATCGTTTTACCCACAAGCTCGTCCATGCGCCGGTACATCGCTTCGATTACGTCTTCCGAAGCCGAACCAAGCCGCCGGTAGAACATGTGCTGG
>DASTMK010000376.1:0-6113 GCA_035714225.1 Bryobacteraceae bacterium | reverse complement strand
GGTGGAATGAATGCCTTGTAGCTGAAGCAGAGGAGAATCTCGGTGACACCCGAGAGGTCCACTTTTGTCATGGCATCCGGTTCCAGGTAGAGCCTCCATTTTGCCGCCGGGCTGCGGCCCCAGAACGCTTCCGGTGTGCTGGGCGGGGCACTGTTGATCTGCGCCGCCGCTTTTACCGCAAGCAGGGGACACCCGCGTGGCGGGTAGTTGAAGTGGACCACACTGCCGTCCAGCCGGACCGATGCCGACTCGCCCCGCTGCATCAGGATGCAGTTAATCAGCGGCTCGGCTGAGACGGCGCCGGCGAGCGCCACCGTTGCTCCCTCGATCTTGCATTCAAACCGGTCCTGATATATGTCGCTCAGGCCGAGTTCAAACTCGACGCTGCCTTTCTGCCGGAACTCCTGAAGCACGGGATGGCTGCCACTGAAGCTCCAGAACTGCGTTTGCGTAAGCAGATCCATCCGGTACGATTCGTATTCGTTCCGCAGAATGATGATGCCTGGAAGCCGGGCCCACGAAGTGAGATAGGCTTCCATCAGATTCAGTGCATGGCTGCTGCTCCCGCGGCCGAAGGCCGTGTAAGCATCCTCTTCCACATCGGGATGAACGTAACCGATGTCGAACGGGAGCAAACCCGTATGGTCCTTCATCGTATAGATGTCCAAGGCGCGGCTGGCCCAGAACTGGAACTGAAGCAGATGACTCATATAATCCTGGGCACGCCGCATCAGCATTGCCGTAACCCGTCCCAACAGCTTGTTGTCCGCCGTAAGGGTGTCCAGCATCTGCTGTGCCGCCGCCAGGTCGGCCTGCGCCTGCTGTGCCTTTAAGTCGATGGTGGCCAGGCGCAACTCCGCCTGCTTCACGCCAAGCTTGGCCTGAGCGCGCTCGAACTCGAGCTCGGCTTTCCGGCGCAGCAACTCCTTCAACTCGCTCTGGAGTTCACCGTCCACGGTGGACTGGCCGATGTCGCCAAGCACCTTGGCCTTGTCGATGAGATCCAGGGTGGCATTTACGGCGGGCTTGACGCTGTTCACTACCTGCTCTATGCCGGCGCCCAGATCTTTGATTTCCTGCTTGAGCACCGGTTTGCCGTCCTTCCACTCCACCCAGTCGGTCAGATACGTATCCTGGTACTTGACCTGGCCATTCGCATCGGTGCTGAGCTTGCCCCAACTGTCCTGAGCAGCAACCAGAAGGCCGGGCAACGCCGCCAGCGAGGCGCCGCCGGTGTAGACCGCTCCGACCACAGCCGCGACAGCGCCGATCGCCTCCAGCACAGAGGAAATAAAGGCGCCCCCAAGCTCCAGGCGAGCTTGCGCCAGCTCATGCCGCTTCGCGTCGATCTCCGCTTCGAGCGCGTTGATGCGCCCGTCGTAGCCCGAAACCACTCCTTCCGCTTGCAGCTTTTCAACGGCCGCTTCGGCGCGTTCGCTTTCGATGATCAGCCCGCTTGATTGAATATGGGCGATCTGAGTTGAAAGCTTGGTGCGGTTGTACTGAACGTTGTTGGCGTGCATCAACAAGTCCTTTGCGCTGTCGACCATGTTTTGAACCATCGGCGCATAGTCCGTGAATGCCTGCTCGTAACGCGGAAAGTCCGGCGTCAGATAAAAGTCGCGAGCGGTGCCGAGCGGAATGAGGTTCGCAGCGATGTTGCCCAGCATCACCTGAGCCTTGGGTTCCTGGGGGCGCAACCAAAGTATGCTGCGAAACTCGTTTGCGGCCAAGCTGAGAAACTTCGCTGTATCGGCCTTGCCCGGAGCAAAGCACCGCAGATAGTACTCGCCCATGCGTGTGCGGTATTCGGCCCACATGTAGGAACGGGTGCCATCGATCAAGGTTCTGACCTGATCCCAGAACACGCTCTCTTCCAACTGTTGTACGCTGGCCTGGCCGTCCGGACCTTTCGCCGCGTTCGATCCTTTGGCACCAGCCACCCCGTTTGCCGACTGGTATCCGCCCTTGCCGCCGGTTCCCCCGGCTCCGCCAACGCCGCCCGCACCTCCGGTAACGGAAACAGAGGGGCTTCCTGCCAGCCGTTCGACGTACCGGACGGTGACTTGGCCGCCGCTGCCGCCGGCGGCGCCATTCCCGCCGCGGCCCCCATTGCCGCCCTTGGTTCCAACGTACTCCTGGAACTTGCCGCCGCCCGGGTCGACTACGATGATTTTGGCGCTGCCTCCCTCTCCGCCGTTTCCACCGGCTCCTCCATTGCCGCCGCTGCCGCCGCGCGACAGCAGATTGGCCCGTTTCAGGCGTTTACAAAAAAGTTGCAACGGCATTCCCTTGCTGCCAGGCTGACCGCTGCCGCCGGGTCCTCCCGGTTTTCCATCCTTGTTGTTCTGGGGCGTGGCGCTGGCATAACCCTTTTCTCCATTCGGCCCTTTCGCACCGTTTGCTCCGGCAGTGCCGCTCACCTCAATCGAGCCGCCGGCGGCGTCGTATTCGTCCGCAATCACAACGACTTTGTAGTTGGTGAGCCGCAGTATATAGTTAGGTGCGTGTTTGATTTCGCGAGCAGCAATCGTAATGGTGGCGGTGCCGTTCGCGGGAAGTTTTTTTTCGGCAATCTGGCTGTTCAACTCGCTGAGGAACGCATCATTGATGGTGATGGTGTCCCGGATGTAGGCCAGACCTGAAACGATGCCTCTAATCGGCGCTCCAATGATCATTTCCGTGCTCCTTGGTTGTTGCTGTGTGTCAACTTCTGCAACGGATACGGAATCGCGCACCGGATTTGATCATGCGCGCTACGATAAATGACAACCGGATGGGCGAGCCACAGACAATCACAGCGCTGCTGAAGCGGCACGACCAGGGGGATGCGCAGGCCCTGGGTGAGATGCTGCCTTTGGTCTACAGTCAGCTTCGGCGGATGGCGGGAGCACTCATGCGAAGCGCCCGCAGCGATCAAACCTTGCAGCCGACCGCCCTGGTGCACGAAGCGTTCCTGAAAATGTCCGCCGGCGACGAGTTTACCGCGAGCGGCAAGGCGCACTTTCTGGCCCTGGCCGCGCGAGTGATGCGGCAGGTTCTGGTAGACCACGCCCGGTCCCGGGCGTCGGCCAAACGCGGCGGTGGAAAAGCGTTCGCTACCTTGGATGAAGCCATGGTCTACTCGGCAGAGCGCGCACCCGCGCTTCTGGCGCTGGATCTTGCGCTGGACGCCCTCGGCAAACTGGACGAAAGAAAAGCTCGCATGATCGAGATGCGTTATTTTGGCGGACTCACGGGCGAGGAAATCGCCTGTGTAATGTGCGTAGGAACGGCAACCGTAACCCGTGAGCTGCGCATGGCGGAGGCTTGGCTGGGGCGCGAATTAGGCCGCCCCGAGGCTGCGTCGGGGCGGTGACGCCGGAACGGTTTCAACAGGTCGACCGCATCTTCCAGGACGCCGTGGAGTGCGGCGAGGCCGGCCGGGAAGCCTTTCTGGCGAAGTCCTGTGCCGGCGATGCCGAACTCGAGGCGGAGGTGCGCTCTCTGCTCGCCAGCTCCGCCGAAGCCGCCGGGAGAATCGGCGATGCTCTCCAGGAAGCCGCGCAAACCTTTCCGTACGGCGACACTCATGGTGAAGTGGGGTCGATGGCAGGGCCCTACCTGCTGGTGCGGCAGATCGGCAGCGGAGGCATGGGAACGGTCTACCAGGCCATTCGATCCGACGGGGAATTCTTCCAAACCGTAGCCGTGAAACTGGTGCACCGGGGCATGGACACGCGGTCTATTCTCCAGCGCTTCCGCACGGAGCGGCAGATTCTGGCCAACCTTACCCATCCGAATATCACGGTGCTGCTTGATGGGGGCACATCCAGCGAAGGCCGTCCCTACCTGGTGATGGAGTACATCGAAGGGGAACTGCTGTTGGACTGGTGTGAGCGCAACCGGCTTACGATTCGCCAGCGGATCGAGCTCTTCCGCCAGATCTGCAGTGCCGTTCAGTTTGCTCACGAGCGCAAGGTGATTCATCGCGATCTCAAACCGGGGAACGTGATGGTTACACCGGCCGGTCTTCCAAAACTATTGGATTTCGGAATCGCAAAGCTGCTGATGGAGGAACTCCTGCCGGATGGCACAGCCGTTACGGAAACGCACTTCCGGTTCATGACGCCGGACTACGCGAGTCCCGAGCAGGTGCGCGGCGAACCCATCACGGAAGCATCCGATATTTACTCGCTGGGCGTCATGCTGTATGAGCTGCTGACGGGCTCGCGGCCTTTTGCACTGACCGGACGTTCTCCTTCCGAGATTGAAACGGCCATCTGCACCGGTACAGCGCCTCCGCCGAGCCATGCCGTTCGCGATCCAAAGCTTTCGCATGAGCTGGCCGGGGACCTCGACAATATCGCCGGCATGGCGATGCGTAAGGAACCGGAGCGCCGCTACCGGAGCGCTATGGAACTCTCAGACGATCTCGCCCGCTATCTGGAGGGCCGGCCGGTGAAGGCGCGCAAGGACAGCATCTCCTATCGAGCTTCCAAGTGGCTTCGCCGGCGCCGCTCGTCTGTGGCCATTGCGGCGCTACTGATTGCGGCAACAGCCGCTGCGCTTCCGAACTTCTTCCGGCGCCCGCCGGTTTCGTTGGAGGCGATTTCCCTTTGCGATCAGGCTCGCGAACTGACGCGCATGGATGCTCGAATACGGCGCCAGCAGGGGGGCATTCCTCCGAATCTGCGGGAGGCAGCCTCACTTTATGAAAAGGCTACCCGGCTGGACCCCAGCTACGTACCTGCCTGGATCGGTCTGGCGGAGACCATCGAGTTCGCAATCGACTTCGACCAGCCTCGATGGAAAGAACTGGCCTCGCAAAGTTTGAAGGCCGCACAGGAATGTGTCCGTCTCGATCCCAAAAATGCCAAGGCTTGGGAGCTCATCGGAAACATTCATAACCGGGAGTGGAACTTCTCCGCCGCGGCAAATGCTTTCAAACGTGCTTTGGAACTGAATGCTCTGGCTCCGTATGCACTGCGTAATTACACAACATGGCTTGGTTACACCGGCCGCACCGATGAAGCTCTGGAACTGGTCCGGCAGGCGCTTTCCCATCCTATTGCGATGTCGAATCCCGATCCTCACGTGATCAGCGGCCGTTCGCGGGCGATCCTTTTATCTCATCAAGGGGCGTTACTGTTTCGTGCGGGGCGTTACCAGGAGGCAATCGAAAGCAATCGCCAGGCTTTGGAGATTGAGGCTACGTACCGGATCGCAAACTGGATCACGGGACTCGCCCTGGAAGCTCTCGGCGACTTTACCGGCGCTGAGAAGGAGTTTCGCCTGGCGTTGGCCGTCGCACCCGAGGATACCAGGCCGCTGGCGGCTTTAGGCCATCTGCTCGCCCGCATTCCTCAGCGGCGCGGCGAGGCGCTGGAGATTGAGAAACAACTGCTCGACCTTCATGACCGTGGACGGCCCGTCTTGTGTCACGCCGCTATCGTGAGGACGGGACTTGGAAACATACCCGGAGCTCTCGATCTGCTCGAAAGAGCTGCGGGCAATCAGGAAGGGCCGCTGCCATCCATCCTGGTGGACCAGCGAATGGAACCGCTGCGACCCGAGCCGCGATTTCAGGCGCTTGTTGATCGAGTACAGCCTTACCGGCGTTAAGGCGGGGAAGGACGCGGTACAGTAATCTCAAGAAGCCTCTTAATGAACCTACAGGCGCTCCGGAAAAACCTTCTCCCCAGCGAAGCGGAACAGGATGAAGGATTCCGCCAGGAGATCCTGCGCCTCAGCCACCAGTCTTTGAAGATCATCGCGGCCGTTCAAGCCGGTGCGGCCGTGGCTATCACGCTGGCGCATTTCGCGTTCGGGCGGGGCCTGGGAACGGTGGGAGTACGGCTGCTGCAAAGCGGCATCATGATCGCGCTGGGAGGCTTCCTGCTGGCGATGCACCGTCTTCCGGCAGCCTATGCCCGGTCGCGGACGATCGCGGTGGTGACGGCGTTTGCCTCGGGCAGTGTGGCGACGTGGTTCTCGCTTTGGGCCGCACCCCGGGCGCCGTACATGGACAATTTCATACCGAGCCAGGTCACGCTGGTAGTTCTGGTGGCCATCGCGGCGATTCCACTGAAGCCCAAGCATACGCTGGCGCTCTGCCTGTCGCTGGCGGGCTT
>DASTMK010000375.1:0-13960 GCA_035714225.1 Bryobacteraceae bacterium | reverse complement strand
CATCCTGGGAGCTTCCGGCAGCGGGAAATCTTCCCTCGCGCGCGCCGGCGTTCTGTACCAGATTCAGAAAGGTGCTTTGCCGGGCGGCAAAATATGGCCGGTGATCGCCTTCAAGCCCGCGGCGAACCCGCTCGAATCGCTCTCTATCGAACTGTTGCGGCATGCGCACGCGGAAACTACCGGCAAGGCTCTGGCAGAGATGATCGATGGTTTCCTGCACGATGAGCGGCGGCTGCATTTGTCGATTGCGGCGGCCCTGTTGAATCAGCCCGCCGGAACGCGTATGGCACTGCTCGTCGATCAATTTGAAGAGGTCTTCACCGTTTGCCGCGATGAGAAAGCACGAGAGGCTTTCATCAAAAACCTGCTGTATGCCGCGTCGGCCGGCGGGCCGTCTGTCGTGCTGTTGACGCTGCGTGCCGATTTCTACGGTGAATGCGCCGGATTTGTGGGTTTCGCTTCGGCGCTCGAGAGCCGTCATGTTCTGGTGGGTGGCATGGCCGAAGGCGAACTGCGCGCGGCGATCGAAGAACCGGCCCGCATCGCCAACGTGGACATGGAGCCGGGCCTGGCGGACGTTCTGGTGCGCGAGGCGTCCGGCCAGGCGGGCGCTCTTCCGCTGCTTCAGTACACGCTGATGCGGTTGTGGGAAGAATGCGCCGTCTCGGGCCGCCTGTCTCTTGACGCATATCGCGGAATGGGCGGGCTTTCGGGCGCGTTGCACACTCAGGCGGAGAATGTGTTCACGGAGTGGCTTTCCAATAGCCAGCCTGAAATCTCGCGCCGCGTTTTTCTGCGGCTCGCCGAGGCGCAGCCGGACGGCAGGTACACCAGGGTTCGGACGGCGATCTCCCAACTCCATCCGGCATCGGCGGCACCGGAGCAGGTGAAGAATATCGAGGAGGTTGTGGGCATTCTGGCCGGTCCAAAAGCGCGGCTGTTGACGGTGTCGTCCGGGCAGGCAGCCGGCCCTACCGTGGAGGTGGCGCACGAAGAGTTGTTTCGCGCCTGGAAGCGCTACTCGCAGTGGCTGGAGGAAGACCGCGCGTTTTTAAACTGGCGCCGCACGTTTGGCGTCGGTTTGTCGGAATGGTTGCGGCTCGGTCGCGATCCGGACTGCCTGCTCCGCGGCGCGCTTCTAAAAGAAGCGGAAGGGTGGTTTGCGGAACGGGCGGAGGATTTCACGGAAACGGAGGCAGCCTTTCTGCGTTCCAGCCGGGAAGCGGTGGATGCAGAGGCCCGCGCGGCACAGGCGGCGAAACGGCGCCGCTATCTCCTCATCGCTGGACAAATCGCGGCGAGCATCGCGCTGGTGCTTGTCATCTGGCTTTTTATAAGCCGGGCGCAGGTAACCGGAAAACTTCTGGCGAAAGCCAAAGAGCTGCGCGCATCCGATGGCAAGCTGGCGCTCCTGATGGCCTATCAGGCGAACTTGCGCCGCGATGGGCCCGAGACTCTCAGCGCGTTGTACACGAGCCTGGAGGCGGCCACCGCGGCGGAAATCGAAGGGCACGAGGCCATCGCGATTTCGTTCAGTCCCGACGGCAACTATCTGGCCACCGGCGCGGCGGACGGAACCGTGGCGTTGTGGGATGCCGATGTCGCGCACGGAGACCAGACGTACAGCGAATTGCGGCGGCTTTCAAACGAGGAGCGGCTTCGCCTCGACGGCCCCGTAGCGGCTGTGCGTTTCAGCAATGCGAATGTTCTGGCGGCGGGAACGCTCCGGGGCATCGTGGGAGGGTTCAATCCTGACACGGGCGCTCTGCTCCCTCCGGTCTTGTTGAAGCAGAGCGGCATTACGTCCATAGCCATCTCGCCGGATGGGGCGCGAATCCTTACCGGAGCGGAAGCGGGAGAAATACGGCTGTGGTCCGCGACGGGAGCCGGGCTCGAACAATATCGGATCCCGGCTGAGAGAGTCTCTGCCGTCACATTCAGCGGCGACGGGCGCCGCTTTGCGGCGGGCGGCTCGAACGGCGTATTTGCGGTGTGGGACACCGGCTCGCCGGCGCCGATATGGGAACAGAAAGATCCGGACGGCACGTTTTCTTTCCTGGCTCTGCCCGCGGACAGCAGATGGCTCATGACAGCCAGCCGGTCGGGCAAGGCGCGGCGGTGGGATCTCGAAACGAAGAGTGAGGAGCGCGTCTTTTCGCCGCCTACCGGTCTGGTGCGATTAGCCGCGGTGGCGGAGGACGGAAGTCGCCTGGCCACGCAGACCGACGGTAATTCCATCGTCCTGTGGGACGCGACGGGTGGTAACGAACTCTTCACGATTTCGAGCGATGCGGCACCCGTGCGCGCCATGGCTTTCAGTTTCGATGCGAAGCGGCTTGCGGTGGCCCGCACCGATGGCACCGCCCGCATCATGGAACTCGACCGCAACCGGGTGCGCACGCGCGTCCTGACGATTCTTCGCCGGGACACGCGGTTCCCGTTCACGAACGAGTGCCGCGAGGCGGCGGGGAGCTGCTCCGGGCTTTAGTACTGCTATTACTTTTCAGGAGTACGGCTCGCATTCCACCAATGAAATACCGTGTGCTAGACTTCCTATCACTCACACGGAGAGGGCTGATTATGTTCCGACGCGGCTTTGGTTCAGTGGTACTGTTGCTGTTTTTCGCTATTGCCACCGCGAAGGCCCAACTTCCTCCGGGGCTACAGATTTCCAGCCTGACACCGGGTTCGGTGCCGGCGAGCATTTTGGGAGTCTCGCTCCAGGTGGATGGCACCGGATTCCGGGGACCCTCCATCTGCTTAACCGTCTGCGGTGTCGCTTGCCCGCGCGCAAGTGTGGTGCAAATAGATGGCAGTGACCTTCCCACCATATTCGTCAGTGGTACACGGCTGATCGCCAGCGTTCCCGGAGTGCTGCTGGGCACGCCCCGTGCGGCGAGCATTCGTGTGCACAACCGGACGGACATACTATGCGAAACGGGCGGGACGAGCACGTTTTCCAATACCAGGCTTTTCACCATCACCATGCCGCCGCCCAATGTGACACCGAGCCCGTCCACCGTGGAGATGGATACTAACGCCGGATCAACGACCCCCGTATCTTTTCCCGTTACTCTAACCAACAACGGCTCGTTGCCCGCTGCGTTTTCCGTGTCCACCAATGTACCCTTCCTGTCCACGAGTCCAAGGACGGGTTCGATTGCAGTGGGCCAGCAGATCGACCTGGCTGTTATTGCGAACCCCAACGGGTTGCGGGCGGGTACCTATACGGGCAGCGTCACGATACGCGTCCAGAATGCAGGGGAATCCGGCGGCCAGATACAGACTATATCGCTGCCCACGACCTTCTCGGTTCACGGCACGGTGTTGAGTTTCGACCCGCCGGGTCCGTTACGCCTCACGGCCAAAGTCAACGAGGTGGCCACAGCGAATCTGCGCCTGAGAGACCTAGCGGGTGGAACCACCGTGGCTGTGGCGGCAAATGCGGATATTGGCGCATGGTTGAAAGTTGCAACTCTTCCGGCAAGTGGAGAAGCCCCGTTCCTGTTTACGGTCGCGGCGGACGCTACCGGTTTGATGCCGGACGTCTACTTTGGGACGGTTTCCGGCGCCAGCATCGCCGGTTCACCTGCCCTTGAAGAACGGCTGGCGGTGGAGTTCACAGTTACAGCCATTAGCACACGCCGCACCATTCCTCAGATTGCCGATGGCGGCGCATTTAAGACCTCTATTACTTTAGTGAACGCGGATAAGGTCCCTGCGACCGTTAGTCTGGTCTTCCGCCGTTCGGATGGGCCTGACAGCCGCACCACTCAACCGTGGAACATCGCGATTGCAAACAATCAGCCCATCCAGAACGTGACGATACAGCCAGGCAACGCCTACACGGTGGAAACTGCCGCGCTGGAAAACTTCACATCTATCGGGTGGGCGGAGGTGATTTCGGAACAGAACGTCACCGGGTTTGCGGTTTACCGCCAGCGTCTGCCGGGCCAGCCGGACCAGGAGGCTGCGGTGCCGGTCAACCAGGGCGACATGCAGCGCTTTCTGCTGCCGTTCGATAACAGGGCGGGCTTTCGTACCACCATGGCGATCGCCAACCTTAGCGTCACTGAAAATGCGGTGGTGAATGTGGCGTTCCGCGATGCATCGGGAGTTCTCATCGGCGGTGGAACCGTCAAAACCATTCCGCCGCAGGGCCACTATGCGTACCGCCTCATCGACGATTTCCCGATCGACGGCCAGGAGGGCGTAGCGGAATTCACCGCCGTATCCGGCCAGATCTCCGCCGTAGGACTGCGGTTCAATCCGACATCGTCCTTCACTTCGTTCGAAGTGCAGCGTTTTGCGCCTCCTGCGGGAGGGGTACGGCGCGTGATTCCGCAAATCGCGGAGGGGGGCGTATATACCACCGCAATCACCCTGGTGAATACGGATACCTTTCCCGCTGTCGTGAGCCTGAGATTCCACAGGTCCAATGGTCCGGACGTGCGCACGACGCAACCCTGGAATCCGCCCATTGTGGGAAACCGGCCTACCGAAAATGTCATCCTTCAACCGGGCAACGTGTACACAGTGCAAACGGCGGGACAGGGCAACTTCACCTCTATCGGCTGGGCGGAATTGATTACGAACCAGGCCGTGAGCGGGTTCGCGGTGTACCGGCAGCGCATACCGGGCATCGCCGACCAGGAAGCCGCCGTTCCGGTCAATACAGAAAGCATGCAGAGTTTTCTGCTGCCGTTCGATAACAGAGATTTTTTCCGGACCACGATGGCCATCGCCAATCTCAGCACGACCGAACAGGCTCTGGTTCAGGTGGTCTTCCGCGATACGAAGGGTGTTCCGCTGGGCAGCGCGCTGGTGAAAACCTTACCCCCGCAAGGCCACTATGCATTCCGGCTGATCGATGATTTTGGGTTCGATGGCGTGCAGGGAGTAGCGCAATTTACAGCCTTGAGCGGACAGATCTCGGCGGTCGGTCTGCGTTTCAACCCGACGAACGCCTTCACATCTTTTAAAGTACAGCCCAACTGAGGGCCAGGGAGCTTCGTGTGTCCGGCAAGTCTTTACCCGATCAACCCAACCTCGATCCCGTCGCGGCGTTTATCGAAGCTGCATGCGTGCCTCTTGACGGGCATAATTCGGGCACTCTCGATGAAGCCGGGATGATCCTCGCGCGGTACCCGAACGTCGCCGAAGCCAGCATTTATACCGCTGCCATTCTTGCTGACGAGGCCAACATCCGCGCATATCTCGCCCGCGATGCTGCTGGCGCGACTGAGAAAGGCGGGCCGCGCGGCTGGGACGCGCTCACCTATCTGTGCTTCTCGCGCTACCTCAGGCTGGACCGCACGCGTTCCGATGCCTTTGTCCGCACAGCCCGCGCTCTGCTCGACGCCGGCGCGAGCGCCAACACGGGTTGGATCGAAATGATCGATCATCCGAATCCCCGGCCCGTCCTTGAATCCGCCATCTACGGCGCGGCCGGGATCGCGCAACACGCGGAATTGACGCGTTTGCTTCTCGAGCGCGGCGCCGATCCTAACGATGAAGAGACCCCGTATCATGTAGTGGAAACGCACGACAACACGGTACTGAGGATTCTGCTGGAGAGCGGCAAGCTAAATGCGCGGAGCCTGAGTATACTGCTTCTTCGCAAGTGCGATTGGCATGATCCCGAGGGTGTCCGTCTCGTACTTGAACATGGCGCGAATCCGAACCTGATAACGGACTGGGGACTCAGCGCGCTGCATCAGGCGGTCCGCCGCGACAATAGCCTCACCATCATTGAATATCTGCTCGACTATGGGGCCGATTCCTCGCTCCCGGACCGTGACGGGTTCTCTGCGATTGCCATTGCCGCTCACCGTGGACACGGTGCCGCGCTCGATCTCTTCGAACGGCGCGGTGCCGCGATCCCCCTGGCAGGTGTTGATGCGCTGCTCGCCGCCTGCGCGCGCGATCGGCAGGAAACGATTCTTTCTCTGATAACGGCCGAGCCACAACTGAGAACGCTAATCATCGAGCACGGTGGTACGCTTCTCGCCCAATTCGCCGGTGTGGGGAACCTTGCGGGTGTCCGTACCCTGCTGGACCTGGGCGTGAGCCCAGCCGCGCTTTATCGTGAAGGCGACGGGTATTTTGCCATCGCGAAGGAGAGTACGGCTCTGCATGTCGCCGCGTGGCGCGCGTGGCCTGAAGTTGTCAAGGAACTGATCGCCCGCGGCGCGCCTGTCAACGCCCAGGAAGCCCAAGGCCGCACGGCTCTCCAACTCGCCGTCAAAGCCTGCGTCGATTCCTACTGGACCGAGCGCCGCTCACCCGATTCCGTCCGCGCCCTGTTCGAAGCCGGCGCGTCGACCGCAGGAATCGAACTACCCACAGGGTATGACGAGATCGACAAGTTGCTGCGGGGCATTCCGACGTAGTCCGATCATTTGGACCAGAGGGTGACTCAACCGTGTTGCCCGGAGCGGAGCAAAGCCCAGGGTTCCAGGAAAATGCGGACGTGAGCCGCGTCTACTCCGTGAGGACGCCCAGGCCACTCGGCCAGGACGCCACCTACAGCCGCACGGGCGAATACGCCCGCGAAGTGAATTTGGAATGCGGAGCGGTAACGCGGCTCGTAGTAGCTCGAAAAAGCCGGCTCAGCGCCATCGAGAACCTCTGAGATTAACTGCGCGATCCGTTGGTGAACAGAGTGTAGTTCCAGCGAGCCATCCACCATCCAGGTCAGATCGAGAACCTCCGACATGACAACTTGACTGCGGTCAAAAGCGGGCTCGTCCGTGTCTTCCCGCAGAACTTCGTACACCGATTGAATTCCCGCTTCGCTTTGCTTGAGAAGCGCCCAGCCGGACTTCACGAAGTTTCCTGGATGTCCTTTCGCGAATACCGGCGGCAACACCGCCTGCAACCGGTCGCGATACTTGCCGGTACCGAACAGCCGCGTCGCTGCCGTGACAATATCGATCTGCCATTCCTGAAACTCAGGCAAAGCCACTCGGATTGCATGTGCCATAGCGCCAACCGGAGTCTCTGGATCGGAGGCGTGGCTCGGCTGCGACTCCAGGATCGAGGCAGCGGTGCGTGCAAACTCGCCGGCATCTCTTCGTCCGCCTAGGTTGTTGCGGAGCAGGTTGAGCAATGGCGCGGGAGGCCGCTGTAACGCGAAGATCTTTCGCAACGCGCGACCGGCATCGCCCTCCCGGATCATCGCTTCGAATTTCTCCAACTGCGGTTGAACGTTATCGCCCATGGGTTTCCTTCTTTCAAGAACTCTTTCCACCTCCACACGCAAACGCTTGCGGCCTTCGTGGAGGCGCCGCCGTAGCGTACCCGTTGGGATATCGAGAAAGTGAGCTGCGCCGGCTGAATCATAG
Source organism: Bryobacteraceae bacterium (assembly GCA_035714225.1). Lineage (GTDB taxonomy): Bacteria > Acidobacteriota > Terriglobia > Bryobacterales > Bryobacteraceae > CAADGY01. The sequence continues at coordinate 6,614 of DASTMK010000375.1, read as the reverse complement.
CCCTCGAAGTAGTGCAGGGCGATTGCTTCACGTAGTGTTTCTGGAAGTTTGCGCATCGCTTGCTGGACCGCTGCGATCAGTTGTTGCCGCTGCAAGCACTCGTCCGGGTTTGGTCTGGGGTCTCGCAAGCATTCAGTGACACCCTCGATAGGGGATGGGTCCCGAAGTCCCATCCGGGCAGTACGGACAACGATCGTCCGCAGCCACGGCGCGAATCGGTCCGGATCTGCAAGCGAGCCTATTCCAGCGATGGCCTTAGAGAGGCCTTCCGATGCTGCGTCTTCAGCCGCCAGCCAGTCTCCCGTGACTCCATAAGCCGCCGCACGTGCACTTCGCCAATAACGCTTGAACAGTTCCCCTGCCGCTGCCGGCTCTCCGGACTGAACGCGCCGTACCAACGCGCCATCTGCCTGCTCGCTCATCTCTCAATGGTATGTGGGGTCTTGTGGCTATTTTGTTCGGAAAAAATTCGCGGGTGGTAATTCAGCGCCAAAGATACCTTGATCTTCGACCTATTATGCTTTATGCTGAATGGTAGAAGTTTGAGGTATCTATGCCACCCACCCGGTTTCCCATCCCGCAAGGCACGCTCGACATGTTGATTCTCCAGATTCTCTCTCTCGAACCGGCGCACGGCTACGGCATCGCGCAGCGGCTGGAGCAGATCTCCCGATCCGTCGTTCGAGTCAACCAGGGATCGCTTTATCCTGCTCTCCACAGGTTGGAGCAGAGGGGATGGCTCAAATCCGAGTGGAAGCAATCGGAGACGGGACGCGAAGCGAAGTTCTATTCTTTAACACCTTCGGGACGAAAGCAGCTCAAAGCCGAGAAGGAGAGCTGGGCCCGGCTTACGGGTGCGGTTCAGTTGGTTTTTGACGAGAGCAAGTGACCATGAAGCGGTTGCTGAACTGGTTCCGGCGCGGAAAGCTCGAGAGTGACCTGGACCGCGAACTGGAGTATCACATCGAGCGGCGCGTGAGTGACCTGATGCTTTCGGGTTTGCCGGAGCCGGAAGCGAGAAGGCAGGCCACCCTGGAATTCGGCGGCGTCACGCAGGTTCAGGAGGAAGTCCGCGACATTTGGCTCACCCGATGGCTGCGCGACTTCGCCTACGACCTCCGCTTCTCGGCCCGCTCCTTCCTCCGGAGTCCCTCGTTTACGGCTACGGCTGTAATCTCACTCGCGCTCGGAATCGGCGCAACCATTGCCATCTACTCTCTTCTGGATCAGGTCGTCCGCCGCGCCCTCCCGGTACGGGAACCCGAGCGCCTCGTCCTCATCGACTGGATCGGTGACCAAGCTAGCGTAAACGCGTTCGGCAGCACGAACCTGATGTCCTACCCGATCTGCGACGACCTGCACACGCAGGTGCGATTCTTCGAGGGCGTCTTCTGCCGTGCCGCCACGTCTGTAAGCCTGTCGACCGGCAAGGAGGCCAGGCTCGCGGCTGCCGAGATTGTGTCAGGCACTTACTTTTCGGTGCTCGGAGTCACTCCCGCCGTCGGCAGACTCTTAACGCCGGACGACGATCAAGCGCCCGGCGCCAGTCCCGTGGTCGTGCTGTCTTACGACTTCTGGAAGGCACATCTCGCCGGCGATCCGAATATCATCGGCCGCAAGGTGCTCGTAAACCAGCACCCGATGACGGTTATCGGAGTCGCTGCCGCAGAATTTCGCGGTATCGATGTCGGCGCGGTTCCCGCACTATGGATTCCAGCGGCGATGTCAGCGGGAGCCATCCCCGGCTTCGATGGCCTACTCAACCGGCGGGCGAAATGGATGCAGGTGCTGGGCCGCTTGCGTCCCGGCGTTTCGTTGACTCAGGCACAGGCCGGCTTGCAGCCCTGGTTCAAAGCGATGCTGGAGGAAGACACACATCGCGCCGGATTCCCTAAAATCACGCCGGAGCGCCGCCGGCAGTTTCTTGCCTCGACCATCGAGCTTACTCCGGCTCCACGAGGCCATTCCTTTTTACGAAGCAGGCTCTCGCAACCACTATGGGTCTTGACCGCGGCTACGGTGGTGCTGCTCGGACTGGCCTGTCTCAATGTCGCCGGCCTTTTCCTAGCGCGCGCGTCGGCTCGGGACCACGAGATCAGTACGCGGCTCGCATTGGGCGCGTCCCGCGGGCGAATCGGCCGGCAGCTTCTGGCCGATAGCGTTCTTCTTGCACTTGCCGGCGGGTCGCTGGGCGTTGCTCTGGCTCCCTTCGCAATGCGCGCGCTCATCGCGTTTTTGCCCGCCGATGTCGCCTCGACCGCGGTCGAATCCTCCGTGGACGCGCGCCTGTTGCTTTTCACATTTCTCGTCAGCGCGGCGGCGGGTATCCTGACAGGATTTGCTCCTGCCATCCAAACCGGACGGCGGCCGTTGATCACTTCACTCCGGGAACGCGGCGGCTCTGACTTCGGCGGCGTCCGCCTTCGAAGGATCATCGTCACGGCCCAAATCGCTTTCACGCTGGTCCTTGTCATCGGAGCGGCCTTGTTCGTTCGAACCCTTGCCGGGTTGATGGCCAAGGGGCCGGGGTTTGACACCTCCAGCCTGATCTCGTTCGGCGTCCACCCGGTTCGCAAACGGCTACTCTCCCTCTGAGGCAAGCCGCCTCGTCCGCCGAATTTACGACGAGATACGTGCCTCCAGTACCACTGAGTCGGCAGCGCTTGCGAGTATTCAGTTGCTGACCGGTGGAAGCTGGAATAACTTCATGACGATTCGGAGCGACCAGCGAACCACGACGGATCGCATCGTTCACATGAATGCGGTCTCCCGCGGATTCTTTGCCGCACTTGGAACCCGCTTCGTCGCGGGCAATGACTTCGACGAGCGCGACGCGCTGCCGGTGAGCGAGGGAGGCCGGCGCGTCGCCATTGTCAACGAGGCGTTCGTGAAGCGCTACCTGGGCGGGCGCAGCCCTCTCGGTGTGCACATTGCCGGAGGTACGGGACCGGACGTCAATCCTCAGACGGAGATCATCGGCGTGGTGGCGGACATCAGCTATCGTGGCGTTCGCGAGGAATGGGAACAAGCCTACTTCCCGATACGCAACGACGAGGACTTCTACCTGGGCGCCAATTTCTATCTGAGGATGCGCGGCGCCTCCCAGGCGGGCTTTCAATCCGTTCGAACCATTCTGCAACGCGTCGATCCGGCATTGCCGATCGATTACCTCCGCACATTGGATGAGCAGGTCAGCCGGTCTTTGAATACGGAACGCATGCTGGCCGCGCTTTCGGCCAGCTTCGGCACGTTTGCGCTGCTGCTCTCCCTGGTAGGTCTTTACGGCGTGATGTCCTTCGTGGTAACGCAACGCACGCGCGAGATCGGCATACGGCTGGCGCTGGGGTCCACCAGGCTTGGCGCAGTCTGGCTGGTACTCCGTGATGCGCTCGGGATGATCGCCGTGGGAATCGCCGTCGCTCTGCCGTGCGTCTGGATGCTGGGGCGCCTCGTTGAATCGCAGTTGTACGATATCAAGCCGACCGATCCGGCTACGATCGCCGTGGCTACTTTGATTTTGTGCTCTGCGGCATTGGGCGCAGCCCTCATTCCCGCCCGCCGCGCCTCGACCGTGAACCCCACCGAAGCATTGCGATTTGAGTAACCAGTTATTCCTATCGCTTGGGGCTTGGTGCTTGCCGGTGCTGAGGAGGTCACCGACCGCGCGATCGAACACCCTCGGCGCGTGTTATCTCCTTGAGATTGTCATCGGTCTCTACGTCGATCAAAAGGCTCCGCGGGTCGATCCCCGCCCGGGCGGGCTTGCTCGCCACCATCACGGTGATGCGCTGCTCGCCGGAGCGGATGCGATGCATACGCAGGTACAGCGGATCCCCGAACCCTCCGTCCTCCGCGTCCGCGAAGACGCCGACTTCGACGAGGTCGTCCATCGGAACTTCGGTCTCTACGCCTGCTTCGTCGACCACCACCTTGCGCGTCTTCACGTCGAGCGTCACCTGCCAGGTGCCTGTCCCGGTTTGCTTCGTATTTACTCTTTGCGTCGCGAGCTCCCAGAACGTGTTCCTTTCGAAGAGATCGGCAAGCAGAGAGTGGAACGGCTCCGGAATGACTGCCTTGAGTTCCCGGTAAAGATCGAGAGTGGTTGCCAGGGGCGGCGTTCCCGAGCCGTGCCTCTCGAGCAAGCGCCGTAGCGCGGCGTTTACTTGCCCGGCGCCGGCGTATTCGCGCAGGGCGTACATCGCGAACGGGCCCTTGCGATACGTGAGGAACGAATCGGTGGCGCGGAGCAGCGGGACTTCGGCGCGCGTGCGTGGCGTTGCATAGACCTCCCGCATCATGCCCAGGAGCCGCCGCAAGTGCTCGCGGCCGAAGGTCCGCTCGACGACCTGCAGCGCCGAGTACCACGCCAGGCTCTCGGTGAGCACTGCGGCACCCTCGACGCGTGTGGGTGTGAGCGTGGCGCCCCACCACTGATGCGCCACTTCATGCGCCACTACTGCGAAAGGAAGATCAATGTCCCGCGGATCGGCGCCGGGGTTCAGCAGAGAGAAACCTTCCTCGTACGAGATGTTGACCGGAGAAGCGTGTAAGATGACGTCATCGCCAGGTTGCTCGACGAACCTGAGCTGGCCGTGCGGGTACCGGCCGAACTGCTGCGTGTAGTAGTTCAGCGACGCCTGTATGCTTCGGGCCATGCGGTCCACGTTCCACGCATGGGCCGGATGGTGAAAGATCTCTATCGAGGTATCGTTCCACCGCGCTTCGTGCACGGCGTAGGCCGCGGAGAAGAACGCGTAGTGATTCCGGATCGGAACATCGGTCGCGTAGTGAAAGTAGCGCCGTCCGCTTTGCGTCCACGTTCGGCGCAACCTCCCAGGCGCGACGGCGACTTGAGCTTCGCCCGTGCCAACGACCGCCTCGAACGCGATCCGAGCATCTCCTCCCGCGTCGCGCCGTGCTTCTACGTCGTCGAGCATAGGCGTCTCAGGGCGCGCAGCAAGTCTATACTTTCTGCGGTCGCCGGCACTTCGCAGTTCGCGGTCCGCCTGATAGCCTATGGCGGGCAACCACGCGTCATTCGTGAAGTAGGTACCGTTCGCGACCACCGAGGCGTCCATCCCGCGGTTGGGGAACCCACGGGGCTTGAAATGCACCTCGAAATCAAGCTGCAGCGATTCGCCGGGTCGGAGCGGTGTCTCCAGGGCGTAAATTTGGTGGCCGAACTCCTCATCGGAACGTACGTTCCTGCCTGGCCGGTCGAAGCGGACGGCCGTTGTGTTGACCGCCGGCTTGGTGGCGAGATGGATAGAGTCGATCGCGGCGGCGCTCGTGTTCACGAGATGGAACGTGCCGCGGATCTCTGCGGCCCGGTGCTCCGGATAGATTTCCACATTGAGGTTGATGGCCGTCAGTTGCGGCTGCGGAATGTTCTTGTACTGTCCGTAGCGCCGCTCATATTTGGCGCGCCATGCCAGGCCATCGGAGACCGTCTGATATGCGTTCAGGACGTTCGTGTTGTAGAAGATAAAACCGCCCAACGTCAGAATGAGCGCCCCTGCCGCCCCGGCGACCCGGGCGGCTCGACGCGTGAGGCGGCGGCGCGCCAGCGCGAGCCGCGAGCCGAGGTCCGCCTCCTTGCCGCGTACCCAGAGCAGCGTCGCCGCCACCGCCAGCAACAGCGCCCATGCAGCCCAATAAAACTTGAACCAGAGCCACGGCCCGATGAATGGTTCGAAGCCGCGCATGTCCGAGTAGGTCCAGCCAGGATCGGATCCGTAGACGAGCAGGTTGTGCCCGACTCCCAGCGCCGGGCCAAAGGCCATGAACGCGTAGGCGAGGACGACCACGAGATGTCCGACGTACTTATGATTCACCACTACGTGAACAACAAGGGCAAGCAGGGCGAAGAGGAGGTAGTCGGGGAGTTGAAGCCCGAAAAGAATCCGCGCGTACAGGCCGATCTCGAAATCGAAGTGGCCCAGGAGGACCTGGATGAGTATCCCCGCCGCCATCATGAGGGCCTGCAGCGTGACGAGCACCAGACCAAGTCCCACGAACTTGCCCAGAAAAAAGACCCATTCCGGGACCGGCGCAGCGCCGGTGATCTCGCCCAGGAGCGTTTCCCGTTCCCGCCAGACCAGTTCGCCCGCGTAAATAAGGATGAATAGCGGGACCATCATCCCAAAAAATTCCTGGGGATTCGTCAAGGGTGCAGCCAGGAACGCAGTCATGCGCTCGGCCGTCGCGAACAGCGGCACGCCCATGTGTTCGATTTGGCTGGCGCTGACCGCCGCGAGCGCCGCCATCCCAACCAGGACAAAGCCGCCCCAGCTCATCACAATCTCCTGGAAAGACTCCCGCGCGACGGCGAGCACCTGGCGCGTGTGCGTCGTGAAACCGAAGGTCCGCCGGACCGCTCCCTCACGGTCGCAGCTCGGTTCTGAGGCGCGCGCGTAAGCCAGCGATAGTTCCTGATCCGTGCGCTGCGCGCCGCGGCTCCACCAGGCGCCCGCGGTGTGGTGCGCGAAGCGAAACCGGAGGTGCGTGAGCGCGAGCACGCCCAGGGCAATGCCGATCCAAAGGAAACGGTTCAAGAGGAGCGAGCCCTGCAGTCCGATCAAACGCGTGCTTTTTTCGACGTGCGTCCATACCCT
>DASTMK010000374.1:0-7594 GCA_035714225.1 Bryobacteraceae bacterium | reverse complement strand
CCCTCCGCAGGCGGCTCCGGCACGCCCCCCGAGCCTCCAGCTCCGGCCGATGAAGAGGACGACGATGGCGACGAGGGGATGCTCCGGATGTCCTTTATGGAACACCTGGAGGAACTTCGGTCCCGGATCATCAAGGCGGTGGCCGGCATCGGTGTCGCCTTCGGCCTCAGCCTGTTTTTCGCGCACGATCTGTGGCTGATCGTCAGCCAGCCCGCCATGGCGGCCCTGACGTCGCTGGGAGTAAACCCTCCTAAGCTGGCGCAGATCACCCCGATGGAAACGTTCAACACGGTGTGGATTAAGCTGCCGATGCTGACCGCGATTTTCCTGGCGTCGCCGTGGATTTTGTATCAGGTGTGGGCTTTTATCGCGCCGGGTCTCTATAAAAAGGAGAGGCGCTGGGCCGGCCCATTTGTTTTGTGTTCCGCCGGGTTGTTCATCCTGGGCGGGCTGTTCGCTTACTTCGTCGCATTTCGTTTCGGATTGACGTTTCTGCTCGGCATTGGCCGTGACATCAACATTCAACCGCTTGTCTCGGTAACCGAGTATTTCAACCTGTTTGTGAACGTTACGCTCGGCGTCGGAATTGTTTTTGAGCTACCGGTACTGATCTTTTTTCTCACCCTGCTGCGCATTACCAATCCTGCGTTCCTGTTGAGAAATGCGCGCTACGCGATTCTGGTGATCGTCATCCTGGCAGCCATCGTCACGCCGACACCCGACATTTTCAATTTGATGATCTTTTCCGTGCCGATGGTCGTGCTCTTCTTCGTCGGCATTTTTGCGAGCTACCTGCTCATCCTTAACCGGGAAGGACGGAGTTTCCCGTGGAAGATCGCCGCGCTGATTCTTCTCGCGATCGTAGCGGGAGCAGCGGCCATCGTCTATGTTGTCATGAGCCGGTACGGCTATCACTTTGAGCCGCATTGGCCTTTCCTGCTTAAGTAGGCATCGGGAGAAACAATATTCTCAACGCATCCATTCGTAATATCGCTATCATTGCGCACGTCGATCACGGAAAGACCACGCTCGTCGACGCCATGCTGAAACAGAGCGGCATCTTCCGCGACAACGAACAGGTGGCCGAGCGCGTTATGGATTCCAACGAACTGGAGCGCGAGCGCGGCATCACCATCCTCGCCAAGACCACTGGCGTGCGCTATGCCGGAGTAAAGATCAACATCGTCGATACGCCGGGTCACAGCGACTTCGGCGGAGAAGTGGAGCGGGCGCTCAAGATCGTCGACGGCGTCATGCTGCTGGTCGATGCGAGCGAAGGCCCCCTTCCGCAAACCCGCTATGTGCTCATGAAGGCGCTCGAGGCGAAGCTGCCTCCCATCCTGGTTATCAATAAAATCGACCGGGCCGATGCACGCATCCAGGAAGTATTGAACGAAGTCTACGACCTGTTCATCGACCTTGACGCCACCGAGGACCAGCTCGATTTTCCGGTCATCTATACGAATGCCAAGCTCGGCATCGCAAAGACCGCGCCGGAGGCGGATGGCGCGGATCTGCGCCCGCTTTTCGATACGATCCTCGAACATATTCCCTGCCCTGCCGGTGACCCTGACGGCGTCCTGCAACTGCTGGTCGCCAATCTGGATTACAGCGACTATCTGGGCCGGCTTGCGATCGGGCGTATTTTCTCCGGCACGTTGAACCTCGGCGACGAAGCCGGGATTGTGAAGCTCGACGGGTCTCTTGAAAAGACGCGCATCACGAAGCTCTATTCCTTCGAGGGGCTGTCCCGCGTGGAGGAGCGCATCGGCAGGCCGGGCGACGTGCTCGCCATCGCCGGCGTCCCGGGGATCACGATTGGAGAAACGATCACCAGCGCCGAGACGCCAAAGCCACTCACGAATATTCAGATCGATGAGCCGACGATCGCGATGACCTTCACCGTGAACACGTCGCCGTTCGCCGGACGCGAAGGCCAGTACGTAACCTCCCGCAATCTGCGCGACCGTCTGGACAAGGAGCTGCTCACGAACGTTTCCATTCGCGTGGAAGAGGCGGGGGGACCGGATGCATTCAAGGTGATGGGACGCGGTGAGCTTCAGCTTGCGATTCTCGTGGAAATGATGCGCCGCGAAGGCTATGAGCTTGCGGTGGGCAAGCCGGAAATTCTGACGAAGACCGTGAACGGCGCGGTACAAGAGCCGCTCGAACTGCTGGTTATCGATTGCGCGGAAAACTTCACCGGAGTCGTCATCGAAAAACTGGGATCCCGCAAGGGCAAGATGACCAAGATGGTGAATAACGGCTCCGGCCGTGTTCGCCTGGAGTTCCATATTCCTTCCCGGGGCCTGATCGGTTTGCGAGGCGAACTGCTGACCGATACGCGCGGCACCGCCGTCATGAACTCGCTATTCCACGGCTACATCCCCTGGCAGGGCGATATCCCCACGAGGCCGACAGGCTCGCTGGTGGCGGACCGCGCAGGCAGGACGACCGCCTACGCCATCTACAACCTTCAGGAACGCGGCGATATCTTCGTTACGCCGGGCGCCGAAGTCTACGAAGGCATGATCGTTGGCGAGAACGCGCGCGATGCCGATCTCAACGTGAACATCGTCAAAGAAAAGAAGCTCACCAACATGCGCGCCTCCACCGCCGATGAGGCCATCCGGCTGGTGCCTCCGCGTATTCTGAACCTGGAACAGGCTATCGAATTCGTCCGTGACGACGAACTGGTGGAAGTGACGCCGCACTCCATCCGCCTCCGGAAGAAGACCCTCAAGGCAAACCAGCGCTAAATTCCTGACATCCGCCGCCTCAAAAACGAATACATTGTAGATAAGGGGATGCCGCTATGTTGATTGGGAAAGCTGGCGAAATCCGTTCCTCCGAGATCACGCCTCGCGACGTATATTTCAGCCGCAGGAAATTCCTGGCTGGCGGAGTGGGCCTGGCAGTGGGCACCGGTGCGCTGCGCGCCGCCGCGAAACTGGAAGGACTGGGGAAGAGCCCGTTCAGTACAACAGAAAAGCTGACGCCCTACGACGCCGTCACGACCTATAACAACTTCTACGAGTTCGGCTCCGAGAAAGACCAGCCTGCCAGGTTTGCGAAAAACTTCCAGACCACACCGTGGACCGTTTCCGTGGAAGGCCACGCCCAAAAGCCGCGAACCTTCGACCTGGACACGATTCTGGCACTGGCGCCCATCGAGGAGCGGATCTACCGGATGCGCTGTGTCGAGGGGTGGTCGATGGTCATTCCGTGGGCGGGATACCCGCTGAGTACGCTTCTCAAACAGGTGGAACCGCTCTCCAAGGCGAAGTATGTGGCGTTCCAGAGTTATTACAACTCCAAGCAAATGCCCCAGGCGCGCTTTTCGGGCATCCCGTTTCCTTACGTGGAGGGCTTGCGGATGGACGAAGCGATGCACCCGCTCACCCTGCTCTGCGTGGGACTTTACGGTGAGCGGCTGCCCAACCAAAACGGCGCGCCGGTGCGTATTGTCGTACCGTGGAAGTACGGCTTCAAAAGCATCAAGTCCATCGCCAAGATCAAGCTTGTTGAAAAGGAGCCGAATATTACCTGGAACCTGGCAAACTCGCGCGAATACGGTTTCTATTCCAACGTGAATCCGAATGTGGATCATCCACGCTGGAGCCAGGCAAAAGAGCGGCGGATCGGCGAATTCTTTAAACGCGACACGCTCCTGTTCAACGGTTATGGCGATAACGTCTCGAGCCTCTACGCCGGCATGGATCTCAAAAAATACTATTAGGATGCTGAAAAAGGGAGTTCGGGGTCCGCTCCCTTACGGTCGCGGCTCGGAACGGAGCCGCGCGCGTGAGCAAGCGGTTTTCACTAAGGTGATGGCGCTCGCCAAGACCGCAGTTTGGATTCTGGCACTGGTGCCCGCAGCGGTTCTGATCTGGAAAGGCTTCCGTCAGGACCTTGGACCCAACCCGATCGAATACATCACGCATGCGACCGGCGATTGGACCCTCCGGTTTCTCCTTATTACGCTGGCAATCTCTCCGCTGCGAAAGATTCTACGCTTCCCGCAATTGATACGTTTTCGACGGCTTTTGGGGTTATTCGCGTTTTTTTACGGCTTCCTGCACTTTCTCACGTATCTATTGCTCGATCAGTTTCTGGATTTTTCGGCGATGCTCCGGGACATCGGGAAACGGCCGTTCATCACCGCCGGGTTCGCGTCGTTTCTACTGATGCTTCCTCTCGCCGCCACTTCGACGGCGGGATGGATCCGGCGTCTTGGCGGCAAACGGTGGCAACAGCTTCACCGGCTGGTCTATCTGAGCGCAGCATTGGGAGTACTTCATTACTACTGGCTGGTGAAGTCCGATATCCGGATGCCTGTTTTATACGGCACGATTCTCGCCGTCCTGCTGTCGGCGCGGCTGCTGTTACGACGAGCGCCAGCGAAGTGAAACGGTTTTTCCGGACTGCTCCGTGTTGCCGCCGATGGCGCGGAGGGTGAAATCGCCTCCGTCTTTCCGGAACAGGGCCTCTACCCAGCCAACGGGTTCCGCGTCGTTGAAGTTGTAGCCCACGGCGGGCAAATTGACCAGGTGAAGTCCGTCCTCCTCGTCGTAACGGTAGCGGTGGGAATGGCCGTAAAACACGGCTTTCACTTGCCGGGCGGGCCGGATGATCTCGAAAAAGCGCTGGCTGTCGAGCATGGCGCCGTCGGTGTCATCGAGCGTATGGTGCACGAAGAAAACCGTCGGTGTCTGGTTGGAGCGAAGGTACGTTTCCAACCACTGGCGCTGTGCCTTGCCTAGGAGCCCGGCCACGCGATTTACGTAGAGCAAGGAATCCAGCAGGACGATTCTGACCGGTCCGGCGTCCAGCGCGGAGACCCATTTGCCCTGTACATCCTGGGCTTCACCGGGCCGGGTGGAAAAGGCCGCGAGGAAATTCTTGCGATCGTCATGGTTCCCCAGCGCCATGGCGACGGGCGTTCGCTCCGTCACGGGACGGACAAGAGCCCCCAGGGCTTCGTAATCGCCGGGCAAACCTTCCAACCTTGCAAGGTCGCCGCAGATGATCATCCCATCGGGCTTGAAAGCCTCTACGGCCGGAACGGTTTTTTTCAGGTTTTCGACAGGCCGGAACCCTCTATAGGCGTTGCTGGGATCGGCGGGAATATGGACATCCGACAACAGCGCCCATTTCGCGGAAGAAGACCGGTCCTGCGCCAGAGCCATGGCGGCCGGCGCGGCGGCGAGACGAAGCAGATTCCTGCGGCTCAGAATGTACGGCATGAAGACATGATAGCGGCCCGGCGGGGGGCGGCGCCAGACCGGCTCGCGCTTCTCTGCCGGGGTGGTGAAATGGCGTATACTACAGGCTTTGGACGACAATCTCGCCCTGAGTATGACCATGGCCGCTGTGAAATCCTTACCCGCCGGGAATCCGGCCGTAGCCGCGGAAGAATCCGGCACCGAAGCAGGCCTTGCGCTGCGGGCCTATCATTACATGACGCTGATGCGTGAAGTGGAAGATCGCATCGAGCGTAAGCTCTACCGGCAAGGCAAAATCCTCGGGGGCGTCTACGTAGGTAGAGGCCAGGAAGCCATTTGTATCGGCGCCGGGCTTGCCGCGGAACCCGAGGACGTTCTTTTCCCCAGCCATCGCGACCTGGGCCTTTATTTCATTCGCGGAATCCACCCGAGACAGGTTTTCGCGCAGTATATGGGCCGCGCCGGAGGCCCCACGCGGGGCAAAGACGGCAACATGCACATGGGCGACCTCAGCCTGCGCATTGTCGCGATCATCAGTGCCATGGCCGCTTCCGTTCCGGTTGCGGCGGGCGCCGCGATGGCGCTCCGGTACAAGGGCAGCCGCAACGTAGCTCTCTGCTTTTTCGGAGACGGCGCCACCAGCCGCGGCGATTGGCACGAGGGCCTGAATCTCGCGGCGGTACAGAAGGCGCCGGTTGTCTACATCTGCAATAACAACCAGTACGCATATTCCACGCCCCTCTCCAAACAGATGTGCTGCGAGAACGTTGCCGACCGCGCTCCCGGCTATGGAATACCGGGCCACATTGTGGACGGCAACGATGTTCTGGCCGTAAACGCTACGGTGAAACGCGCCATCGAGCACGCCAGAGCCGGACGGGGGCCGACTCTCATCGAATGCAAGTCCTTTCGGATGACAGGCCATTCGGCACACGACGCGGCATCCTACGTTCCCGAGCACCTGTGGGCGGAATGGGCGAAGAAGGACCCCATCTCGCGGCTCCGCTCCCGCATTCTGGCGGAAGCCTGGGCGGAGGAGCAGGAGATGGACAGGATCGTGGAACGCATCCGTGCCGAGGTGGAGGAAGCAGTGGAGTGGGCCGAGAACAGCCCATACCCTGATCCTTCGGAAGTAATGGACAACGTCTACGAACAGTCCACCGAAGGAAAGTAACGTGGCGACAACTTACCTGGAAGCGATTCGGGAAGGTATCTGGGAAGAGATGGAACGCGACCCGAATGTCTTCGTCATCGGCGAGGACATCGGGATCTACGGCGGAGCGTTCAAGATCACCGCAGGCATGCTGGACCATTTCGGAGAGAAGAGAATCGTGGATACTCCTATTTCCGAATCGGCCATCGTGGGGGCGGCGATCGGTGCGGGCATGATGGGGTTGCGGCCGGTTGCCGAAATGCAGTTCGCCGATTTCATCACCTGCGGCTTCGACCAGATTGTGAATTTCGCCGCCAAGTGCCGGTATCGATGGGGAGCGTCCGTCCCTATCGTTGTACGTGCGCCTTCCGGCGGCGGTATCCACGGAGGACCTTTCCATTCCCAGAACCCCGAAGCGTGGTTCGTCCACACGCCGGGCTTGAAGGTGATCGCACCCTCCACCGCTTACGATGCAAAAGGACTGGTGAAGTCCGCCATCCGCGATAACGATCCTGTGATCTTTTTCGAGCACAAGGCCCTGTACCGGCGCGTGAAGGAAGATCTGCCCCAGGAAGACTATACGGTTCCCATCGGCAAAGCGCGCGTGTTCCGCGAAGGCAGCGACCTTTCGATCATTACTTACGGCGCGATGGTATACGTCGCGGAGGAAGCCGCCACGGAACTTGAGAAGGAAGGCATCTCGCTCGAAATCGTGGACCTGCGAACGCTTCTGCCCATCGACGAGGAGACGGTGCTCGAAAGCGTAAGGAAGACCTCCCGCGTGATCCTGCTCCATGAAGACACGCTGACCGGTGGCATCGGCGGTGAAATCGCCGCCCGCATCGGCGAGAAAGCTTTTGAATACCTGGACGCGCCGGTCATGCGCATTGCCGCACCCGATACGCCGGTTCCATACAGCCCTCCACTCGAAGAAGCGTTCCTGCCGAACACACAAAAGGTGCTGGAAAAAGCACGCCAACTGCTGGGGTATTAAGAAGCTTCCTAACGCCACCACTCGCTGGCGGTTGTGGCTCGGAAACGGAGCCGCGCGTTAGCAAGTTCCGCATGATCCTTTGGCTCACAACCTGAGATGAAAGTGGGTGTAGGTTGTGATGAGACGCGGCTGCGGATCGAGGCCGTAAACCGCAACAGGGCAGTGAAGCCTGCCAGCAAGTTTGGTCTGGGCACCGCTTGGAACAACGGAATGTGACCGTAG
>DASTMK010000373.1:0-15194 GCA_035714225.1 Bryobacteraceae bacterium | reverse complement strand
ATCTTCTATACAGACCTGCGCCACGCGTTCACGCTTGTCGAGGATGAGGTGCCTGGTCAGACATTCCGCCGCCTGTTGAGAGTCAACGGGCCGGGTGCGCATGTGGCCGGTGTGGATTTCGACGGGACCATTCAACTCAACAGCCGCCTTGGTCTTCGGGGAGGGTTTACCGTGCAGCAGGCGCGTTGGAAAGAACCCGAAGAGCAGTTTGGCGCCAGCGATTTCTTCCGGGCGCCAAAGCGATACGGATTCCTTGGCCTCGACTGGGATCTGCCCCATGAGATCGAGGTGACCGGCACGGCGGATTTCACCGGCTCCATGCTGGTCCCGCACTACGCGGGTTACATCAACGAAGACCGGCTCGAGACGAGCAAGCGTTTTGGGGTATTCAATGCCGTGGTCAGCAAGACTTTCACCGTCACCGATGCCTCGAAAATTCGCCTGTTCTTTAACATGCAGAATATCGGCGACAGTTATCAGAAAGATCTCGATCAAGGCCCGTCCCGCGACTCAGCTTATGTTTATGGTCCGGCTGAAATGCGGCGCGCTGTCGTGGGGCTTACTTACGAATTCTGAACTTCGCCGTGCGGCCCGTACGGCCACTTCCATTCCGTTATTTCCGGCGGATCGATTCCGTGCTCGTAGGCGTAGTTCTTGCAGGCGATCTGCCGGTTTCGAAACTCTTCCTTGGCGTGGGCCCCGATGCGCTGTAGCGCGGGAACACGATCGATGACGTCCATGGCAAGACTGAACCGGTCCACCTCATTGGCGATGGCCAACTCCAGCGGGGTGTTGATGTTGCCCTTTTCCTTGTATCCGCGTACGTGCAGATTCCGGTGATTGGTGCGGCGATAAGCCAGCCGGTGAATCGACCAGGGATACCCGTGAAAGTTGAAGATAATCGGCTTATCGACGGTAAACAGAGAATCGAAGTCGCGGTCGGTCAAACCATGCGGGTGTTCCGTGGCCGGCTGCAACTTGAAAAGGTCGACGACGTTGACAAAGCGGATCTTCACATCGGGAAACTGTTCCCGCAGAAGAGCCGTGGCGGCCAGCGCCTCCTGCGTTGGTATATCCCCTGCCGCGGCCATCACGACGTCCGGCTCGGTCCCGCGATCGGTGCTTGCCCAGTCCCAGATACCAATTCCCTTGGTGCAGTGCATGATCGCGAACTCGATGTCCAGATATTGCAGGTGGCGCTGTTTATCGGAAACGATGACGTTAACGTAGTTTTCCGTTCTGAGGCAATGATCGGCCACGGATAGCAGACAGTTGGCGTCGGGCGGAAGATAGATGCGCGTCACCGCGGCGCTTTTGTTCAGAACGATATCCAGAAATCCGGGATCCTGGTGAGTGAAGCCGTTGTGGTCCTGACGCCAAACGGTCGAAGTGATGAGGAGGTTCAGGGACGCGATTTCTTCACGCCAGGATAGCTCGTTCGAGATCGCCAGCCACTTCGCATGCTGGTTGAACATCGAGTCGATGACATGAGTAAACGCTTCGTACGAAGAGAGGAAGCCGTTGCGGCCGGTTAGCAGATATCCCTCCAGCATTCCCTCTATCGTGTGCTCGCTGAGCATCTCGATAACCCGCCCATCGGGAGACAGTTCGCCACCGTCCTGGTCTTCCGGAAAGTATTCGGCAATCCAGAATTTCTTTGTGGCTTCATAAATCGCATCCAGCTTGTTCGACGTGTTTTCGTCCGGAGCAAAAACGCGGAAGTTATCCGGGTTCCGCTTCATCACGTCTGCCAGAAACCTTCCCAGAGGCGGAACATTCTCGACTTCCATTGCCGCGGGCCGCTCCACCTTCACCGCGTAATCCCGGAAGCCGGGCAGGCGCAGCGATCGCTTGACAAGCCCGCCGTTGGCATGTGGGTTGGCGCTCATGCGGCGATTACCCGCCGGTGCCAGGTCCCTCAGATCCATGATGAGCCGGCCGGTTTCATCGAACAGTTCTTCGGGCTTCATCGAGCGCATCCAGTTCTCCAGCACACGGAGATGTTCCGGATTGCTTTTGACACCGGCGAGCGGAACCTGATGCGCGCGCCAGAAGCCTTCCAGACGGTGGCCGTCCACCTCAGCCGGTGCGCTCCAGCCCTTTGGTGTACGCAGCACGATCATCGGCCAGCGAGGGCGCGCGGGAGTCCCGGTTTTCCGGCACTCGTCCTGACTCTTCCGGATATCCAGGACGCAGTGCTCCACCGTCGCCGCCATCGCCTGGTGCATCGTGGCCACGTCGGAGCCTTCTACGAAATACGGCGTCCAACCGTATCCCCGCAGCAGTTGCTCCAACTCCTCATGAGAAATGCGCGCGAGCAGTGTGGGGTTGTTGATCTTGTATCCGTTCAAATGCAGAATCGGCAGGACCGCACCGTCCCGGATCGGATTGAGGAACTTGGTGATATGCCAGGAAGTGGCCAGCGGTCCTGTTTCCGCTTCACCGTCGCCAACGACGGCCGCGGCAATCAGATCGGGATTGTCGAACGCCGCGCCGCAAGCATGCGACAGCACGTAGCCCAGTTCGCCGCCTTCGTGAATGGAGCCCGGTGTTTCCGGCGTACAATGGCTGCCGATCCCGCCCGGAAAAGAAAACTGTTTGAAGAATTCCCGCAGACCGTCTTCATCCTGGCTCTTCTCCGGATATATCTCCGAGTAGGTGCCTTCGAGATAGACCGGCCCCAACACGCCCGGGGCGCCATGACCGGGACCGGCCAGAAAAATCATATTGAGGTTGTATTTTCGAATAAGCCGGTTCAGGTGAACGTAAATGAAGGCGAGTCCGGGACTGGCCCCCCAGTGTCCGAGCAGGCGGTTTTTGATGTGCTCCGGTTTCAGTGGCTCCCTCAGGAGAGGGTTGTCCTGGAGATAGATCATGCCAAGAGCCAGGTAGTTGCACGCGCGCCAGTAAGCATCGATGCGCGACAGATCTTCCTCCGTCAACGGTGCTCCCTGAACGGTGGACCGGGCTTTCCCATATGCGCTGAGAGAACCGGCGGTTCGCCGTTCTGCTTCTGTGAGTCGTGTCGTCATCTATAGTCTCCCTCTGGAACTTATATCTTCTTACTTTGGACGCGCTCAGACCGTTTTCCGGAAAAATTCGCACAGGACATTGTCAAAAAAATGCAGGCGGCGGTCTGTGTATACTAGTCCAATTGAGAAACGCGGGAGGACTCATATGAAACATACGGCCGGGAAGCCCAGCAACGGGGACGCCGTCAGACCTGGGCAGATCGGCGCTGGTGTCATCGGTCTTGGCCTGATGGGACACAGCATCATCGCGTGTCTGCTGGCGGCGGGGCACCGCGTAACCGCCATCACACGCAGCACGGCGAAACATCGCGGGACGCCGCGGCATATCTTGGCGCTGCTTCAGGAAATGAAGCGCGAGGGGCTCCTGCGTAAAGACCCGGTCTCGCTGATGCCCAAATTCGCGATCTCGGAAGATTTCGCCGACCTGGCCGGGTGCGGCATCGTCATTGAATCGATCATCGAAGACATCGATACCAAGAAGCAGACCTACCGGGTGGTGGAAGAGAACGTGGCCGGGGACACGATCATTGGCAGCAACACTTCGTCCATTCCTCTCACCCTGCTGCAACAGGGCGCGGTGCGGCCCGAGCGCTTTGTGGGGATCCATTGGGATGAGCCCGCTCATGTGACGCGGTTCATGGAGATCATTGCGGGCGAGAAGACAGAGCGGAAGCATACGGACAAGGTGATGGCACTGGCCCGGGCGTGGGGGAAGGAGCCATCCCTGGTGCGGCGCGACGTGCGCGGCTTCATCACCAACCGGGTTTCCTATGCGATGTTTCGCGAGGCTTGCCACCTGGTGGATTCGGGCATCGCGACGGTGGAAGACGTCGACCGGTCGCTGCGCAACGATGTGGGCTGGTGGATCACTTTCGCCGGTCCTTTCCGCTATATGGACCTGATGGGTGTCGAAGCCTATGCCCGCGTGATGAAAGACCTGCTGCCGGAACTGTCCACGAGTCCCGATGTCCCTCCCCTCATGCGCGGCGTCATTGAAGCCGGAGGACGGGGCATTTCGAACGGACGCGGCTTTTACAAGTACACACCCGAGCAGGCAAAGCGCTGGGAAAAACTGTTTCTGAAATTCAATTACGAGATCCGTCGCTTGGCGATGCGGTATCCGGAAGATATAGGGAACCGCACAGGCCGGAAGAAACCGGCCCGGAAGGCCGCCCGCTCCGGGGCCTAGCGCAACACTGCTTAGTGAACGATCAGGAATTCGTGTGCGCGTGATGCCAACCGCGCCGAGCCCGGCTGTGCAGCGCTTCGCGAACCAGGTGATAGCTAATGAGCGCGAGAGCCGGCGAGCCTACCATTAAGAACGTCCTGGCCAGCATCGGATCCTTGACATACTTGGGGTGCAGCATGGAGCTGATAGCCCCGGCGCTGTACAAAACGAGCAAAAGGCCCGTACCGATAAGCCATGCCACCTTGGCTTTAGGCGTTAAGAACCAAAGAGCTTGGCGGTACAGTCCGGCGAACGCCACAGCGCAGATGGCCAGCACGGTCCATTCAAGCGTTCCTTCATCGCCGTGCGCTATGTCGTGCATAGCGGCCCAAACGAAGTAAAACAAGATCAGGGTGCCGAACGAGATCGCCGGCAGCAATCCTATATCGTCGCGATTCATGCAGTCGATTCTAGCTTAGTACTCCTATTCGGAATTCGGCGAGCCACTTGGGAAGATCGCCAACCAGATTGTGAATCACCCTGCTTGTATTGTTCTGGAATAACTGCAAATTGCCTTGCGCTTCCGAGCTATCCGCATTCACCAGATCGGTGACCCCACGCAGGATTAGTACAGGCGTCGCATTCCTGTGGGCGACCCACGCTATGGCCCCCGATTCCCAATCGGCTACGACCAACTGGTGTTGAGTGTCGAGTTCCCGGAAACCGGCAGCCGTCAAGTCCCGATCCGCCGAGTACATTGTGACCTTGACAACCGGAACCGGGAATCGAGGTGGCAAGGAAAGCGATGTGGAGTACGCCGCAATTGCCTGTTTCGAGTCGCCGATCGCTTCCTCGATGTCGTAAATTACCGCTTTCTCAATTACGACGACATCAAAGCATTTAATGCGGCCTTCCACGCCGCCACAGGTTCCGATGTTAATCAGCCGTACGGGATGGAAATGATCGATTACGTACTGAGTGGATCCAGCGGCTGCTACCTTACCCCACCCTCCTTGAAAAAAGAGGACGGTATCCCGATCGATGTTGGCGAAAAAGTATTCTCCATAAGGAGAAGTTTTGATCACCACTGTTGCGAAGAGCGTTTTCACAACCTGCCATTCGGCGTCCGCCGAGATCAACACGGCGAATGGAAGACCCCTGACATCCGGGGAACCGGCCCATCCGTGAAAGGCGCTCATAGGCAGATTCTACCGGGAGACACCGTAACTCTTGCGTAGCGGTCTTCATTCAGCTATGATCTCGGTAACCGAGGACAAACGCTTTGAGCAAACCTTCCGATCTGGTTCAAGGGACGCTGGATCTCCTGATCCTGAAGATTCTCGCTTTAGAGCCGCTGCACGGGTGGGCCATCAGCCAGCGGTTGAAGCAGGTCTCCGGCGACGTTCTTCAGGTCAGCGACGGATCGCTCTACCCGGCGCTGCACAAACTGGAACAGGAGGGCTGGATAACCGCGGAATGGAAAACAAGCGAGCTTGGCCGGCGAGCTAAATTCTACTCTCTGACGCGGATCGGCCGCCGGCATCTGGAAAAAGAAGCCGCGAATTGGGAACGGCTCTCTGCGGCGATCTCGCAGGTGGTCCGGTTGAAAGAGGCGTGAGGCGGCATGCCCTGGCGATGGCTCTATACGGTTCCGCTCCGGTTACGCTCGCTCTTTCGACGGGCGCAAGTGGAAAGTGACTTGGAGGAAGAACTGCGCTTCCATCTGGAGCAGCAGATCGAGGATGAAATCGCAAGAGGCAAGTCTCCTCAGGAGGCCCGATACACTGCTTTGCGCAGGATGGGGGGGCTGGAGCAGCGCAAAGAGGAGTGCCGTGATACGCGTCACATGAATCTGATTGACAACCTGATGTGGGATGTCCGTTATGCGATGCGCATGCTGGCCCGCAGTCCTGGATTCACCGTAGTGGCGCTGCTTGCTCTCGCTCTTGGCATCGGTGCGAACACTGCGATGTACAGCATCGTGCATGCAGTCATGTTCCGCCCGCTGGAAGTGCGCGATCCGGATCGGCTCGTTCGGGTTTACGAGTCCAATCGAAGCCGTAATTTGCCGGCTTTTTCCGCTTCAGTGCGCAATTATCTTTCCTGGAAGGAGCAAGCTCACAGCCTGGATTTGGCCGTCTTCCAGGGATACGCAGCCAATTGGACCCAAGATGGCGAACCCGAGCGGCTGGAGGGCATGGCCGTTAGCGCCTCGTTTCTTCCTGTGCTCGGCATGACCGCACGGATCGGGCGCTGGTTCCATGATGAAGAAGAACGCGCCGGCCGGCATCGAGTCGTCGTATTGAGCGAACGATTGTGGGCGGCGCGATTCGGACGAGATCCCGGTGTACTGGGTCGTAAGCTGTTCCTGAATGGAGAACCCTATAGTGTCGTAGGAATCGCTTCCGGGGGCCTTACCATTCCGGTCGCTCCCGATCTCTGGGTTCCGTTGGTAGTCGATCCAGACGCGAGCCGCGGAAACCGCCAATACACGGTAATCGGACGTTTAAGACCAGGATTCACGGTTCAGCAAGCGCAGGCCGAAATGGGTTCGATCGCCGGCAGCCTGGAGCGTCAGTTTCCCGAATCGAACAACGGCTGGAGTGTCTCCATCGTACCTCTGATGCGATGGCTGGTCCCGGCCGAGATACGCACCGCGCTCCTCGTGCTGCTGGGAGCAGTGGGGATGGTGTTACTTATCGCCTGCGCCAATGTCGCCAATCTGCTGGTTGCCCGCGCCGAAGCCCGGCGCAAAGAACTTGCCATTCGCGCAGCAATGGGGGCAGGGGCATCGCGAATCTCTCAACAACTCCTCACAGAAAGCTTGCTGCTGTCGATCCTTGGAGGGGCGGTTGGTGTTGCCATTGGATACAGCATTGTGGGTGTTGCGCGCCGCTCGCTCAACGAGCTTGTTCCTCGTGCCAACGAGATATCGATTGACCTGACCGTACTTGGTTTTGCGCTGAGTGTGTCTGTGATCACGGGGCTACTCTTTGGATTGACACCGATCCTACAGCTTGGCAAGATGCGGAATCTCGATGCGCTTCATGAGGCGGGCCGAATGTCACAACCGGCAGCTCGCAGCCGATTGCGCGCGATGCTCGTGATAGCTCAGCTTTCTTTGGCAACTCTGCTTCTCATCGGCGCTGGGCTGCTCCTGCAAAGCTTTGCACGTCTACAGAACGTCTCGCTGGGACTCGATCCCGGCTCCGTTCTTACGGCACGGATATCTCTTCCACGAGCAAGATATGCGGACGGGGAAGCGGTTTCGGCATTCCTCTCGCGGCTGACGGAGGAGCTCAAATCGGCACCCGGTGTTCAGGCTGCGGGCGTTTCTAACGCCATCCCCCTGGGACCTGGCTCGACCATTGCGGGCACTGCCGTAGTGGTTGGCGCGCCGGATTCCGCTCTGGGGCAGCCAGTGAGTCTTGGGTGGCGCTCGGTGGATGCGGGCTACTTTGCGGCACTCCGCATCCCTCTTCTCCGCGGCCGAATTTTCGGCTGGGAGGATGACACGGCCAGACGCCGCGTCTTCGTACTTAGCCAGCAGGCTGCATTGAGTCTGTATGGCAACAGCGATCCGGTTGGCCGGCAACTTCGTCTGAATGACGCTGCCGGAGAGGTCATCGGCGTGGTCGGTGACGTGCGCATGAAGAGCCTGGCCGATCCTCCCGAACGTGTCGTCTACCTTCCCATATCGCAAGGCGGCCGCTTCGCGGTTTTTGCCCTGTTTGTGAAGATCAGTAGTGGATCGTCTGCCGCGGCGGCTTCCCTGATCAGGGAAAGACTCCGGGAGATTGACTCCGCATTGCCGGCTTACGGCTTTCGCACGATGAGCGATTGGGTCGGCATGAGTTCCGCTCGCACACGGATCAGAACCTGGACCCTCGCTCTTCTCGCCGCTATCGCGCTAGCTCTCGGGATGATTGGCATCTACGGTGTGCTTGCTTATCTCGTTATCCTTCGCCGGCATGAATTCGGTGTACGGCTGGCGCTGGGTGCCCCGCCCGGTAGTCTGCTCAGGCTGGTGTTGGGGCAAGGACTCGGGTTGGCGGCGATCGGCATCGCGATTGGTCTCGCCGGAGCGGTTCTGTTGACACGGCTCCTCGAAACCCTGCTTTTTGGTGTCGGCACGCATGATCCCATGACGTTCCTGGGAGTAGCGATTCTACTCCTCGCCGCGTCGTTGATTGCGTGCTATGCGCCCGCCCGGCGCGCGGCGGGCGCTGATCCGATTGCCGCATTGAGGACGGAATAGCCGGGCTCGGCGCGCCGGCGAAATCAGGAGCCTGCACACTGCCGCAGCCGGTCATCGGAACGTAAGACTCGCTTAGTACAATAGTGAATTCCATGCGAATTGCGCTGGGGCAGATCGACACGACTGTGGGCGATTTGGCGGGCAATGTGGATCGGATGGTCCGTTTCGCCAAAGACGCAGCCGGCCACGGCGCCGAGTTGATCGTTTTCCCCGAACTTTCTGTCACCGGATATCCTCCCCGCGACCTGTTGGAAAAGGACGCATTTATCGAAAAAAACCTGCTCGAACTGGAGCGGCTGGCTGCCGAGACCGCGTCGCTCGACATAGCGATTATTTCCGGTTATGCCGGGCGGGCCAACGGCGTGCCGGGAAAACAGATCACTAATAGCGCCGCCATCATCGAGAAGGGCCGCGTCATTTTCCATCAGGACAAGATGCTCCTTCCCACCTACGATGTCTTCGATGAAGCCCGGTACTTCTATGCGGCCGAACGGCAGGCAGCTGTTAACCTGCGGGGCCGCAAAATAGCGCTTACGATCTGCGAGGACGCGTGGAACGACAAGCAGTATTGGGAACGGCGCCTTTACCAGCGCGACCCCGTGGATGAGCTGGTGCAATCCGGCGCGGAGTTGTTGATCACTATCAACGCTTCGCCTTACCACATGGGCAAACGAAAGTTACGCCGGGAGATCTTCGCCGCGACCGCGCGCCATCATCGCGTGCCGGTCGTCTATGTCAATCAGGTTGGCGGTAATGACCAGCTTGTCTTCGATGGAAGCAGTTTCGTTATGAGCCGCGAAGCTGAAGTCATCGCTTCCGCCGCTTCGTTCCGGGAAGACCTGGTGTTGCTCGATCTGGATACCGGATCGGGAGACCGAAACGAGAACCTGCACAACGAATGTGAAGCGGTATATGAGGCCCTGGTGCTCGGAACGCGCGACTACATTCAAAAGTGTGGATTCCGGCGTGTGCTGCTGGGCTTGAGCGGCGGCATCGATTCTTCGCTTGTCGCCGTCATCGCCGCGGATGCGGTGGGTCGCGAAAATGTCTTCGGTGTCACCATGCCCGGACCCTACTCTTCCGCACACAGCGTTGCGGACTCCCGTGCTTTAGCGGAGCGGTTGGGCATCGGTTTCGAGGTTCTGCCGATCGATGGGGTCTACCAGAGCTATCTCGCAGCTCTCGATCCGCTTTTCCGGGGAGCGGCTCGCGACGTGGCGGAAGAGAATATCCAGGCGAGAATCCGCGGCGCCATGTTGATGGCCCTATCCAACAAATGGGGCGCGCTGGTGCTCACAACCGGGAATAAAAGCGAACTCGCCGTCGGCTATTGCACACTCTACGGCGATATGTGTGGGGGCCTTGCGGTCATCAGCGATGTGCCGAAAACACTGGTGTACGAGTTGTCCCGCATCGCCAATCAGCGGCACCCGGAAGCCATTCCTGAAAACGTTTTTGTCAAGCCGCCTTCCGCCGAGCTTCGCCCCAATCAGAAGGATACGGACAGTCTTCCCGAATACGCGGTGCTTGACGATATTCTGAAAGGCTATGTCGAAGACGCTAAGTCCGCCGCGCAGATTTCCGAAGAGCTTGGACTCCCACGGGAACTGGTCCGCGACATCATCAACAAAGTAGATCGAAACGAATACAAGCGCCACCAGGCTGCGCCCGGCTTGAAAGTGACAAGCAAGGCATTTGGTATTGGCCGCCGTTTCCCCATCGCTCAGAGGTTTTTGGAATGAAGTTTATTCTGCCCGCCATGCTGCTGGTTCTGGCAGCCATCCTGACGTCGCAGCCTGCTCCGCGCGAACAGCCCGGCCCCTTGCCGGACGGAGGCTTTCTGCTCAACAGCGGTTGGAAAATCAAGCCCGCGGGCCGTCAGGTACCGCTGGACACCTTTCCAATGTCCACGGCACTCTCGCCGGACGGCGCGTTTCTACTCGTATTGAATGGGGGCTATAAGCCTCCTTCGATTTCGGTTCTCGATGCGGCGTCTATGAAAGAGATCGGGAGAACTCCGGTACCGGATGGCTGGCTTGGCCTTGCGTTCGAGCCGAAAGGAAAACAGGTTTATGTAGGCGGCGGATCGCGAGCCAGCGTGTTCGAGTACTCCATCTCGCCTGAGGGGCGGCTGGAGCCCGCCCGCACGTTCCCGATTGTGCCGGAAAAGGATAGGTCGCACCGCGATTTCATTGGCGATGTGGCACTGTCTCCGGATGGCCGCCTGATCTATGCCGCCGGGCTCTACCAGGACACGATCTTTGTGATCAACCCGCAATCCGGAATGGTCATCGAGCGCTTCAAAACCGGCCGCCGCCCCTATCGCATTCTTTTCCATCCTGACGGGAAATCATTCTTTGTTTCGAGCTGGGTGGATGGAACGCTGCTGCACCACAATGCCCAGAGTGGAGAAATTCTGGCACGCGTCCGGTTGGGACCACACCCTACGGACATCGTTTGGAGCAGCCGCAAGGCGCCGGTCGAGGAAGGCCAGGCAGCGCCCGCCTGGACCGCGCGCATGTTCGTTGCCGCGGCCAATACGAACCGTGTCTATGTCGTCGACATCAACGAGAGCAGAAATCTGCGGGTTATCGAATCCATCAACGTTGCGATGACACCCAACCAGCCGCTCGGCATGACACCCAGCGCACTCGCGCTGAACGCGGACGAATCGCGGCTGTACGTTGTCTGTTCCGACGCGAATGCGGTTGCGGTGGCGGACGTCACCGGCCAACGAAGCCGGGTGCTGGGGTTTGTCCCCACCGGCTGGTATCCGACGGCGGCGCGTGCGATGAAAGACGGCACGCTTGTGATCCTGAACGGACGCGGCTTGCGGTCGTACCCGAATCCGCGGGGACCAAATCCCGCGCAGCGGCCGGAGCCTGTACACAAGGGAACAGCCGCCCCGGAATACGTGGGACGCTTGCAGACCGGTTCCGCGTCCATTGTTCCGCCGTTTAACGACGAACGGCTCGAGGAGTATACAGCCACGGTTCTCGCCAACTCTCCATATGAAGACGTGAAACTGATCGGTGTGAATGTGCCGGCCGATAGCCCCATTCCGCCTTCGCCCGGCGCTCCGTCGCTCATTCAGCACGTCATCTATATCGTCAAGGAGAACCGCACGTACGACCAAGTGCTGGGCGGCCTGGAGAAGGGGAACGGTGATCCGTCCCTTGTGCTTTTTGACGAAAAGGCAAGCCCAAACCATCACAAGCTGGCACGGGATTTCGTGCTGTTCGACAATTTCTACGTCAATTCCGACGTTAGCGCGGACGGGCACAACTGGTCGACGGCGGCGATCGCTCCCGACTACGTGCAAAAGCTGTGGCCCAACAGCTATGGAGGGCGGCGCCGCCACTACGATTACGAAGGAACCGAACCCGCAGCCACTCCTCCGGCGGGCTACCTGTGGACCAACGCCGCCGCGGCGGGCGTGTCGATGCGCAACTATGGCTACTTTGTGAATAATCTGCCCAAGCCCGGGCCTGACGGCATACAGGTGGGTTCCGTTCGCGATCCCGTTCTCGACAAAGTTACGAACCGTAAGTATCGCGGCTTTGATATGGATTACCCCGATATCGAGCGCGCGAAAGTTCTTCTGGAGGATCTCGCGCAGTTTGAACAATCCGGTGAAATGCCGCGGTTGCTGCTGGTCAGGCTGGGCAACGATCATACCTCCGGCACCGCGCCAGGCAAAATCGCTCCACTCTCGGCGATGGCGGATAACGACTATGCGCTGGGAATGATCGTTGAGGCTGTATCGAAGAGCCGCTTCTGGCCAACGACGGCCATCTTTGTTCTGGAAGACGATGCGCAGAACGGACCGGACCATGTGGATTCGCACCGTTCGGTTGCATTCGTCCTCTCTCCGTACGCCCGGCGCGGCGCGGTGGACAGCACGATGTACAATACGACCTCGGTGTTGCGAACCATGGAATTGATTCTCGGGCTGCGGCCGATGACCCATTTCGATGCCGGTGCGCGTGTGATGACGGCTTGTTTTCAAGCCAAGCCCAATTTGAAGCCGTACACAGCGGAAAAGCCGCGCATGCCGCTCGATGACCGGAACCCTGCGTCATCCCCAACCGCCGCTCGTTCGGCACGCCTTGACTTGAGCGAAGCCGATCGCATCGACGATGACGAGCTGAACGATATATTATGGCGGGCGATTCGCGGTACTGAACCGCCGGCGCCCGTTCGCAGCTTTTTCGCCAGGTGACATCCATGCCTATACGATTGATTGCCCTCTTCGCGGTTATAGGTCTCGCGGCGGTGTTGAGCTCGCGGCCGGCCCCACGGGAACAGGCCGGTCCCATTGACGGCGGCTATCTGCTCGTCAGCGGGTGGAAATCGCGGCCCGCCGGAAAACAGGTTCCGCTCGACACGTTTCCCATGTCGTGCGCGCTGTCGAAGGATGGCAAGCACCTGCTGGTGTTGAACGCGGGATACAAGCCACCGTCCATTAGCGTGCTGGATGTAGCCTCCATGAAGGAGACGAGCCGCGTTCCCGTCAAGGATGGCTGGTTGGGCCTGACGTTTCATCCCGGCGGCGATCGCGTTTACGCGGGCGGAGGCTCCAGCGGCTCCGTTTTCGAGTTCTCATTTGAAGACGGCAAACTCGAACCGGCACGCGTTCTGCAACTCTCTTCCGAAGCCCGCGCTTTCATCGGAGATGTGGCGATAGCGCCCGGTGGGAATGTCCTGTACGCGACGAACCTGTATCACGATTCCGTTGTGCGCGTGGACCTCGCTTCCGGTTCGGCGCCGTCGCACATCGAGACGGGGAGGCGGCCGTATCGCATTATCTTCCATCCCGAGGGCGAGTCCTTTTTCGTCTCCAATTGGGCTGACAACACGGTCGTCGAGCACGAGGCTGCGACGGGCCGTGTGCGGTCGCGTCTGGATGCGGGCGCCCATCCTTCCGCCATGGCGTGGAAAGATGGCAGGCTTTTCGTGGCGGCGGCGAACACGAACAAAGTGTACGTACTCTCGCGCGAGGGAGAGGAATGGAAACCCTCCGAGCAGATCAATATTTCCCTGACGCCCCGCCAGCCGGTGGGTATGACGCCGAGCGCGCTGGCATTCAACCACGACCTCACCCGGCTGTTCGTTGTTTGCTCCGATGGAAATTCCGTCGCGGTGGTTGACACGTCGAAACCGGCGGCGCGTGTGTTGGGGTTCCTTCCCGCGGGCTGGTATCCCACCGAGGCTACCGTTTTGCCCGATGGGACTCTGGTGGTATTGAACGGCCGCGGACAACGCTCCTATCCGAACCCGCTCGGGCCCAGCCCGGTCCGGCGTGCTGTCCCGCAATCTCAGGGTACGGGCGAAGTAGAGTACGTGGGCCGCATCCAGATCGGGAGCGCGTCCTTCATCCCGCCATTTGGCGACCGGGAGCTCGCCTCTTACACCAAAGCGGTGCTGGAGAACTCTCCATACCGCGATTCGAAATTGGACGATGCCGGCACCGGCCGCAATAACCCCATTCCATCGCGCCCGGGCGGTAAAACGCCCATCGAGCACGTGGTGTACATTATCAAGGAAAATCGCACGTACGACCAAGTGCTGGGAGCGTTGGGCAAAGGCAACGGCGACCCGTCGCTGGTATTGTTTGGCGAAGACATCACTCCCAACCAGCACAAACTGGCTCGCGAATTTGTTCTGCTGGACAACTTTTATGTAAGCGCCGATGTGAGCGCCGACGGGCACAACTGGTCCATGGCCGCCATCGCGCCGGATTTCACGCAGCGGGTTTGGCCCAACGGATACGGCAGGCGCGGAACGCACCGTTACCTTTTCGGTCAGGAGCCCGCCGCGGCGACACCAAACGGCTATCTCTGGACGCACGTTCACGAAAAGGGATTGTCCATACGGAACTACGGTTATCTCGGGGTTCACAAGAATCCGGCACCGGCGGACGGAGTACAAATTGCAGACGTGCTGGATTCCATTCTGAAGCCGGTGACGTGCCTGGAGTATCGCGCGTATGAGCTGGATTACCCGGATATTGGCCGCGCGCGGGCTTTTCTGCGGGACCTCGCTCAACATGAGGAGAAGGGCGAATGGGCCCGCTTCGTGCTGGTCCGGTTGGGGAATAATCACACCCAGGGCACCACGCCGGGAAGGCTGACTCCCGCGTCGCATGTGGCCGATAATGACCTGGCTCTTGGAATGATCGTGGAAGGCATTACGAAGAGCCGCTTCTGGCCGAAGACCGCTATCTTCGTTCTGGAAGACGATGCGCAGAATGGTCCCGACCACGTGGATTCCCACCGCTCGCCTGCATTCGTAATTTCTCCTTATGTCCGGCGTGGCGCCATCGACAGCACGATGTACAACACAACCTCGATGTTGAGGACGATGGAACTCCTTCTGGGCGTGGGGCCGATGACGCATTTCGACGCCGGCGCCCATCCGATGTCGGCGGCGTTTCAAAGAAAACCGGACTTCAAGCCGTACCAGGCCGTGCCCGCCCGTGTTCCTTTGAACGACCGGAACCCGGCCAACTCGCCTACCGCCGCACGGTCGCTCGCCCTCGATTTCAGCGAGGCGGACCTGATCGACGACGACGAATTGAACGAGATACTCTGGCTCGCAATGCGCGGCACCCAGCCTCCCGCTCCGGTGCGCAGTTACTTCTCACGCTAATGTTCTGTCACGGAAGTTTGCTTCAAAAGTCACGACCGCTTGCTGATGCGCGCGGCTCCGTAAGGCCTTTGTTTCTGAGCCGCGA